>DASXQB010000036.1:0-21903 GCA_036493295.1 Polyangia bacterium | reverse complement strand
CCGCGACCGGGTGATCGTCCAGCCGGCGCCAGGCCAGCCAGGAAAGATGCCCTTCTGGCGCGGCGAGGGTCCGGGCCGGCCGCTGGAGATCGGGCGCGCGCTGGGCGAGATGACCCGGCGTCTGGGCGAGCTGGATCAAGCGGCGGCGACGGCGTGGCTGACCACCGAGCATCCGCTGGAGGCGCGCGCCGCCGGCAATCTGTGGCGCTATGTGCACGCGCAGCAGGAAGCCACCGGCACCCTGCCGACCGATCGGGCAATCACGGTCGAACGGTTTCGCGATGAGCTCGGCGACTGGCGCGTCTGTTTGCTGTCGCCGTTCGGGGCGCGCGTGCACGCGCCGTGGGCGCTGGCGCTGCAGGCGCGTCTGGCCGCCAGCGCCGGGTTCGAGGTGCAGACACTGTGGAGCGATGACGGGATCGCCCTCCGTTTCGCCAACGCCGACGAGCCGCCGCCGGCCGCCGCCCTCGTGCCCGAGCCGGAAGAAGTCGAAGATCTGTTGCTGGCCGAGCTCAGTCGGTCGGCGTTGTTCGCCACCCACTTTCGCGAGAACGCGGCGCGCGCGTTGCTGTTGCCGCGGCGGCGGCCGAACCAGCGCACGCCGCTGTGGACCCAGCGACTGAAGGCGCAAAACCTGATGGCCGCGGCGCTGCGCCACGCCGATTTCCCCATCGTGCTGGAAACCTACCGCGAGTGTCTGAACGACGTGTTCGACGTGCCGGCGCTGGTGGCCTTGCTTTCCGCCGTGCGCCGCCGCGAGGTCCAGGTGGTCGAAGCGGAGACCACGTCGGCGTCACCGTTCGCGCGTTCGCTGGCCTTCGCCTACGTCGCCGCGTACATGTACGAAGGAGACGCGCCGCTGGCCGAACGCAAGGCCCAGGCATTGACCCTGGATCGCAACCTGCTGCGCGATCTGCTGGGCCAGGAAGAACTGGCCGAGCTGCTGGAGCCGGTGGTGATCGATGCCCTTGGCGCCGAGCTGCAGGCGCTGGCCCCCGAGCGCCGCGCGCACCACGCCGAGGCCGCGCACGATCTTCTGCGCCGGCTGGGCGATCTCACCGCGGGCGAGCTGGCGGCGCGCGCGACGGAGGATCCGCAGCCGTGGCTGGCGGCGCTGGAAAACAGCGGCCGCGCGCTGCGGGTGACGGTGGCGGGCGAGGCGCGCTTCATCGCCGCCGAAGACGCCGGCCGCTATCGTGATGGCTTGGGCGTGGGGTTGCCGGCAAACACACCGGCGGCGTTTGCGGCCACCGTTCCGGACGCCTTGCCGGGTCTGGTGGCGCGGTTCGCCCGCACGCACGGACCGTTCGCCATCGACGACGTGGCGGCCCGCTTCGGCATCAGCGGCGCCAGCGCGGCGGCGATCGTGCGCGCCCAAGCGGCCAGCGAGCAATTGGCCCAAGGTCCGTTCCGCGTCGAGCGGCCGACCGCTTGCTGGTGCGACGCCGAGGTATTGCGCACGCTGCGCCGACGCACGCTGGCCCATCTGCGCAATCAAGTGGCGCCGGTCGGTAGCGAAGGCCTGGCGCGGTTTCTCTCGCGCTGGCACGAGCTGTCTTCGCCGCGCTCGGGCCCGCCGCGCCTGCGCCAGGCGGTGCAACAGCTGGAAGGCTTGTTCCTGCCCTTCGCCGATCTGGAAAACGCGATCCTCCCCGCGAGGATCGACGGTTTCACCGGCGCAGCGCTGGACGAGCTGGGCGCGCTGGGCGAGGTGGTGTGGCTCGGACGCGGCGGTTCCAGCAGCAGCGACACGCGCGTGGCCTTGTTTCGCCGCGATCGGGTCCGCGCTCTTTACGACCCGCCCGCATTGCCCGACGACGCGCCGGCGCTGGAGCGCACCATCTGGAACCAGCTCAATGCGCAGGGCGCTTCGTTCTTCGCGCAGCTGCAGCAAGGCTGCGCGGGCGCCACCTCCGACGAGATCCTGGCGGCGCTGTGGCAACTGGTGTGGGCCGGCCTGGTCACCAACGACACGTTTCAACCATTGCGCGCCATCGCCGCCGCCCGCCGCCCGAAAAGCGCCCGACCAGCGGCTCGCCTGACCATCGCGCAAGCGGCCGGGCGCTGGTCGACGGTGGCGGCGCTGCTGCAACCGCCACTGCCCGACACGCAGCGCGCGCATGCCCGCGCGCTGGCGCTGCTGGAACGATACGGCGTGGTCAGCCGCGAGGCCGCCATCGCCGAGGCGACGCCCGGCGGCTTCGCTCCGCTGGCGCAGGTGATGCGCGCGATGGAAGAAGTGGGGAAGATCCGCCGTGGTTTTTTTGTCGAAGGCCTCACCGGCGCGCAGTTCGCCCTGCCTGGCGCCGTCGAGCGCCTGCGCGACGCGCGCGACGCTGACAGCGCCGACGAAGACGCCACGCTGACCTTGGCCGCCGTCGACCCGGCCAATCCCTACGGTGCGCTGCTGCCGTGGCCAACAACGGTCGGCGGTCGCGTCGACACTGAAGGCGACGGCGGTGACAGCAGCGAAGTCGTCGCCCCACCCCGCCGCGCGCCCGGCGCGCGCGTGGTGCTGGTGGGCGGCGTTCTGGTCTTCTTCGTCGATCGCAGCGGCCGCCACCTGCGCGTCTTCTCCGACGACGGCGCCGCCGTCGCTGCGGGTGTGTCAGGCCTGCGCCGTGTCGCCGACCGCCGCCGCCCGCGCCAGCTGCGCGTCGACACCATCAACCACACCCCGGCCTTGCGCTGCCCATTCTTGCCGGCGTTGCGCGCCGCCGGTTTTCGCCTGGAACCCGGCGCGATCGTGCTGGACCCGCCCTAACGTTCGAACATCTGTTCGACCGGCACCACGCGCACGGCGTCCTTGGTCAGCGGCAGCGGATATCTTTCGATCAAGCGATCCTTGGCCAGCACCTCGGGCGGTGTCCCGCTGGTGTCGTAGGTGATCGGCGTGGGCTCCCCCGACAACAGCTTGGCCTGCAGGCCGGCGCCGTCCTGCGCGACGATGGCAACGGCCAGATTCGAAAGCGACAGGTGCTTGCGGACGGCCCGATCGACGTCGGCCTTTTTCATCTTCGGCAGACGCGCCTGCAGCTCGGCGATCAGATCCTTGCCATAGATGGCGGCGTCCATGGCATAGCCCAGGCGCCGCGACACGTCCTGCGTCCACAGGTTGGCGTAGTTGGTCAGGAAGACCTTGGTGGCCTGGAACGCCGCCTCTGAAATGCCGTCGTGGATCAATCGATCGGTCTCGAACAGCGCCGCCCGCAGCGCAAACAGCGCGTTCTGCGGCGGCACCGGCCGCAGCCACAATTCAAAGTGTTGTTGCCGGCGCGGAATGTTCGGCAGGGGAAACGTCGACCAGCCGTCCTGGATGAAATTTTCCACATAGGCATAGTCGCCATAGTTGAGGCCGCGATTGCCGCGCAGCTCATTCATCAGGAGGCCGCTGAAGGTGCGGTGCTCGCCCAGGTAAGAACGGGCCACGCAAAGCGGGTAGAAATCCGCGTCGTGGCGGGTGACGGAGATGGCGTGTCCGACAGAGATAGCGTCGGCGCGGGCGTCCTTCTCGACGATCAGAACCTGCGTTCCGCGCAATGCGGGCGGCCTGGGCAACACCGGCAAGGGCGGACTTTTGCTGGGCAGCGCGGCGAATCGACGAGCGAACGCTTCGGCGAATCCATCCGGGTAGCCGCCGGCCACACCGACGATCATCCGGTCCTGGGCAAAATGACGGGCGAAAAATTGCCGAACGTCGTCGAGGCTGATCGCCTGCAGCCCGGCCACCGTTCCCTCCGACGGATAGCCATAGGGATGGCCCTGGAACAGCACCGCCGCCATCGCCTGCTTGCCCAGCTCTTCGTCGGCGTTGCCGCGCAGGCTCTTGGTGATGGCGTCGATGGCGTCTTGTCGGTTGCGGGTGAAATCGTCGTCAGCGAAACGCGGCGTGAGGATCTGCTGGGCCAGCAGCTCGGCGAAGGCGGCCAGGTTGTCCCGGTGAACCATCCCTTCGAAGACGACCGATTCCTTGTCGGCGTAGACGCCGATCTGCGCGGCCATCGGGTAAAGCGCGTCCAGCACTTCGGCATAGGTTCGCGCGCGCGTGCCGCCGCGGCCGACCATCTCGGCTGTAAGCGCAGCCAGGCCTTCTTTGCCCTTCGGATCGTCGACGGCGCCGACGCGAAAGACGATCCGGATGGCCACCAGCGGGTTGTCCGGCGAACGCACGAACACCGTCTTCGGCGCGCTGGCCGCCCGGGCACGGCCGGCGGCTGCCGCCAGCAACAGAAACGAAAGCACCATCAACAGGCTCCCCCGGCGATTCATTTGGCCGCCGTCAACGTCACCACCGTGCGGTTGGCGGCGGTGAAATAGGTCTGGGCCACGCGCTTGACGTCCGCGCTGGTCACCCGGTCGTAAAGCGCGAAGTAGTCGTTGATCGAAGCGATCGATCCGGTCAGGGCGATGAACGACGCCGCCACATCCGCCGCGCGATCCGCCGTCGACAGCCGCGAGGCGAAGGCGTACTTCACGTGCGAGAGAACCTCGGCCAGCGTCTTGTCGTCGACGCCCTCGCGGCCGATGCGGGCCACTTCGTCATGGATGGCGGTCTCGACGCGGGCGATGTCCGCCGGTTTCTTGATCCGCGCCACCACCGTGAACAAATTCGGATCGACGTGCGGATCAGCCGCGCCCGACAATGTCTCGACCGTCTGGTCGGTGATCACCAGACGCTTGTACAAAGGCGCCCGCTCGGCGAACAGCAACTCGGACAGCACGTCCAGCGCCGGCAGATCGACGTTCTTGGTGGAGAACGCCGGCGTGTGAAAGCCTTCCATCAGCACCGACAGCGTCGGGCCGGTCCAGGGCTGCGCGGCGCGCCGCTCTTTGGTCTGCGGCGGTTCGACCGGCACGGCCGGACGGCGTGGCCCGGATTTCCAGTCGCCGTACTCCTTTTCGATCAGCGGAAACACCGCGGCCGCGTCGACGTCGCCGACCACCAGCACCGTCACGTTGTCAGGCCGGTAATAGCGATCAAAGAACTGCAACGAATACGCGAACTGGTTCGGCATATCCTCGATGTCTTTCAGAAAGCCCATCGTGGTGTGCTTGTACGTGTGCGCGGTGAACGCGTGGTCGTACAACGTCTCGGTCATCTTCTCCAGCGGATTGGAGGCGTTCTTGTTGTATTCGCCCAGCACGGCGCGCGCCTCTTTCTCAAAGTCGGGCTGCGAGTATTTCAGATTCCGAAAGCGATCCGCCTCGATCTCGGCGATGGTCGGCAGCGCGGCCTTGCCGGCCAGCGTGTGATAGACGGTCAAATCGTCGGAGGTGTAGGCGTTCGAATCGGCGCCGATCGACGTGATGACCTTGTTGTACGCGTCCTGCGAGTACCGTTCGGTCCCGCGAAACATCATGTGTTCGAAGAAGTGAGCGAAGCCCGACTTGCCCGCTTCGACCTCGTTGCGGCTGCCGGTGCGCACGATGGTGTAATACGCCACCAGGCCTGGCGAATCGTAGTTCACCACGTCGACGTGCAGGCCGTTCGGCAAGATCTTTTCGTGCACGGCGAAGGGAAACGCCGGTCCGGGCTTGGCCATCGCTGGCCGCGACCATAACGCAGGCCCCGCCAGCGCCACCAGCGCGGCCATCAGCTTGCCTGCGCGATTGAACAGCGTCGTCGAAATCGTCGGCATGCGGTACCATATTCCGGGCGATGGCCAACCACCAGGCGGCGGAGGCGAGCCCTCGATTCAGCATCACCGGCCGCCTGCTGCTGGACGGCCAGCTGCACCGCGGAGCGCTGATCATTGAAGGCCCCACCATCGCGGCGGTGATTCGCGATCCGGATCTGAACGCCAGCGCGCTGCCCGAACCAGTGTTCGCCGCCAACATCGTCTCGCCCGGCCTCATCGATTTGCAGGTGAACGGCGGGTTCGGTTTCGAAGTGGGCGACGACAGCGAAGCTCTGCGCAGCTTGTCGGCGGCGCTGCCGGCCACCGGCGTCACCGCTTATTTGCCGACGCTGGTGACGCGCGACCCGGCGGCGTATCGCCGCGCGCACATCGCCTTCGCAGACGCGCGCTGGGCGCCGGGGGCGCGCGCGCTGGGCCTGCACCTGGAGGGGCCGTTCATCTCGACCTCGCGCGCCGGCGCTCATCGACGCGAGCTGATCGCCGACGTCGATGCGGCGCTGGCCGACGAATTGACCAGCGCCGGCGATGTTCGTCTGGTGACCATCGCCCCCGAACGGCCGGGTGCGCTGGAGTTAATCAGTCGGCTGCGCGATCGCGGGATCGTGATCAGCCTGGGCCACACCGAGGCCACCTTCGATCAGTTCGTCGCCGGCATCGACGCCGGCGCCACCATGACCACCCACCTTTACAACGCCATGTCCTTGTTTCATCACCGCGCGCCGGGCGCGGTGGGCGCGGCGCTGGCCGACGAGCGCGTGGTCGCCACACTGATCGCCGACGGCGTGCATGCCCACTTCGCGGCGCTGAACCTGGCCCTGCGCGCGAAGGGTCCCGATCGCCTGGCCCTGGTCACCGACGCGGTGGCCGCCGCCGGCTGCGGGCCCGGCACGTTTTCGCTGGCGGGCGAGACGGTGGTCTCCGACGGCGCGGCGGTGCGCCTGACCGACGGGACGCTGGCGGGATCGACGCTGACCATGGATCGGGCCGTGCGCACCATGCTGACCTTCACCGGCGCGCAATTGGAAGACGCGCTGACCATGGCCACCGAGACGCCGGCGCGTATTCTCGGTCTGCCGACGCAAGGGCGGCTGCGCGTGGGCGCCGACGCGGATCTGGTCTTGTGGGACAACGCTCTGGAAGTGGCGACCACCTTCGTCGGCGGCGTGGCGGTGTTTCAGCGCGGGTGAGCGAAAGCCAGGCGACCTCCGCACCGTTTCAATGAATGCGCGGACCGTGCGGTAGGGCCGCCAGGATCTCCGCCTCGCGCGCGGCGAAGTGCGACAGGCGATCGTCGAAGCTGGCGACGGAAACCAGCGGCGCCGCCAGCTCGAGGAAGATCTCGGCGTGACGTTCCTCGGCGCCGGCCAGGGCGCGATAGAAATCGGCCAGTTGATTTTCCCCGACGCGTTCGAAGCCCACCGCCAGGAACCCCAGCCGTTCGTGCGAGCGCGCTTCGATGAACGCCGCCGCCAGCAGCGAATCCAGCAAGCGCCCGGGCTCGGCGCTGCGGATCTCCGCCATCAGGCCGCGCGCGTACTGATTCGGTGTGTCGGCACGCGGTACCCAGCCGCGGTCGCCGATCAGCGCCGCCACTTGCACCACGTGGCTGGTCTCCTCGTGCGCCAGGCGGCCCAGCAACGTCACCGACGGACCGCGGTGCGGATAGCGCCGCACCAGCGACAAGGCGTTTTCGGCCGCCTTGCGCTCGCAGTGCAGGTGATCGGACAGCAGCGACAACAGATCGCCGCTGCTGCGCGCGAACCACGCCGGGTGCGTGCACGACCGCAAGATCGACCGCGAGGTTTCACTGGCCATCGGCGGGACTGTGGATCGACGGCGCCGGCAAATCAACCGGACGGCAGCAGCGCGCGCACGTCGGCGATGGTGTTGGCGTCGGCGGCGGTCTTGTCGTCGCGGTAGCGTTTCAAGCGGGCGAAACGCAGGGCCACGCCGCCCGGGTACTGCGGGCTTGTCTGCACGTCGTTGAAGGCAATCTCCACCACCAGTTCGGGACGAACGTGGACCACCATGCCGTCGCGGCCGATCTCGCGCGCCAAGAACGCGTCGGTCTGCCAGCGCAGAATCTGATCGGTCATCCCCTTGAACGTTTTGCCCAGCATCACAAAGCCGCCGTTTTCGGGATCGCGCGCGCCCAGGTGCAGGTTGCTCAGCCAGCCTTGACGGCGGCCGCTGCCCCACTCGGCGGCCAGCACCACCAGGTCCAGCGTATGAGCGGATTTTATTTTCAGCCATTCCTGCCCGCGCCGGCCCGCGCTGTACAGCGACTTCAGACCCTTGGCCATCAGACCCTCGTGGCCGTCGGCGATGGCGCGGGCGAAGAAAGCGTCTGCAGCGTCGGCGTCACCGGTGACCAGGCGCGGAATCAAAAGACGCCCGTCGGGATCGGCGGCGGCCAGCGCTTGCCAGCGCTCGCACAGCGGGCGATCGATCAACGTGTCGTCGTCGATGCGCAAGACGTCGAAGAACGAGACCGCCAGCGGCAGCTCGGCGCGCAGGCGCGGCACGTCCAGGCGCCGGCCGAATCGGCGCATGGTGGTTTGAAACGGCAGCGGTCGTCCGTTCGGCGACAGCGCGATGGCCTCGCCGTCCAGAACCAGCCGACGCGCCGGCAGGGCGGCGACGCGTTCGACGATCTCCGGCACCGCGACGGTCACGCGGTTCTGCTGACGGCTATAGACCTCCACGATGTCACCGTCCTTGTGCACTTGCACGCGGGCGCCGTCCAGCTTGT
Source organism: Polyangia bacterium (assembly GCA_036493295.1). Classification (GTDB taxonomy): domain Bacteria; phylum Myxococcota_A; class Polyangia; order Fen-1088; family Fen-1088; genus DATKEU01. The sequence goes on along the minus strand of DASXQB010000036.1, from coordinate 13,512 downwards.
ACTCGAAGGCCGCTTCGCCCAGACGTTCCAGCGCGGCGTCGGCGTCGGACGCAGTATCGGCCAGCATCGGTTGCACCGACTGAAACAGCTGCAGCTGAAATTGCCCCAGCGCGGCCGCGCCGTTCTCCGGACCGGCGTGCGCCAGCGCCACCGCCACGGCGGGCAACGTCCCGGCCAGCATCATCGCCCGACGAACGCCCGCCGCCTCGACGGAGAACGCGCGCGCCACGGCGTCGGCGACCACGCCTTCCAGCGCGCCGTGACGGACCTCGCCGATGATGAGACGCAGCAGCAAGTCTTGCTCGGCAGCGGTGGCCCGCGACAAGAGCGCGCGCAGCAAGCCGGCGCGGCGTTCGACCGAGCCGCCGCCGCGCGTGTCCTTGATGGCGGCGAACGTGCGATCGACGTCGGCCAGACTCAGCGGTTCAGCAGCGCCGGCAGCGGTGGGCGCCGTCGGCGTGGCACGCAGCTCGTGCAAGACCGCATAGCCGATCCCCAGTCGTCCCTGCGGCAGCTCGCCGGTCAGATACGCGACGCCGACGCCCACCAGCGCCGCCGGTAACTGGCGGATCAGATCGGCCAAAAGCGCGACCTTCTCCAGGCGCGAACGGGTGGCCCCCACCCGGCGCGACGTCTCGACCAGTTGCCCCAGCTGCACGCGAACAGTCTGTCAGGCGACGGCCGGTGGCGCGACCAGTGGCGCGACGACCGAGACGGAATTGATCTTCGGCCGTCGCTCGATCAAGTTACCGCCATGGCGAACGACGCGACCGCCTTGCCGCAGACCTGGGATCCACAGCGCTACGCGGAAAACGCGCGCTTTGTGGCCGAGCTGGGAATGCCGGTGGTGGCCCTGCTGGATCCGCAGCCGGGCGAGCGCATTCTTGATCTCGGGTGCGGCGATGGTTTTCTGACCGCCAAGCTGAAGGAGATGGGCGCCCGGGTGATCGGAGTTGACGCCAGCGCGGCGCAGATCGCGGCGGCGGTGGCGTTGGGCCTGGACGCGCGAGTGGCCGACGGGCAAGCCCTGACCTTCGCCGGCGAATTCGACGCCGTCCTCAGCAACGCCGCCTTGCATTGGATGAAGGATGCGGACGCGGTCATCGCCGGCGTGTGGCGCGCGCTGGTGCCGGGCGGCCGCTTCGTCGCCGAGTGCGGCGGCGCCGGCTGCGTCGCCACCGTTCGCGCGTCCTTGGGAACGGCGCTGGCCCGGCGCGGAATCGACGCCGATCAATACGACCCATGGCGCTTCGCCTCCGCGGAGGACTATCAAGCCCGGCTTCACCGACAAGGATTTGTCATCGAGAGCATCGCGCTGTTCCCGCGCCCGACGCCGTTGCCGGGCGACATGACCGCCTGGCTGCACACGTTCGCCGAAAGTTTCCTGGCGCCGCTGTCGCCGGCAGAGCGTCCGGCCTTCCTGGCCGAGGTGCAGGATGATCTACGGCTCGCGTTGTGCGACGCTGACGGCCGCTGGACCGCCGACTACACGCGGGTTCGTTTTCGCGCCATCAAGCCGGCAGCGGCGACGTAGCTCGGCTGTTTCGATTTCGATGTTCTGAACCGCTCATCAAGGAGAGTGCCCGTGCCGGAGTACACGCTGTATGGATTCGCCCAGTCGGGACACTGCTACAAGGTGGCGCTGTGTTTGGAGCTGGCCGGCGCCGATTGGAAGCCGCGCTTCGTCGACTACTTCAACGGCGAGACGCACACGCCGGCCTATCGGGCGATCAACGAGATGGGCGAAGCGCCGGTGCTGGATCACGGCGAGCTGCGCCTGACCCAGTCGGGCGTGATGCTGGATTATCTGGCCGAGCGCTATCCGCAGTTCGCCGCCGAAAAAGTAGTGGGCGGCGATCCGGCGCAGCAGCGAGAGGTCTTGCGCTGGCTGCTCTGGGACAACCACAAGCTGACCAGTTACTCGGCGACGTTCCGCTATTTTCGCGTGCTGGCCGCGAAGAGCGAGCCCGCCGTGGTGGCCGAGTTCGGCAAACGGGCGCGCGCGGCGTGGACGGTGCTGGACACGCACCTGCTCGGGCGATCGTTCGTGGTCGGCAACCGGCTATCGATCGTCGACCTGTCGATCTGTGGCTATCTCTTCTTCGAAGACGAGCTGGGCGTCGACTGGAACGAGTTCCCGAACCTGCGCGACTGGCTGGGGCGGATCCGGGCGCAGCCGCGCTGGAAGCACCCGTATGATTTGTTGCCGGGGCATCCGCTGCCGGGGAAAAAATAAGAAGCTGACCGGCCCGGATCTCCGGATCTCTCCCGCGCCTACGCGCCCACGAGCTGCCGCAGCACGTACTGCAAAATTCCGCCGTGCTGGTAGTACGCGATCTCCTGCGGCGTATCGATGCGCACCAGCGTCTCCACCTCGACCACGCCGCCGTCGGCGCGCGTGGCGCGCACCTTCAGCGTGCGGCCGGCGGCGAAGTTCGAGCTCAAAAGCTGGGGCAACCCGACGGTCTCGTACAGCTCCTCGCCGTTGAGACCCCGGTTCTCCGCGTTTTGACCGGGCAGAAATTGCAGCGGCACGATGCCCATGCCCACCAGGTTCGATCGGTGGATGCGCTCGTAGCTCTCGGCGATCACCAAGCGTACGCCCAGAAGCAGCGGACCCTTCGCCGCCCAGTCGCGTGACGAACCGCTGCCGTACTCCTTGCCCGCCAGCACCAGCAGCGGCACCTTCTCGGCGGCGTACTTCTCCGACGCCTCGAAGATCGACATCCCCGCTCCGTCGGGCAGGTGCCGGGTGACGCCGCCCTCGGTGCCGGGCGCCAGCAGGTTCTTGAGGCGCACGTTGGCGAAGGTCCCGCGCACCATCACTTCGTGGTTCCCGCGCCGCGCGCCGTAGGAATTGAAGTCCTTGGCATCCACACCGTGGGCCAGCAGGTACTTGCCCGCCGGTCCGTCCTTCTTGATCGATCCCGCCGGCGAAATGTGATCGGTGGTGACGCTGTCGCCCAGCAAGGCCAGCACGCGCGCCTGCTTGATATCGACCACCGGCGCCGGCACCTTCTTCATCCCTTCGAAGTAGGGCGGGTGCTTGATGTACGTCGAATCGCCTTGCCACACGTACGTCTCGCCCTTGGGCACGTCCAGCTTTTGCCAGCGGTCGTCGCCTTCGAAGACCACGCTGTACGATCGAGTGAACATCTCGGGCTTGATCGCCGCCGCCATGGTGCGGTTCACCTCGTCGGTGTTGGGCCAGATGTCGCGCAGGAAAACCGGTTTGCCGGCGCGATCGGTGCCCAGCGCTTCCTTGTCCATGTCGATGTCGATGCGCCCGGCCAGGGCGAACGCCACCACCAGCGGCGGTGACATCAGATAGTTCGCCCGTACCTCCGGATTGATGCGCCCTTCGAAGTTGCGGTTGCCCGACAGCACCGACGCCACCACCAGATCACGCTCGTCGATGGCGTGCGACACCGGCCCCGGCAGCGGACCAGAGTTGCCGATGCAGGTGGTGCAGCCGTAACCGACAGTGTGAAAGCGCAGCTCTTCCAAAAACGGCGTCAGTTTGGCTTCGTTCAGATACTCGGTGACCACTTTTGATCCGGGGGCCAACGACGTCTTCACCCACGGCTTGGTCGTCAGACCCTTCTCCACCGCTTTCTTCGCCAGCAGTCCCGCCGCCACCATCACCGACGGGTTTGACGTGTTGGTGCAGCTGGTGATCGCCGCGATCACCACCGAACCGTTTTTCAGCTCGGGCGCCGACGGAACCGCCGGCGCAGCGGCATCGCCGCCGCCGCCTTTCTTCTTCGGCTTGATCAGCGACGGCAGCGCCTGCTCGAACGACTGGCTCGCCGATGACAGGCGCACGCGATCCTGCGGCCGCTTCGGGCCGGCCAAGCTGGGCTCGACGGTGCCGAGATCCAGCTCCATGGTGTCGGTGTACGCGGGTGTCTTGTCGCCGTCGCCGCTGCCGAACAGGCCCTGCTCGCGCATGTACGCTTCGACCAGCGCGACCTGCTCCTCGGGACGTCCGGAGAAGCGCAGATAGCGCAGCGTCTCGGCGTCGACGGGAAAGATCCCGCAGGTGGCGCCGTATTCGGGCGCCATGTTGGCGATGGTCGCCCGATCCGCCAGCGACAACGCCGCCACGCCCGCGCCGAAGAACTCGACGACTTTTCCGACCACGCCCTTCTTGCGCAAAAGCTCGGTCACCACCAGCACCAGATCGGTCGCGGTTGATCCTTCGCGCAGCTTGCCGTGCAAGCGAAAGCCGATCACCTGCGGGATCAACATCGACATCGGCTGGCCCAGCATGGCAGCCTCGGCTTCGATGCCGCCCACGCCCCAGCCCAGCACGCCCAGGCCATTTACCATTGTAGTGTGCGAATCGGTGCCGACCACAGTGTCGGGATAGGCCATCGGCAAGGCGCCGGCCACAGGCGGCGCGGTGAACACCACGCGGGCCAGATACTCCAGGTTCACTTGGTGGACGATGCCCGTGTCCGGCGGCACCACCGCAAAGTTGCGAAACGCCGACTGACCCCAGCGCAAAAACGCGTACCGTTCTTTGTTGCGCTGAAATTCAATCGCCGCGTTCAGCGACAGCGCCTGCGCGGTTCCGAACTCGTCCACCTGCACCGAGTGATCGATGACCAGCTCGGCCGGCAAAAGCGGGTTGATCTTGGTGGCGTCGCCGCCCAGCTTCTTCATCGCTTCGCGCATCGCCGCCAGATCGACCACCGCCGGCACGCCGGTGAAATCTTGCAGCAGCACGCGGCTGGGTTGAAAGGCGATCTCGTCGGCGGGCTCGTCTTTCGGCCGCCAGTTGGCCAGCGTCTTGATGTCGGCGGCGCGCACGGCCCGGCCATCTTCGGTGCGCAGCAAATTCTCCAGCAGGATGCGCAGCGAGAACGGCAAGCGGTCCGGATCCAGGCCGGCCTTCTTCAACGCCGACAGGCGGTGAAACTGGTACTCCTTGTTCCCGACCTTGAGCGTGGACAACGTGCCGAAGCTGTTCGCCATGAACAGATTCTTAGGGTTAGCACCCGACCTTGTCGAGCGGATCCTTCAGCGGCGTGGCCAGCTGAGAAAAACCCGCGCCCGCGTGTTGCGCGGGTTCATTTCGCCGACCGGCGGGCTGTCATCTTCGACGATGCTGGCTTCGAAGCTGACGATGCGATCCTCGCGCCGACCCGTGCGTTGCGGATAGGCCAGGATCCAGTCCTGGAAGGCGCCCCAGTACTGCGACGAGAACGGAATGCGCGCCGAGTAGTTGAAGAAAAACGAATCGTTGTCCAGGCGGGCGGGAATCGCGGCGGTGCCGGGGCGGGCATAGCGGCCAGCCACTTCGCTGTACGGATCGACGTGGCGGCCGTCGGCGGTGACCGCTTCGACCACCACGGTTTCATCGACGGTGGGCGCGTCGGGCGCAAACATGGTCCAGGCCTGGATGAGGCGCGGGTACGCCACCAGCATCTTGGCAAAGGTCGGTTGCCACAAGCGCACGTGCGTCGACAACAGCGGGTTGCCAATGAAAAGCTCGGTCATCAGCACCAGCAACATCAGACCGGCGGCACCCTCGCGCGCGGCCGTGCGCAGGCGCCGAAGAAAGTCGACCGCCGGGACTGGGGGCGGCGACGGCCGGGGCAGCGACGACCGCGGCGGCGGTGACCCGCACAATCCAGCGACCACCGCCGCGATCCGCTGCGCACGCGCCGACAACCGCCGCCCCAGCGCCAAGAGCCGCGGCCGCGCCGCCAGCGCCTGCCAGTCCGCCGCGGTCAACAGAAACGGCGCGTACGCCATCATTGCAAGCGAGAACACACCGACGTTGATGAACAGCTGCAACCCAAGGTGCAGCGACGCCATCAGCACGATGGCCAGCCGCCGGGTGTATGACTGGCGCAGCGGGCTCAAGATCAAAAACGGCAGCGCCGTCTCCATCGCCAGGCTGCTGTAGGTCAGCACGCGCGACAGCCCCAGCGTCATGTGCGGCCGCATCCACACGCCGAACGCCGTCACCATCCGATCCTGATGCATCACCACGTGAACGGCCGTGCCCTGCCGCCAGGTCGCCCCGCCTTTGTGAAGAGCGTTGAACAGGTACGACACCGCCAGTTGCACCAGCAGGGCCAGCACCGCCACCGACACCACTGGCGTCTCGTCCGCCGGCGCGGCGGGCCCGGCGCGCGCCGCCCGCAGCGCATCGACGGAGAGCCGCCGGCCCAGCGGCAGAAACGCCGTCCACAGCGCCAGCTCGCTGAGCATCCAGTCGCCGCCGTTCTCCACCAGCGTGACCCGCCCGTGCAGGCTCCACACCGCGACAGCCGACAGCACCTGGAAAAGACGCGTCCGCCAGCCGACCAGCAAGGCCACGTACACGATGCCGCACAGAACGAACCCCAGCGCGGCTTCGTCCTCCCACGAGGCCAGAAAAAACAGCGAGAACATCCACTGCGTGGGAGGCCGCCACAACAGAACGTGGTTGGTCAAAAGGCCGTGGTTGGAATACCAAAGCGATAGGTCCGGGATCCGGCGCAGCAGATCGATCAGCAGGACCAGCGCCAGCGCGATCCGCCCCGCGCCCAGGCTGCGCGGATCGGCGGTCAGGTAACGGCGGGCGAACGGCTGTCGAAAGGTCGCGGCGGTCGTGGTCATGGCGCCGGCGTTCCGTGGTGAAGAAAGACCTGCCGGCGAACATTGCGGGCGGCGGTCTCGCCGGGTGGCGGGCCGTCGTCGTCGATCACCCAGGCGTCGAACGAAGCGATCCGATCGGCGGCGCGGCCCGTGCGCTCCGGATAGCGCAGCACCCATTCAAGAAATGCCTGGTGATAGACGGCGCGATCCGGAATGCGACGCGCGTATTCGGCGAACAGCGCGCTTTCGTCGAGGCGCGCTGGAATCGCCGTCAGCGGCAGCGTCGGCTCATCGATACGGCTGCCGGCCGCGTTGAACGGATCGACGTGGCGCCCGTCGCCGGTTACAGCGTCGACGAAGACCATTCGATCACCGTTCGGCGGCTCCGGTGCCCACGCCGTCCAGCGCTGGGACAGGCCACCGTATCCGATCAATGTCGCCACCAGCGACGGACGCAGATCGCGCAGCGCCCCGGGCACCGACGGGTTTTCGGCCAGCGTATCGACGGCCAAGGCCAGCAACATCAGCGCGGCCAGCAGCTCGCGCGTCGGCGTTGGCCGGGCGCGCAACCAGCGCCAGACGCGACAAGGAAAAAAAACGAGGCCGCCAGCGACGATTGCCGATTTTTCGTTATCAGCCGTCGGCGACGCAGCAACGAAAGGTGGCGTCCGCGCTGGCACTCCGCACGCCGCCAGGCCGAGCCAGGTTGAAATGCGCGTCCGGTTGATCGCCACCCGGTCGTAGCCCCAGACCGCCACGGTGCGGACCAACGGCAGCCGCAGGAACAGCGCCACCGGCCAAAAGCCGGGCAAGGTGCGAAAGATCTCGGCGAAGGCGTCTGCCCGCAACCAGCGCCGGCCGGTCACCGGATCCACGACCATCACCGTCTTCTCCAGCAGGCCCGGCTCGACCGACAGTCCAGCAGGAAACGCCGCCACGTCGTCGTTCGACAGCAACTGTATCCGCCCCAGGGTGTCCATTCGCCGCAAGAGGCGCACCGAAAAAAAACAGATCCCACAATCACCGTCGAAGATGACGAGACGCGTGCGCCGGCGCCGGCGCGCCCAGGCGGCTGCTTGCTCCCAGTCCTGCGCCGACAAAAAAAACGGCAGAAACGCCAGCACCGCCAGCGCCCAGTTGCCTTGGTTCACCAGCGCCGCGAACGTCGCCACCCACACCAGCGTCAGCGCGATGCCCAGCCGACGCGCCCAGATGCGTCCCACTGGCAGCAGCAGCGACACGGCGATCAACAGCGGTGCCAGCCACAGGAAACGACCGAGCGCCGCCAACAGCGACGGCGACAGCGCCGCGCGCGCCCAGGCGCCGAGTGCGGTGACCACGCGCGCTTGGTGCAACAGCCAGTGCAGCGCCGATCCGTCACGCCAGGCGAGACCCGAGCGGTTGGCGAACCAGACGATCAACATGGCCGCGAACTGCAGCAGCAGACCCGCCGCCGCCAGCGACTGCACGGGCGCGGTGTCCCCCGCCGGCGCCCGGGCCGGATCCAGATCCGCCGCCGTGTGATCGGCACGCCCGCGCAAACTGGCCACCACCGCGTCGACAGAGAATCGCCGCGACAGCGGCAAGAACAGCGTCCACAAGCACAGCGCGCCCAGCGCCGTGCTTCCCTCGCCCTCGATCCAGATGACCCGGTTGTGCAGGCTGATGGTCGCCAGCAGGCTCAGAAATTGAAACAGCCTGGTGCGAAATCCGACCGCCAGCGCGACGAAACAAAATCCGCAGAGAAAAAAAAGCAGCGCCGCCTCGTGCGGCAACGACGCCATCAAGAAGATCGAAAACAGCCGCGGGATAGTCGGCTGCCAGAGGACGGTGTGATTCGGCAGCAACCCTTGGTTGGAATAAAACAGCGTCAGCTGCGGCACGCGCGAAAACAAATCCACGAGCAGCGCCACGCCGAGAGCGATGCGACCGAGACCCAGGCTGCGCGGATCGACGCAAAGCCACCCGCGCCATCCGGGACGGTCGGCAGTCGGGGGGCGTGGGAGCATCGCGAACACTTTACCTGGCGGGCGACCTTGCGCGCGGCTCGGCGCGACAGAAAACCCTGAGAACTCGCGGGTCGACGCTGGATGTCGATGTCGCGTAGTGTATTTACCAATACGACATAGAGCCGATTGTACTCGCCTGTAGGACGATGGTTGCTACCATTGAAATCGTCACACGGAAGCAGGAGGTCTCACGATGTCGCAGTCAGGTTTCGACGGGTCGAACAGCCACAACGTTGCCGAAGCCGGCGCGCCGGGAAACGCCGTCCACGAAGCGTCGAAGCTGATCGAACAGGCGCACGCCGAGATCTTGAAGGCGCGAGACCAGGTCCGCGAGACCATCGGCCTCATCGCCGAGCTCACCCGCATCAGCGCCGTGTTCGAATCCGTGGCCGAAGGATTGGTCGACGCCACCTTCAAGGCGTCGAACGAAACCACCCGCGGCGCCACGCCACAAAAAGTGCTGCTGGCGTTCGTCGAGGACCTGGGCGATCTGGCCCGGCGAGCCGTGCTGGGCGCGGGCGACGCCCGCCGCGAGGTCAACCGCCTCAAGACCAGCGTCGGTCCCGCCGCCGGCCCGTTGCAGTCCGCCGACAGCGCCATTCGCCAGCTTGGTGACGCGATCAAGCAGCTCGCCGATCGGCCGGGCGACGCGGTCCCCCAGCGCATCGAGGTCGAGTACGCCCCGCCCGCCCGCCCAAGCGTCAAACCGCGCCCGCCCACACCGCTGGAAGAAGCGTTGACCGCCGGCCTGTTCGTTCCGCGCGGCGCGCGCTCCGGCTTCAAGAACTGACGGTCACCGGCGAGGTCCCGGCGTCAGTTGCGTTCGAAGATCACGCCCTGGTTGTTTTCGTAATAGACGTGCCAGCCGGGATCGCTGCGAAACTGCAGCCACCACTTTTCGGGGTTTTCGATCATCGGCGGCAATTTGTCGATCACCACGTACCGGGGGTGATTGTCCAGCGGGTTGGTCGCCGCCATGTACGGCAGCAGCACGGCCACGTCGCGGCTGGAGAGCTGCGGGTTCACCGACCAGCTGGTGGCGATGGGCGCGTCCTTGGGCACGTGCCTGACCACGTCCCACAGCTCGCGCTCCCGCTGTCCATACGGCGGCAATGTCACCAGCGAACCCATGCGCCCGCGATAGTCGAACTGCGAAGCGCGGCGGTACGGCGCCTGGCCGTACTCCAGCTGATACGCCTTTGACAAGATGTTGCCGTACAGCAGGTCGCCGGCCACGGCCGCGACCAGCAGATAGGCAACGACCGCCACCCGATTGGCGTCCAGCTCGACAGCGGTGCGGTTGCGGCGGGCCAGCAACCAGGCGCGCGCGCCCGCGAAGCCCATCATGATCATCACCACGCCAGTGGGCGCGCTGTAGTTCATCCCCGGCGTGAAGAATGACGGGTTGCCCGACGCCACCAGCAGCGCCAACCCCAAAAGCGCGAACCAACCCGCCCGCCAACCCCACACCACCAAAAGCCCGACGGGGATCGCCGACATCCAGAAGAAGTCCAACTTTTCGGGCTCGGTCGCCGCCATCAACGCGCCCCACGGGTTCAGCAGATAGGCGCCGATGACACTGGCGATGCCGCCGCCGCGGAAAAACAGGTTGAAGTGATTCCAGTCGGGCCGCCCGCCGAACGCCGGCATCAGCACCTGGGTGATCAGGAACAGCACCAGCAACGACCAGGCGATCACCAGCGCGCCCGAACGCAGCCGCGTCCGATCGCGAAAGGAAAGCATCCAGAACAAACCCAGGCATGCCGAGTAAAGCGCGGTCTCCTCGCGACAGATGGCCACGAAGAATGCGGTGGCCACGGCGGCCCGCACGTAACCCGCTTCCATCAGCCCGGCCGCCAGCACCACGAACGAAATCGCCAGCACGTTGCCGTGCAGATCGTGCAAGCAATGCCCTTGAATGCCCGGGTTCAGCGCGTACACCCAGGCCAGCGCCACGCCCGCCCACTGGCGTCGGAACCAGGTCCGCCCGATGAAGTACGCGCCCACGCTCCCGGCGCCCATCCACAGCGCCTGCAGCCACAGCAGCGTGCGCGAATCGGGAAAGAAAAAATAAAACGGCGCGTACACCAGGTAATACGAAAACGGCGCATGGGCGTCGAAGAACGGCGCCGGCAGATGCTGGGTGCGGTGAAACGGATCGGCGCCCACCGACGTGCTGGGAATGCCGTGGTGGGTGATGCCCCAGACCGCGTTGGTCTCCCATGACGTGTCGTAGGGCTCGGCGTGAAAGGTGATGAAGCGCCAGTGGGCGAGAAATCCCATCACCAAGGCGAACGTCGCCCACGCCGCCAGCGTCAGTCCCCAGGCCGCGCGCGGCGACAGATCCCAGTCCCGCCACCCTCCCTGTCGCGCGCCCAGCAACCACGCTCGCAGCGCGTACGCCACGGCGACGGCCACGCTGATCACCATCGCCCCGACCAGATAGACGTTTTGAAATTCGACGCCGGGCAAATACAGGAACGGCACCGCTGTCGCGGCCACCATGATCCACAGACAGGCGGGCGCGCGCGGGGATTCGCCGCGCAGCACCCGGCGCAGGACGCGCCAGGCAGAAAAAAGCCCGCCCGCCACCGCCGCCGGCAGCATGCGCAACAACATCAGGCGCGCTGGATCCTGCGCCACGCGCACGTCGCGGTTGTCGGGGCTGGTAATGAAATCGTAGAGCCCGCCCGCGTACAGAATCTCCCAGACGATGATCACCGCTGCGATCCAAAACAGCGCGTACGCCGTCACTGGACGCCAGGAGGCGCTCACGATCGACTCCCACGCCGGCCAGCGGCGCGCGGACGGCGCGGGTGGCGCGGCAGGTGCGGCAGGCGGTGACTGCAACGAAGAAGGTGGCGCTGGTTCGTCGCTCATCGCGGATCCGAATAAATAAATACCAGCCCGTCCGTGGTGCGCGCCCAGACCGCCAGCGCGCTGACCGCCACCTGCTCGACGGCCGCGGAACGGCGAAAGTGCCCGGGACGAAATACCACCGGGGGTGGCTGTTCCTCCCAGCGATCTTGACCGGGGCGGCGCAACCAGACCATCTGGCGATTGTCGACCGCGGCCAGTTCATACCGGCCACCCACGACGTCGGTGGCGGCGAGGTCGGTGGCGACGAACGGCGCCGGAACGTCGACGCAAGCGCCGGCCGCAGTCTCCAGCGCCAGCGTCCCGGTCGTCGTCGCCAGATACGTTCCGTCGGCCGCCAGCGCCAGCGCTTGCGCCGTGCGGCCCGCGCACGGCGTGTCGACCAGGCGACCGTCGACCAGACGCTGCGGGTGGCCTTGCGCCAGCACGTGCACCTCGCCCGACGACGAGACGGCAAAACGGATGATGCCGCCGCCGCCGTTGGTCAGCGTCTCGCCGGCGGCGCGCACGTCGTTGCGCCGAACGATGTTGCCGTCGCCGGTCAGCGTCCAGATGATGCTGTTGTTGGCGGCCAGTTGGGTGGCGTCCGCCGTCAGGTGATCGAACCACGGGCGATCCCATTCGCCCGGATATCGTCGAATCTTGCCACCGGGAACTACTGCCAGCACGCCGAACGGCGTGGCGGCGATCCAGCGAACGCTGGCGTGCCCGAACGCCTCCAGCCATTCTGGACGATGCGGATCAGCAATAGAGCACGCCGTGCCCAGGCACGTCGCCATGACCATCATCCACAGGCGCGTGCGCGGCATTCCCACGCCCTATGTACCGCAAACGGCGCGGCCGTTGCCATACCGGCGCGCCGGCGGCCCTTGCTTGCGCTTCGACGAGACCGGTTGATAAGCTCCGGTGCCCCCGGGCCGGATGTCGTTTGACCATCGAATAATGGGCGACCCCGTTGCCGACAATCCGATGCCCGCGCTGCCGCCGTCGACCGAACCACCGCTGCCGTCCGCCCCGCCCGCGGATGATCCAGCGGCGGCCGCCATGCAGCCGCCGCCTAACCTCACGGCTCGCGAAGGTATTCCGGCGCTGACCCACCTGGCCCGCAGCCTGGGCCTCCTCGGCCTGGAGGGCTGGTCGGTCGGCTTGCTGATCTGGGGGGCGCGCGCCGCCTGGCGGCTTTTGCCTTACGCGGTGGCCAACGAGATCACCGCCAAGGGCCGCGTCGTCCTGCTGGCTGACATGTTTGGCACCGCGTTCGGCGCCTGCTTACTGGCCACGGTCTACATGCTGGTGCGGCGCCGGCGCGCGGACGTCCTGGGCGTCGTCGACGGCGTGGCGCGCCGGCTGGCGCCGCTGATCGTCGTTGGGCTGCTGCCATTCCTGCTGAACTGGTCGATCTGGAACGGGCGCGAGCTTTCGTTTCTGATTCTGGCCGCCGTCTTCGTGTTGGGCGTGCGCCCGCTTTTGACTCTGTCGTTGTCGGCGCCGCCGCTGCTGGGTCAGTCGCTGACCCTGATCGGGCTGGGGGTGACGCTGCAAGCGTTTCGCGCCCGCCACGCCCGCTTCTTTGAGCGGCTGCCGCTGGGGATCGTCATCGCCGGCGCGGCGTATTACGCGGGATTTTTCGCTTACCACACCGTCGTTCATCACCGGAACATCCTCAGCACCAGCCTGGATCTCGGCCTGGAAGACAATCTGGTGTGGAACGCGTTGCACGGCGGACCGCTGTTCAAGTCGTCACCGTACAGCGGGCCCACCGGCTCGCACGGCGGCAACCACGTCACGTTCTTTGCGTACGCGATCGCGCTTTTCTATTTTTTCGCCCAGCGCGCCGAGACCCTGCTGGTGCTGCAGGCGGTTGTATTGGGCGCGGCGGCGATTCCCCTTTTCCTTTTCGCTCGCCGGCATATCGAGCCGTGGCAGGCGTGCGTGGTGGCGCTTTGCTACCTGCTTTATCCGCCGCTTCACGGATCGAACCTGTACGACTTTCACTATCTGCCGCTCGGTTCGTTCTTCCTGTGGCTGACCC
>DASXQB010000035.1:0-13496 GCA_036493295.1 Polyangia bacterium | reverse complement strand
GTATGGTATGGGCCCGCCGTCTTGACTGATCGTCCGGCTGCGAGAGTAAAACGTCTCGAGGATGAATTCATCGAAGTGACAAGAACCGCCGAGCCAGTGATGCATCCTAACGAGAATCTGGTCGACGTAAATTATGAGCTCGTGATCGGAGACAAGAAGACCGGTACTAGAGAAGAGCTGCGAGAGACGCACAGAATGCGTTATCTGTTTAAGCCAGAAATTGAATTGTTTTCGAACCACTCCGGCATGCGCATTGTGGAATGCGGCGAGTGGTTAACTGGTCGGCCAGCCGGATTCGACACGTGGGGTGTCTATTTCGTGGCCGGCGCCGGGGCGGCCATTGGGCAGTCTTGACCGGGCTCCGCCGAGAACCATGCGTGGAACCCGGGGGATCCCTGTTTCCTTAGTGGAACTAACATGAAAATAGCGCTTTTTTGGAGTGACCCCCACCCGAAAAAAGGAGGAGGGAGCAACTATCAGACGCAGATTCTGAAAGGCATACTGAAGCTTTCCCCGAAGAGCCGGCACACATTCGTTTTCTTTACGACAAACAATGAAATACCTGATTATCTGCTAGCCTCCGGAATTGAAATTGTACGGCTTCATCGTTCTACGGCGGAGAAGATAGAATCCAAAATAACGAGAGTCGCACATGCAGGTCTTCGAAAACTTCGGGAGCCTTTAAAGCCGTTTGCGATCGACGGATGGTACAATGACCACGTCCTGAGCTTGATAGAGAGAAACCGAGTAGATCTCATCCTGTCCCTCTCGCCGTATTTTCAGCCCGTGGACTATCCGTATATTATGCCGCTTTGGGATCTGGTGCACAGATTGCACCCGTATTTTCCGGAGGTCAGCTCAAATGGCGCGTGGGAGGGGCGAGACCGGATGTACTTCAATAGTCTGGGTCGCGCCTCGGTCATTGTTGCGGGAACAGAGGTTGGAAAAGCGGATATAGTGAGATCCTATCACATTGTCCCAGACCGAATTAAGGTTATCCCATTTGCCACTCCAGAACTAAAATTGAACCCTACAATTGATACGGCGAGTGTGGCTAAGAAGTACAATCTTCCTGAAGATTACTTGTTTTATCCAGCTCATTTTTGGCCACATAAGAACCACGTGGGTCTATTGCTGGCCATGAGTCATTTGAAAGAGCGGTTCAGGATAGAGGTTCCTTTGGTGTGTGTTGGCGCTGACAAAGGGAACCAGGCCTATGTCCAGCAAACGGCGCACGACCTTGGTTTGTCTGCGCAGGTGCATTTTTTGGGGTTTTGTCCCGAGGAGGATTTGGCCCGTTTGTACCAAAGAGCCTTCTCGCTTACTTATATGTCTTTCTCCGGACCCGACAACCTTCCACCGCTTGAAGCGATGGCCCTGGGCTGTCCTGTAATAGCGGCCAACGTCTTGGGGGCGGCCGAACAGTTGGGCGATGCGGCGTTGTTGGTAGATCAGAAGAAGCCGGAGGAAATCGCGCGCGCGATAATGCAACTCAAAAGTGATCCCGGGTTGCGTCAGGGTCTTGTTGAACGGGGAAAAGTGCGCGCATCTCGATGGACGACGGAGGACTATGTAAGAGAGGTCTTTTCAATCATTGACGATTTTGAGGCGGTTAGGCGTTGTTGGAGAGGGCCCGATCAATCATTTGTTTAGCTGGATGTGGTGCTCGATCGTCTCGGCGTGCGCGATCCCGGCAAGACTCGACACCATGCGCGAACTCTTCACTCGACTGGTGCTCCCTACCAGACGCTCCGCCAGAACTGGCGGGCAAGAGCATGACGCGTGGCATCCGCTTCGCGGCGGTCGCAACGTCAACGGGTACGCGACGGGGATCGACGCCCGCCGAGCCGTGGCCCCTGGAGTGGCCCCTGGAAGGGAATAGCTGCGCCGAGACCGTGGCTGAGCCGGGCGTTTCTTGCATTCGGGCAGGGCGTCCTTTAGCTTGCGATGCGGTTACGTCCAATGGCTCAGCGGCAACTCGATCTCCCGGGCAGCGCGGAAAAAGCCGCCGTTGCGGATGCGTCGTCGTCGTCGGGCGGCGGTGGTCGCGGAAAAAAGCGCGGTGGCAAGGGCGGCGGCGACAACGGTTCGTCCGGCGGTGGGCCGGTGCCGCCCGCGGACGCGTCGCTGGCGATGGAAGCGCAGCGCCGCTATCTGAACTACGCGGTCAGCGTCATCACGGCGCGGGCGTTGCCCGATGTGCGCGACGGTTTAAAGCCGGTGCAGCGGCGCATCCTCTACGCGATGTACGCCAACCTGCACCTTTACCCGGACGCGCGCTTCCGCAAGTGCGCCACCATCGTCGGCGAGGTGCTGGGCAAGTTTCACCCGCACGGCGACGCGTCCTCGTACGAGGCGATGGTGCGCATGGCCCAGGATTTTTCGCTGCGCTATTTGCTGGTCGACGGCCACGGCAACTTCGGCTCGCTGGACGGCGACGGCGCTGCCGCCTATCGCTACACCGAGGCGCGCCTGGCCCCGCTGGCGATGGAGCTGCTGTCGGAGATCAAGCAGGGCACGGTCGACTTTCGTCCCAACTACGACGGCACCACGGAAGAACCGATCGTCCTGCCGGCCAAGCTGCCTCAGCTTCTGGTCAACGGCTGCACCGGCATCGCCGTCGGCATGGCCACCAACATTCCGCCGCACAATCTGGAGGAAGTCTGCCAGGCGGCCATCGCGCTTATCGACGATAAGAATCTGGAGACCAAAGATCTCCTGAAGTTCATCAAGGGCCCGGATTTTCCCACCGGCGGGCAGATCACCAACAACAAGAAAGAGCTGCGCGAGATCTACGAGACCGGGCAGGGCGGCGTCCGCCTGCGCGGCGAGTGGAAGACCGAGGCCCAGCAGCGCGGCGGCGATCGCATCATCGTCACGTCGATCCCGTTCGGCATCGACAAGTCCACCGTCGTCGAGCGCATCGCCGACGTGATCATCAACAAGAAGCTGCCGATGCTGGTCGACGTGCGCGACGAATCGACCGCTGATGTGCGCATCGTTCTCGAGCTGAAGGGCGATGCTGATCCGGCGCTGGTGATGTCGTATCTCTACAAGCACACGCCGCTGGAACAGTCGTTCCACTGCAACTTCACCTGCCTGGTGCCGACGGAGAACCGCGAGATCGCCGGGCCGATGCGCCTGGATCTGAAGGCCATCCTGCGCGAGTTCCTCGAATTCCGCGAGGAGGTGGTGACCCGCCGGTTTCAGTTCGAGCTCGCCGAGCTGGAGCGCCGCATTCACATCCTCGAGGGCTTCCGGATCATCTTCGATCTCCTCGACGAGGCGATCCGCATCATCCGCAAGTCCGACGGCAAGGCCGACGCCGCCGGCAAGCTGATGAAGCGTTTCGGGATCGACGACGTGCAGACCGACGCCATTCTTGAGCTGAAGCTGTACAAGCTGGCCCGCCTGGAAATTCAGGCAATTCTGGATGAGCTGGGCGACAAGCAGGTTCGGGCCAAGGACATTCGGGCCATCCTGGGCGACAAGCGCAAGCTGTGGAAGGTCATCCGCACCGAGCTTCACGAGGTCTCCGACAAGTTCAAGGACAAGCGCCGCACCCGCATCGGCGGCCCGGGCGGTGAGGACGTCGAGTTCGACGCCGAGGCCTTCATCGTGGACGAGGACGCCACGGTGGTGCTGTCGCGCGACGGTTGGCTGAAACGCTCCCGCGAGATCAAGGACCTGTCGGCGACCCGTCTGCGCGAGGGCGACGCGGTGCTGACCTCCGTGCGCGGGTCGACGAAAGAATCAATGGCCATCTTCTCGAACCTGGGCAGCTGTTACGTCATGCGCATCAACGACGTGCCGGCGTCCACCGGCTACGGCGAGCCGATCCAGAAGCTTTTTAATTTTCGCGATGGCGAGCGGGCCATCGGCGCGCAGTTGATGAGCAAGGCGGCCGTTCCCGCCGGCGCGTTGTGCGTTGCCGTCACCCGCCGCGGCTTCGGCATGCGCTTCAACCTGGATCCGCACCGGGAGCTATCCACCCGCGCCGGCCGCCGCTTCGCCAAGCTGGCCGACGGCGACGAGATCGTCGGCATCGCGCTGGCGAAAGCCACCGACGTGGTCTGCGTGGTCACCACGCAGGCGCGCGCCTTGTTGTGCGCCGCCGACCAGCTACCCGAGTTGGCCAATCCCGGCCGCGGCGTCACCGTCATCAAGGTCGCCGAAGACGACAGCGTGCTGGGCTTCGGTGTCGGCCGGCCGAAAGAGAAAGACGTGCTGATCGCCGAGCTGGACAGCGGCAAGAAGATCGCCGTAGGCCCCGGTCGTTTCGACGTCACCGGCCGCGGCGGTCGCGGCCACCAACTGGCCCGCAAGGCCACCGTTACCCGCGCTGCCGCGCCCGAGCCGCCGGCCGCGCCCGCTTTGTTGAACTAGGCTCCCCGACCATGGCCAGCGCCTCTTACACGTCCGAACACATCACGGTCCTCGAAGGCCTGGAACCGGTGCGCCGCCGCCCCGGCATGTACATCGGCGGCACCGACACCAAGGGTTATCACCATCTGCTGTGGGAGATCGTCGACAACTCGGTCGACGAGGTGATCAACGGGTTCGCCTCGCACATCCACGTGACGTTGCACAAGGACAAGCAGTCGGCGACGGTCACCGACGACGGGCGCGGCATTCCCGTCGACGTCAAAAAGGAGTTCAAGAAGTCGGCGCTGGAGCTGGTGCTGACCACGTTGCACGCCGGTGGCAAGTTCTCGTCGGCGCAATATCAGTTCTCGGGCGGCCTGCACGGCGTCGGTTCTTCGGTGGTCAACGCGCTTTCGGAAAAGCTGGTGGCCACCGTCAAGCGCGACGGCGCCGAGTGGGAGCAGACCTACGAGCGCGGCAAGGCGACCAGCAAGCTGCGCAAGGTGGGCGGGGCGCGCGGTAGCGGCACGTCGATCCTTTTTCGGCCCGACCCGCAGATCTTCGGCAAGCAGGAGTTCTCGACGGAGACCATCCGCTTCCGCCTGGACGCCAAGGCCTTCCTGCACAAGGGCCTCAAGATCACCTACAAGGACGAGGCCGCCGGCACCAGCGAGGTCTTCGAGCACGCCGGTGGCATCGCCGACTTTCTCACCAAGGTGGTCGTCGATCGCGGCAAGGCGCCCACCGCGCCGCAGGTCTTCTATTTCGAACGCACCGTCGACAGCGGTTTTCGCATGGAGTGCGCGCTGCAGTGGACGGAGTCGCACGAAGAGACCATCCGTTCGTACGTCAACGCCATCCCCACCACCCAGGGCGGCACGCACGAGCAGGGCTTCCGGGCGGCGGTGGTCAAGGCGGTGCGCTCATTCATCGAAGCGGCGAACCTGGCGCCCAAGGGCGTCACCCTGACCGCGGAAGACATCCGCGAAGGTCTGGTCGGCGTCCTGTCGGTGTACATGCAGGAGCCGCAGTTTCAGGGGCAAACCAAAGAACGGCTGGGCAGCCCCGAGGCGCAGAACCAGGTCGACGGCGTCGTGCGCCCGGCGCTGGAGACGTTCCTGCTGGAGAACCGCACCGCCGGCGCCGCCATCGTCGAGCGCATCGCCCTGGCGGCGAAGGCGCGCGAGGCGTCGCGGGCGGCGTCGCAGGCGGTGTCGCGCAAGACCGCGGTGTCGCACCGCCTGAACTTGCCGGGCAAGCTGGCCGACTGCTCGTCGACGGATCCGGCGCGCAGCGAGCTGTTCATCGTCGAAGGCGATTCGGCCGGCGGCTCGGCCAAGCAGGGGCGCGAGCGCAAGACCCAGGCGATCCTTCCCTTGCGCGGCAAGGTGTTGAACGCCGAGCAGGCCTCACTGCAGAAGGTGCTGTCGAACAAGGAACTTCAGGACGTCGTCTCGGCTCTGGGCTGCGGTGTCGGCGACGACTTCAAGGGCGACCGGCTGCGCTATCACAAGATCATCTTGCTGATGGACGCCGATTCTGATGGCCACCACATCGCCACCTTGCTGCTGACGTTCTTCTATCGCCACCTGACCCCGCTGGTCCGCGACGGGTTCGTTTTCCTGGCGCAGCCGCCGCTGTTCCGCATTGACCACGGCAAGGAGACGTACTGGGCGCTGGACGAAGCCGACCGCGCACGCATCGTCGCCGAGCTGCCGAAGAACGCCAAGCCGGAGATCATGCGCTTCAAGGGTCTGGGCGAGATGCAGCCAGACGAGCTGCGCCGCACCACCCTGGATCCCGCCACCCGCCGCCTTTTGCGCGTCACCGTCGACGACGCCGTCGAGACCGACCGCGTCTTGGGCGAACTGATGGGCAAAGACGTCGAGGCGCGTTTCAAGTTCATCATGGAACGGGCCGCGCAGGCCGACCTGGATCTCTAGACGCCCGCGCAGGCGCCGAGGGTTCAGTCCGCTGCTCGGTGCCGGCGGCGTTTCGCTCTGGGCGGCGGGGCGGTCGGCGGTGGTTCCTGCAGGATGCGGGTGACGATGGTCTCGAACGAATCGTTGTCCGCGCCGTGACGGTTGAGGGCGTCAAGCGCTGACGCCGCCGTGGATTTCTTCTCGGCGCGGATGGCCTCCAGTCCGGCCAGCAGACGCGGGATCGCGGCGGGCTCGCGCTGGGCCAGGGCCAGCACCGAGGCGGCGGCGGGCCGCAGCGGGTATTCGTGGGTGAAAAGGTCGGTGGTGGCCTCGACGGCGCGCGTGGCGAGGGCGGCGGGCTCCAGCGACTCGACCAGCGACTGAAGGTCGCCCGGGGCCACCCCCCTTTCTCTGGCCAGGGCGATGGCACGCACCAACGGGAAGGCGGGCACTCCGGGGCGATGGGCCGCCACGAACTGTTGCGCGTCGATGAGCATGGCGACCTCCCGGCTGGTGGCGTCCCGGATGGCGGGCGCGGCGACGCCTTTGGCCAATCCTTCGCGGATCTTGTCGATTACCGGCTGCACCGGCACGCCGGCGTCGGCGGCCCGGGCGACCGCCGCTTCCAAAGCGGGGCGAACCGCATCCAGTCGCTGGTCAACCGGCAGATCGGTCACCGCGGCGGACGCGGCGCGGGACAAAAGCGCGGCCGCGAAAATCAGGTTGAGGATGACGGAACCCGTCGCTGTTCGACACTGACCCATATGCGAAATGGCATCTTCCCCTCGCGTCGGCGTGATACACAAGATCTCGAATCGGGTTCCGCTGCAGCGAGGACGGCGAAGATGATTCAGCCCCTTTCCGTGCCGCTTGTGTCCGCTCTGTTGGTCGCCGTCGGGTTGACTTTTTCCCCGGCGACGGTCTTGGCCCGCGATCCGCCGGCGGTGGCGAAGCTGGTCCAGATGAACAAGCGCGCCTTGGACGACTACGACAACCTTGAATGGAAAAGCGCCAAGCGCCGCTTGCTGGAGGCGATCGCCGAAGGGAAAAAGGGCGGCATCGAAAACCACCCCATCGTGGCGCGCACTTATCTGCACCTGGGCGCCGTCTACGTCGCCGGCCTGCACGATCGAAACGCCGGCGTGCAGTGTTTCGTGCGGGCCTTGCAGATCGATCCGGAGATCCGCGTGGCGGCAGCAA
Organism: Polyangia bacterium; assembly: GCA_036493295.1. GTDB lineage: Bacteria > Myxococcota_A > Polyangia > Fen-1088 > Fen-1088 > DATKEU01. The sequence goes on along the minus strand of DASXQB010000035.1, from coordinate 6,009 downwards.
TGGACACCCCGGCCATCAGCGCGGCGTTCAGCGACGCGCAGGCGAAAGTGGGCAAAGGCGGGGGCGCCACCGTCACCAGCGGCAACGACAGCGCCGGCAACAACGACGAAGACGACAGTGACAGTGACAGCGACAATAAAAAAACCGCCCGCAACAAGAAGAACGCTGACGAAAGCAAGACGCCGTCCGCCCGCAAAGGGAAAGGCGAAGACGAGCCCGACCTTCCCATGAACATCGCGGCGCTGGACTGTCCGAACACCGACGACGTCGCCCGCGGTAAAACCGCGGTCATTCGTTGTGCGGTGGCGCCGGCACTGAAAGTGTTTTCAACGGCGCTTTTTTATCGCGTGCCCGGGGCGGACGAATTTTCCACTGTGCCGATGAAAAAGACGGCCAAGGGTTGGTTCGTCGGGGAAATTCCCAAAGACGTCACGGAAGGCAAGTCGGTGCAGTTTTACGTCGAAGGTCGCGACCGTAACGGCAAGGCGATCGTGGCCAACGGCCGCAGCGGCAGCCCGAATCTCATGCTGGTGCGCGACCCGGACGAGGCGGAAGCGGACGCCGACAGCAAAGGCCACCCCGGCGCGCCGGCCGAGCCCGAAGAAAACCCGCTGGAAAACCTGGACAAGCACGGGGTGGTGCGGCGGACGGTGGACAAGGAATCACGCGGGCCGCGCTTTCCGTCGCGCAAGCTGTGGATCGGTCTCGGCGCCGGCAGCGGGTTCGGTTACGCCAAGGGCGATGGTCTCGAGGTGCGCAAGGATCTTCAGAACAAGTTCAATCCCGGATTGGGGTGGGCCGGTTTGGGGCAGCTTTCGCCGGAGTTCGGCGTTCACCTGAGCAGAGGGTTCGCCCTTGCCCTGGAGGGGCGCTTTCAATGGATTGAACAATCCGGCAAGAACAAGAGCGGCGCCACCGGTGCGGCGGCGGTTCTGTTGCGTGGGTTGTTCTTCACGGCGCCGCGATCGTTTCGTCTTTACGGTGGTCCCACCGTCGGCTATGGCAATTTTCGTTTCATCTTCACGCCCGATGAAACCGATCCTGGCGCGAAAGATTCAGTCCTGGGCGGTCCGGTCATCGCCGGCGTCAGCGGTGGCCTTTCCTACGCGTTGGTGCGCGCGCTTTCCGTGAACCTGGAAATTAATGGGTTGGTGGGATTCCCGACGACGTCAGCGGTGGCCGATCTCAATCTGGGATTGCAGGTGAATTTCTACTAGCGGCGTTCAATCCGCACGCCGCGACGCCGTGCTACGGTTCGCCGCATGCGATCAACCGGCAAGTCGACCGCCGTGCTTCGCGCCGGCGCTGTGCATCCATCCCGTCGTCAGGTCATCGTCACCGCCCTGGGCAGTGGATTCGCCCTGGCGGTGCTGCCGGTCTCGGCCGCCACCATCTCCACCAGCGATGAAGGCATCGAGGCGGGCGAGATCAAGATCCCCGTCGGCGCCGAGAGCATCCCCGGCTATCGCGCCATGCCGGGCAAAGGCAAAGGCCAGGCGAGATCGAAGGGCAAAGGATTTCCCGTCGTGCTGGTGGTGCAGGAGATCTTCGGCGTCCACGAACACATCAAAGACGTTTGCCGCCGCTTCGCCAAACAAGGCTACTTCGCCGTCGCGCCCGCGCTGTACGCGCGCCAGGGCGACGTGTCGACCATGACCGACGCGAAAGAGATCATGGCCAAGGTGGTCTCGAAGGTTCCCGACCAGCAGGTGATGAGCGATCTGGACGCCACGGTGGCCTGGGCCAAGAACAGTGGCGAGGCGGATGTTTCGCGGCTGGGCATCAACGGGTTTTGCTGGGGCGGTCGCATCGTCTGGCTTTACAGCGCGCACAACCCGCACCTGCGCGCCGCCGTCGCCTGGTACGGCCGCATCGTGGGCGAAAAAGATCCGTTGCATCCGCAGCATCCCATCGACATCGCCGCCGCGGTGAAGGCGCCGGTGCTGGGTCTTTACGGCGGTCAAGATCAAGGCATCCCCGTCGCCACTGTTGAACAAATGCAAAAGGCGCTGGCCGCCGCCGATTCAAAAGCCGCCCGCGCCTGCGCGTTCAAGATCTACCCCGACGCCGGCCACGCCTTCTTCGCCGACTACCGCCCGAGCTATCGCCAGGAAGCCGCGGAGGACGGCTGGACCCGCGCCCTGGCCTTCCTGAAGAAAAACGGCGTCGGCTAGAGCCGCAAAAGCGCGTTCAGGTTGCCGAAGCCGTCGGGACGGTATTCGTCCGCATTGGGATCGCTGACAAAGCGGCCGTCGACGACGAACATGTATTCGTGATCGCCCGGCGGCAGTGCGAGGGTGCCGGTGAAAACGCCGCCGCCGTTGCTGCTGGTGAGGACCGCATCGGCGGCGTTCCAGTTGTTGAACGTCCCGGCCACCGCCACTCGCCGGGCATCTTTGGCCCGCAAGGCGAACCGCACCAGCACCTTCGGCGCGGCGCCGGACGCGGGTGGCGCCAGCACGGTTGCGCTCATCGATGCCGACGCGAGCGCCGGCGCTGGCACGTCGTTGCTGGCGATGGACATCGGGATCGGGTAGCGCCCGGTCGAAACCAGCAGCGCTCCCGCCAGCGCCAGCCCGACCGTCCCGCCGACCATCCCCATCGGCGACACACGAAAGACGATGCGCAGCGGCCGCTGCAGCCACGCCAGCAGGCTGAGCGACGGGCGAGCTTCGATCTCGCCCATCACCCGCGCCACCATCGCCGGCGGCGTGTGAACGTCGGTGCGCAGTGAAGCCAATTCCTCCACGATGCCGTCGACGATTTCGCTGCTGGCCGGCGATGAACGGCGCCACATGGTCAACGCCCGCCCTGACCGTCGACCAGCCGGCGCAGCATCATGCGCGCGCGCACCGCCCGGATCTTCAGCGTGGAGATCGGCAATTCGAGGATCGAACGGATCTCGTCGTACGAGAGATCTTCGATGTCTTTCAGGATCAGAACTTCGCGGTACTTGGGCTCGAGGCGCAGCAAAGCCCATTCAAGGTGCTGGCGCCGCTCGCCGCGCGAGGCGTTCGATTCTGGGTTGGACGGATCATGCGAGAACACCGCCGCGCTGCCCGGGATGTCGTGCTGCAGCGGCTCCTCGGTGCGTCTTTTCGATTTGAGGATGTCCTTCGATCGGTTGACGGCGATGCGCAGCAGCCAGGTCGAAAAGGCGTGCCGGCGACCCTGCCCGCGAAACCGATCCAGGGCGTTGAAGGCGTCGACGAACGCTTGCTGGGCAATGTCCTCGGCGTCGGTGCGGCTGCCCAGCATCCGCAGCGCCACCGAGAAGGCCACCCGCTGATAACGCTGCACCAGCGGCCGGAACGCTTCCATATCCCCGGCCAGGCAGCGCTCAATCAGCGCTTGCTCTTCTTCGTCGCGGACTGTCGGCGAACGCGGCTCCGACAAGGCCAGCATCGGCGTCGGCTCGTCCGCCGAGATGGCGATCGCGCCCGACGACGTGATGCTGGGCGGGGAACCGTCGTCCGGATGCACGGCGGGTAACATACCCTGAAAATGTGGGAAAATAGCGCGTATAATTGCCGGGGCTCGTCACGTGCCGGAGAGGGCAAGCAAACGGTTGATTGCTGAGGGGGCGGGCCGGTCATTAGGGGCGCGGCGGGCGCTGCTGGCCGGGATCATCGCGCTGTCGCCGGCGGGTGCCGCAACTGGTCGGGCCAGTGAGGCCGGCGGCTTTTGGGAGCGGGCAGTCGACGAGGTGGATTCCCAGCACTGGGACCAACTGGCGCATCAGGCGGACGCGCTTTTGGCTCCCGAGCGCGGGGCGGTGCCTTTGGGTGTACCGGCGCGCTCTGAAGCCGGCGCGGCCATACGCCGGCAGCGGGCTGCCAAGGCCGAACCGATCCTGCGCCAGGCCCTGGACCTGCGCCCCGCCGATTTTCGCCTAACTCTGGCCCTGGCCGACGTCGAGACCACGCTTGGCCACGGTGATGGCGCGGTTCAAACGTTACGGCACGCCCTGACGCTGGCCGAGCTGCCGGCGCAGCAGATCGAATGCTGGCTGCGGCTGGCGGCGCTGTACGCCGATCGCGGCGCGTACGCCCAGGCGGTGGCGGCCACCGATCGCCTGCTGGCCCTGGGGCCCGCCGACGCCGTCGTCGCCGCCAACGTCGCCGAACTGCTGATGGCCGTCGGCCGCTTGCCGGAAGCCGAGGATCGCTACCGCGAGGCCATTCGCGCCGACACCGACGCCCCCGATCGCCGCCTGCGCGATCACAGCCTGGCGCTGAGTTACTACGGCCTGGGCGTGGCGCTGGATCGCGACGGACAATCCGGCGGCGCGCGCGAGATGATCGGCCGTGCGCTGGCCTTGGACCCGGGCATGGCGCTTTTGCACCTGGGCCAGCAGCCGGGCAGCGACGTCTCGTTCGTTCCCGCCGGTGACGTTCACTATTACTTGGCTCTGGGGCATCTGGTGGCGGAGCGAACCGACGAGGCGGAGGAAGCGTTCCGCGCGTTTATCGCCGCGCAGCCGGGTGGGCGCTGGGAAAACCCGGCCCGTGCGCATCTGGCGGCGCTGGAGGCGCGTCGGCAGCGGCGCAGCGGCCGCAGCGTCTATCATCTGGCCGGCACCGCCACCACCTACGCGTCGGGGCCGATCCCCGCGCCGCTGATCGATGTGGCCTGGCGGCACCGACCCAATTTGCTCGACGAGTGTCTGGCGCGGCTCTCGGTGCCTCCGCCGCACGAACCGCTGCGGATCGCGCTGGACCTCGAGCTAGACGGGCGCGGGAACCTGACGCGCGCCACGGTGCCGCGCCCGAGCAATCTCGATCCTGACTTTGTCGGGTGCGTCGAAGAGAGGGTGAAAGGCGGGCTGGTGGTGTCGGCGCCGACGATGCCACCGTCGGCGCGGCCCAGGCCAACACTGGCTCGGGTGGAGCTGCTGTTTGCCGACTGAGCGACGGCGGCGATGGGGCGATTTGATCGTGGCCTCGCTGGCGCGGTATAGGGGACGCTGACGATGGCGCGCAGCGACCGGCCTCGATACATCGCCGTGGAAGGCCCCATCGGTGCCGGCAAGTCCAGCCTGGCGGAGATCCTGGCCGAGGAACTATCCGCGCGAATCATTCGCGAAAACCCCGAGGAAAATCCGTTTCTGGGACCTTTTTACAAAGATCCCAAACGGCACGCCATGTCGGTGCAGCTGTTTTTCCTGCTGCAGCGATACGGCCAGCAGGCCGAACTGTCGCAAGGCGATCTGTTCGCCCGTGGCGGGACGGTGTCCGACTATCTGTTCGCCAAAGATCGTCTGTTCGCCGCGCTGAACTTGTCGGCCGACGAGATGGCCCTTTACGATCGCGTCTACCAGATGCTGAAGCCGCGTACGGTGACGCCGGATCTGGTGGTGTACCTGCAGGCACGCACCGACGTGCTGATCGAACGCATACGCAAGCGCGGGCGCAGCGAAGAAAAACCGATCCGCGCCGACTACGTCGAGCAGGTGGCGCACGCCTACGCCGAGTTCTTCTTCAACTACAACGAAGGCCCGTTGCTGATCGTCAACGCCTCCGACATCGACTTCGTGAACAACCGCGAAGACCGCGCCGCGCTGGTCTCGGTCATCCGCCGCACCCGCAGCGGCACCAGCCACTGGAGTCGGGGATAATCAACGACTTCATGTCCACCGCGCCCAAACCCGCTGCCGCTGCCAAAATCACCGCGCCCGTCGTGCGCGCCCGCAAGGGTGGCGACAAGGTGGTGGCGCTGACCGCGTATGACGTCGTCTTCGCGCGCCTGGCCGACCAGGCCGGCGTCGACGTGGTGCTGGTTGGCGATTCGCTGGGGATGGTCGTGCAAGGTTTGGGCTCGACGCTGCCGGTGACCGTCGACGACGTCGTCTATCACACCCGGGCGGTAGGGCGCGGCGTGGCCCGCGCGCACCTGGTGGCCGACATGCCGTTCATGAGTTACCAGGCGTCGTTGGAAGACGGTATGCGGGCGGCGGGCCGACTGATCAAAGAAGCGGGCGCCGAGGCGGTCAAGGTCGAGGGTGGCGTC
>DASXQB010000034.1:0-3528 GCA_036493295.1 Polyangia bacterium | reverse complement strand
TGGCCAACCAGTGGCAGTGTGTGGAGCTGTTCGAAGATGGATCGGATCCCACCACCGAAAAACGACAGGTCTGGGTCGACGATCAAGAGCTGACCGATCTGCGCAGCAGCTCGGCCACGTCCTCCAGCGGCAATGCCAACCATTTGCCGCCCAAGTTCGACAGCGTTTCGTTCGGGTTGTGGGAGTACCACCCGACTCCCACGCTGTCGGACGTGTGGATCGACGACGTCCGGGTCAGCAATAAGAAGATCGGCTGCGGCAACTAACGCCCCCGCTGGGGGTAGCGCGGCCGGTGTGCCGCCGCCAGCACGATCGTGCCGCAAGCAGCACTGTGGTTCGTGCCGATTCGTGCATCAAACTGTGCCGCTGACGACGCGCCTGGCATTGAACGCGCCGGGTAATCGCCTCAGCCATCGTCCTTCCAGAACTGGCAAGGCGGTTGCTGTGAATCCCGGGGATGGGCTGTCGTCGCTGGATCGTTTGTGCGCTCCTGATATGTGGATGTCAGCATCCAGCCAGTGATGCCAGCGATGCGTCGCTATCGCGACGGGGGGATCAGCCGCCATCCATTCCCGTGCCTGACAGCGGGGTGAGCGCTCCGGATGTGATGATGGTCGAGTTGCCAGACGCCGCGCCGGCGGACGACTTGGTCGTTGTGGTGACTGACAGCCACCCGATGCCGCTTTTCGACGCGCAAGCGGTCAACGACGTCCAGCAAGAGATGGAAAAGGACGTGTCCTCGCCCGTCGACGCGAATCCGCTGGTCGACGCCGTTCCGGCCGTTGAAGCGGGTCCGCTGTCGCCGGTTTGTGGCGGTTCAGTGAAGGGACAGATCGACGAATGGTTGGTCGGCGAGGGTAACTGCAGCTATCCGATCGATCAGTTGCCGGCCTACGCCGCAGCGGTCGACGACCAGCTTTACGCGGCCGGGGCCGCCTGCGGCTCGTGCCTGGAAGTGTCCGGCCAGCAAGGCAAGGTGATCGCCACCGTCGTCGATCGCTATCCGGTCTCGCCGGGCGGGGACGGCGATCGCATCTCGATCAGCGAGGCGGCCTTGTTGAAGGTGGCGCCGCCCGGCACCAGCGTGGCGGCGCTGCAATGGCGCTGGGTCCCGTGCCCGGTGCAAAGCCCGATCATGGCGGCGTTGAAAGACGGCAGCGGGCAGTATTACTGGGAGGTCGCTCTGCGCAACGTCGTCAATCGCGTGGTGAAGGTCGAGTACGTGGTCGGCACCGACACCAATTGGCAGAGCCTGCCGCTCAGCGATTACGGTTTTTTCCGCCTGGAGTCGGCCAACGGTCTGCCTTCCAAGCTGCGTTTGACCGATACCGCCGGGAACGTCGTGACCACCGGTGTCCTGCAGTGGAACAATCCGGTGACGTCGCCGATCTCTCTCGACGTGCAATTTCCGCCCACCTGCCAACCGTAAGCCATCGAAGCGCCGCACCCGCGTCGAGCCGTCCTCGGTAACGCTGGGTTACGGCGGCGAAACTGGCACCGCCCCGGCCTGACGGCCAAGCGCGGGATTTCCCTGCCTTCCGTCATTGGCACGAAGCGTGAAGTTCTGGCCGCCGAGAGGAGAACGCCATGCCGAACGAGAACGAGAAATCCCCGCAGAAACAGAATCAAGGAAACTCGCGCGATCGTCAGCAAGGAAACATGGGGCGGCCAGGCAAATCGCCGGGCGGCCGTCATGACAACGCCGAGGAGCAGCCGAATCAAAGCAAGAATGCTGGCCCGGGCAGCCAGCCGTCGTCGCCGTCCAGCAGTGACGACATCGACGACGTGGACATCGACAACCCGCGGCACTAAAGCGCGTTCGTCGCCTTGACTGGCTTGATGCACGGACGGCGGCTTGGGATCCTCGCGGTTCCAGGCCGTCATTTCTCTATCGCGGGCAGCACAAGGCGGTGACGGCGGGCCCACGGCGGCAGTTTTTTTGGCGGCGCTGATGGCGGCCATCGAGATGGCCTGCGCGCACGATCGCTATTCGACCGGCACCGGCACCTGGGTCCACGACTTGCGTGTCGAAGGACAAGGGGAAGGCCGCCAGCGGCGCCGCCGACACCCGCATCGAGCTTGGCAAGTACGTCAGCGATCGCTTCTATCTTTCGTACGCCCATGTCTTCGGCGCCGCCGAGACCGAGAACCAAAACGAAGCCCACGTCGAATACCGCCTGACCCGTCGCTGGATGCTGGAGACGATCTTCGGCGCCGCCGGCGTGGGCGGCGTCGACGCGCTGTGGACGGTTCGCTACTAGGGCTGGCGCGGGGGTGGGATTCAGCCGCGACGCTGGCGGCGAGCCGTGAACAAGCCGGCGAGCGCCAAGCCGATCATCGCGACTCCGTAACCGCCACCTTCCACGCGGCCGGAAAGCGCGCAGCCGCTGCTGGAGGCGACCCCGGTGCCGCCGGGCGCCGCGCCGCCGCTGCCCGTCGACGATCCCGGCGCGCCGCCGGAACCGGTGGTGGGCGTGCTGGTGGCGCCGCCGCTGCCGCTGGCGCCGCCCGTGCCCATCACCATCGCGCCGCCGCTGCCCGAGCCACCGCTGTTGCCGCCGGCGCCGCCCGCGCTGCCGCCGCTGCCGCTGGGGGCGGCGACGTCGGGGCTGCCGCCGTCATTGGCGCCGGTGCCGCCGTCGCTGCCGGCGCCGATCCCCACCGTGGCCAGAATGCTGGGATCGTACTTCGCGCCGGCCGAGATCTGCACCATCGTCACGCGCACCCGGGTCGGCGTGGTGAGGTTCATCAGCGCCGGATAGTTGGTGACGTGGCCCGAGCCGCTGTCGTTGATGGCGTAGATCATGTCCAGCTGCCTGACGCCTTTGGTCCAGTCCAGCTGATCGTTTTGCCACCAGTCGGTCATCTTCACTTCGCGTTCCCAGACGCCGGTCCCGGTGTAGTAGGTGGTGTCGGCGCATCCATAGCCGCCGCTGGTCCCAGCGGCGCCGGCGTTGGGGATGTAGCAAAGTGTCCAGCCGGTGGTCTGCGTGCCGGGCGGTTTCTCGAACACCTCGGCGCGCACGTGCAAGACGCCGTTGCGGTAATCAACCGGGGTCAGCCAGTTGGTCGGCCGTTTTGTGTTCATGAAGTTCTTGTCGTTCACATAAAAGTGCGACTTGTCCGGCTTGGAATTCTCGGCGTCGTCCCAGGTGTACGTGATCATCGCGTCCATCAGGATGAACTGATCGGCGCGGCTTTCGCGGGCGGCCAAGACCAGGCACGCACCGGCGAAAACTCCGGCCAGAAGACGCGGCCACGAATGACAGACGGGCGACGGCACCGAGGACACTGGGGGCATGGACAACGCCTCCTTGGCGCAAGCAGTGGTCCAGCCAACATATCAACCGTCGGCGCCAATGAACACCATTCATTTGAATGGCCTGCGTTGACGGCCCCGGCCGCATTTTTCGCAATGCGGCTGTTCGACGGTGATCGCTGCGTCGACGCTCTAAGTCGCGACGATCTCGGTGATGGTGGCGATGGGCGCGCCGGTCAGGTTCTGGCCGAAATTGGTCTGCGCCATGC
>DASXQB010000033.1:0-7591 GCA_036493295.1 Polyangia bacterium | reverse complement strand
GGCAGCTCGGTGGCCGACGGGACCTTCGTACCCGGCGCGCGCCTCGCCGGTGCGTTGATACGCGGAAACGGCATCGGAGCGCAGATGATCGTTGCCGGCGAAGGCGATCGGTCGACGCCGGCCGGCGCCGGCCAGGCGGTCTGGTCGCGCTTCACGGCGGGCCGTGGGCCGGCCTATCGCCGCAACCTGAGCGCCTGGGCGATCGATGCCAACGTGACGTTTGTCGCCGCTTTTTTCCGCGCACACGGGGAGCAGTATCCCGTCAGCTATCAGAGCAGCGGATGGGATGGCGGCGTCTCGGCGGGCCTGCGCCTGATTGCACCGGGGCGGGCTTGGCGCGGCTGGGTGGCCGTCGATGCGACGCGGTGGTTGGACGCTCGCGACGTCCACGAGACCGTCTCGGGACAGGCGCGTGAGATCCCAGCCTGGGCAAGCTCGGCATCGCTGGGTTTCAGTTTTTTCGGCCGTTGATTGATTTTGTCTGCAAGGAATGGCGATTTACACCCATCTCTCAAACGTAGAGTCATGACCAATCCCGTTTTAGTGTTAGCTGCCGGCAATCGAGGCAACTCGGGACCACCACCGGCTGCGCCTGATGTTCCGCCCCCGAAGACGCCGAGCGGCGCGTCTGCCCCTGATGCGGACCGGCCGACACTTGACGAGATCTACCGCCTGCACGCGCCGATGGTCGCCCGTTGGGTAGGGTGGCTGACGGGCCGAGACATCGAGGTCGAAGACGTCGTCCACGAGGTCTTTCTGGTGGTGCACAAGAGGCTGCACACGCTGCGCGCTGATGCCAGCATCCCGGCCTGGCTGTACGCGATCACGATTCGCGTTGTCTCTGACCGCCGCCGCGCACGGCGATGGCGCCGCTGGTTTGGCTGGGTTGGCGGCGGAGATGGCGACGGTGCCGAGGCGATGAAGAACGCTCCCTCGACATCGGCGTCTCCCCTGGAGGCGATCGAGCAAAAAGAGGCCAAGGCGCTCACCTACCAGATTCTCGATGAATTGCCCGACAACCACCGCACTGTGCTGATCCTTTTCGAACTGCAAGGCTTGAGCGGCGAAGAAATTGCCACGATTACCGGGACCAGCGTGGCCAATGTTTGGTTGCGATTGCATCGGGCGCGAAAGCAGTTCTTGCGACGACTCTTGGCGGCGGAGATGAAACAGGCACGGGGTGGTGTTCGATGAGGGATGACGACTCTCCTGGGCTACGCCAAGGGACCGGCGCACCGACGCGCTTCGCAGACCTGGCTGGCGGGTCCGGCGAACCTGATTCGATTGAAAAACGCGCAGGCGCGCTGCTGCGAAACGTAAAGCCACCAGCGACCGTGTCGTGGGCGCGACTTTCTGGCGTGCGCGTGCGGCTGGACGGATCAATTCGACCCACGCCTGCCAATCACCGTCGGGCGCCCGCGGTCGTCTGGCTGGTTGTCGGCGTGGTCGTGCTATTCGGCGGCGGTGTGGTCGTCGCGGCGCGAGGATGGGCGCCGGTTTGGCCGCACCTTTTGACGCTGTTGCCGCACACCTCGGCGGCACCGGCGGAAGAACGACCAAGGCGCCGCTCACCCAGTCGGATCATTGCCTCGACCACCCCCGCGCCGATAACGCCTCCAACGACGGACGTTCAGCCGAATCCTGTGCCCACGGTCTTGCCGCCACCGATCACGCTCAGCGTGTCGCCACGCCGCAGACCGACCGCTACGGGGGAAAGCGCCCTGCTGGAGGGTGCCGTGGTGGCGCTGCGGCACAAACGCGATCCGCTCCGGGCGCTCTTCCTCCTGGACGACTACGAAAAGCGGTTCTCAACCGGCGTGCTGGCCCCGGAAGCAGCCCGTCTGCGAGTCGATGCCCTTCTCTTGGCCGGCCGGCGCGGCCCAGCACTGGACAAATTAAACCAGCTGTCACTGTCAGAAGGAGCACGGGACCTGGAATTGGGTCTGATTCGCGGCGAGCTGCGGGTGGCCGCAGGCGACTGTGCCCGGGCCGTCGGCGATTTCGATCGGGTGTTTCAGCAGGCCGGCGACGGATCGATGAGGCGGCGCGCGCAGGTGGGACGCGCGGCCTGTCTCCGGATCGGTTCTGGTGCCACGGGTGCTGGAACGCCCTGAAAGGTTTTCATCGGGTAGCCCATCCCATTGACGAGCTATCGCCGTCAGCGATCTGGCTGGTAAGTGTCCCCGTGATACTCCCGGGATGACGCGCTGACTGTGATTGGCCGCTGCAATGAGGGTGTCCATGTCCTGCTTGCGTCATCGCCGCATCGCTTTCTTTACGTTCGTCCTGCTCCCGGTCGCCGCTTGCTCCGGCGGCAGCCGGATCGGCTCACCAGGTGGCGATGGTGACGGTCGGGGAGGCACCGGTGGCGCTTCCAGGCCTGCTGCGGGCGACGCGAGCTCCCCAGACGTCGGCGCAGCGGGGACGGGCGCTGGCGGAGCCGCGGATGCCGCCTCCGTCGACACCGCTGTCGCCGGAGGAACAGACGTCGGGGTGGGGGACGGCGGGATCTCGTCGCTGCCAATCGCCGCGCTTCCCAACCGCGCCTTGCTCTACAGCGGCACGTTCTCGGCTCCGCCCAAGCTCGCCAGTACAAATGAAACCACCGACGCGCCCCTGCTGGGCAACGGTGATCTGGGCGTCGCGATCCTGGGCGGCATCGACGCTTTCACTCTCAACCTGCACAAGAACGAGTTCTGGTCACTGAGCCAGGGGACGGTGAAGGCGATGGCGCGACTCACAATGAGCGCCTCCTCTTTGGCCGGCGCTTCCTATTCAATGACCGAACAGATCGGCGTCGGAGAGATCGCTGGAGCATTCACCGCCGGCGCGCGCACAGTCACCACGCGCACCTGGGTGCAGGCCGACGACACCACACAGAACCGGGTGGTCACGGTCCTCACGCTCGCGGGTGGCGCGCCCGTCGACGTCACGGTCAGCCTGCAGGTCGGCGCACAGAACGCAAACCCGACCAGCGCTGGCGCCACTGGCGACGTCCTCACGCGTGACGTGCGAGCCGATGCGGCGGACACCGTTGGCGGCCAGGCCACGGCTCGCGTGCGCGTCGCGACGCGCGCCGTCGGCGCGACCGGCACTGTCACCAACGGCGCGCTGACCTTCACGCTGTCGCCAGGCACGCCGGTCGCGCTCGTTGCCAGCGTGATGAGCAACCTGGACGACGCCAACTACCAATCGCGCGCGGTGGCGGCGGTGGCCGCGCTGACGCCCGCCGACGTGCCCATGCTCGAGGACGCTCACAAGGCGTGGTGGGACGCTTTCTACCGAAAGTCGTTCATCGAGATCCCGGACAAAGTGGTCGAGAAGTATTTCTACGCATCGCTGTACCTACTGGCCTGCGTCTCGCATTCCGGCGAACAGGCGCCCGGTCTGTGGGGCAACTGGGTCATGCAAGATCCGGCGTGGTTCGGCAACTACACCCTCAACTACAACTACGAGGCGCCGTTCTACGCGGCCTTCCCCACCAATCACGCCGAGCTTGCTGCCAGCTATGACAAGCCGGTGATTGATTGGCTTCCGAAGGCGCAGGCGCTGGCCACGAAGAACAATTGGACCGGTGCTTACTACCGCGTGCACATCGGCCCGATGCCGAATGGCAGCGCCGACACCAACGAATGGAACCAGAAGTTCAACGGCGCGTTTGCCGCCAGCGTGATGCTCACGCATTTCTACACGTCGCCCGACCCGGCCTACGCCGCCAGCATCTACCCCACGCTGAAAGGACTGGCGACGTTCTGGCAGAACTATCTGATGCTGGACGGCAGTGGACGCTACGTCATCGTCAACGATGCCCAGCACGAGGGGAACGCGTCCCCACAAACGAACGGCGTGATGTCGCTGGGCTTCGTGCGGTTCTTGCTGCAGGGAACAGTGGACGTTGCTGCGGCGCTGGAGATGGACGCTCCGGCGCGGGCCACCTGGCAAGATCGACTGGCGAAGCTGTCGCCGTTCCCGACCTTCATGCGCAACGGACAGACCGTGTTCCGGTACACGGAAGTGGGCCTCGACTGGAACAACGGCAACGCCATCGGCATCCAGCACATCTACCCGGCCAGCCAGATCGGCCTCGACAGTGACGCCACGCTGCTGGCCACCGCGCGCAACATGGTGACCCAGATGGGCCGCTGGAGTGACGGCAATGGCTCGGTCACGTTCTATCCGGCCGCGGCGCGCGTCGGGCACGATCCGGTCGACATCCTCACGCACCTGGATAGCTGGATCCAAGGCAACAGCTATCCCAACCTGCACATTCACACCGGCGGCGGCGGGATCGAGAACGTGAACACCGTGCCGTCAACAGTGGCCGAGATGCTGCTGCAGTCGTTCCAGGGCAAGCTGCGCGTATTCGCCGACTGGCCGGCGACGGCCGACGCGCGTTTCGGGAACCTGCGCGCCTGGGGTGGTTTCCTGGTCTCCAGTCGACGCACGGCCGGCTCGGTCCTTTATGTCACCGTTGCCAGCGAGTTCGGCAAGCCAGCCGTGCTGGTCAATCCTTGGCCCGGAATGACGGTGCGTCTCTACCGCGACGGCGCCGACGCCGGCACCGCCTCGGGCGCCGAGCTGCAGTTGCCGACCAAACGCGGCGAGGTGCTGGCCCTGGCGCCCGACGGCAAATCCTACGCCGACATCGTCGGGCAGTTCTGACAGCGCGCTACAGGTTCGAGACGATCTGGTCGTACGTCGTACCGTCCGGGGCCAGCGTCAAGACCTCGCCCTTCGCCGTCGGCAGCGTCAGCTCAGGGACGCTCAACGTGCCGGCATCGACGCCGTTCCGATAGAGGCGCGCGACCTTGCCTGCCCATGGATTTTTCAGGGTGGCGGTCTGTCCTTGCTCGCTGGCAATGCGAACGTACTGGACTGTTCCGCCTTTGAGCCGGCTGGCGACCAGGAAGCCGCCCCAGGCGCGCAGGTTGCCAAAGCGCGCATCCGATGACGTCGGCCAATCCGCGAACACCCGCAACTTTCCCTGAAACGACTGCAACAACATCTCAGAGATAGCCGAAGGGACAGTGTTCAGGTTCTCGATTCCACCGCCGCCAGTGTGAATGTGCAGGTTGGGGTAGCTGTTGCCCCCGACCCAGGTGTCCAGGTGCGTGAGGATGTCGACCGGATCGTGCCCGACGCGGGCCGCGGCCGGATAGAAAGTATTGGTGCCGTTCTGGTCATCCCACCGGGCCATCTCGTCCACCATGTTCTGGGCCGTCGACAGCAGGGTCGGATCGCTGTCGAGACCGATCTGACCGGCTGGATAAATAGGATGGATCCCGATCACGTTGGACGGATACCAGTCGAGACCGTCTTCGGTATATCGAAAGACGGTCTTGCCGCTTCTGGTGAACGTCGGAAAGGCCGAAAGTTTATCCAATCTATCTTGCCAGATGGCGCGCAGGTCAGCGTCCATAGCCAGCGCGGTGCTGACATCGATTGTGCCCTGGAAAAGCAGCCGAACGAAACCGAGCGACATGACCCCATTTGTTTGCGGGTCTGCGCCGTTTTCTTGCTGGGGATCGCTGTAGACCAAATAACGGGTGCCGTCGGTCTTGAGATAGTCCTGCCAGAAGATCGACATCTGTTTGAGCGTTTCGTAAATATGGGCCGCATATACCGGATCGCGGGTCGAGTAGTAATGGTTGATCATCACGCTGGCGGCGAAGGCGTTGTTGAATTTTTGGTTCCATTCATTCGTGTCGGCGCTGCCATTGGGCAATGGTCCGATGTGCACGCGGTAATACGCGCCGGTCCAGCCGTTTTTCGTTGCCTCAGCCTGGGCGTTCGGAAGCCAGTCGATGATGGGCTGGTCATAGCTGTCGGCCAGCTCGACGTGGTTGGTGGGAAAAGCCGCGTAATACGGCGCCTCATAGTTGTAGTCGAGGCCGTAGTCGCCGTTCCACGCCGGGTCGCGCATCACCCAGTTCGCCCACATGCCGGGGGCCTGTTCGCCGGCCCGCGATGCGCTGCCGAACAGATACAGCGAGGCGTAAAAGAATTTCTCCAGAACCTTGTCGGGGATTTCGACAAAAGACTGGCGGTAGAAATGGTCCCACCAGGAACGATGCGCAACCTCCAGCGCCGTGACGTCGGCGGCCCCGAGCGACGCGACGCTGTCCAGAACTCGACTCTGGTAATTGGGATCATCCAGGTTGCTCATGACACCGGTGACCAACCAGACGGGCACGTCTGACGTCAGGGTGAAGGCCAGCGTGTCGTTGGCGACAGCGCCGGTTGCGCCGACGACCCGGGTGGCGACGCGCACGCGACGGGTCGGCTGCGCACCGATGGTGTCGCTGGCGTCCGCGCGCGCGTCACGATACAGCACGTCGGCGATCGCGCCAGTCGCGCTGGCGTAGGTGTTGAGGTGCCCGATCGCCAGTGTCACGCTGGCCGCCTGCGAGCCACCGCCGGTCAACGTCAGCTGGGTGATCACCCGATTCACTGTGGTGTCGTCGGCCTGGACCCAGCTCTTTGTGGCGATCGTTCGACCGCCGGCCGGAAATGTCCCCGTGACCTCGCCCAGGCCAAGCTCCTCGGTCATTGCGTAAGACGCACCGGCCATGCCCGGGATGGCCAGCGTCAGGCGCTCCATGGCCTTGACCCGGCCCTCGCCCAGCGACCAGAACTCGTTCTTGTTCAGGTTGAACGTCATCGCGTCGATGCCGCCGAAAATCGCCACGCCCAGATCGCCGTTGCCCATCAAAGGCGCATCGGTCGTCTGATCGGTCTCTATGACAGTGGGAGGGACCGTCAGCTTGGCCTGATACATCAGCGCCTGATTGGGGATCGTCGGCAACGAAGTCACGTTGCCCGAATTGCCCGGTGACGGCAGCGGACCACCCACCAGGCTGCTCTGGCGGCACGAGACCAGGGCACCTGTACCGGCCATCAGTAACGCGAGCAGCAACCGTTCGTTCGAAGTCATGGCGCGCACTCCCTCGATCATACCGGACATCGTTAACTATGGGTTGAAGACGAAGAAAATTGCCGTTCGAAGGTTGAAATGCCCGCGAAAATGCCATCTTCTGATTCAAGCTGTCGTGGATGCTGGCCCGATCCGAAACAGACGACCAGCGCTCCTTAGCGGATCCAAAAAAGGGCGCTCCGCCAAGAGCACAAACGCGCGAAAGCCGTCCCCACGCGTAACGGGATCACCTTGGGAGAAAGCGACCAATCATGAGAGCGCCTAGCGCATCGCCGCCGCATCGTTCACCGGCGCTCGCTACAAATACCTGTTGGACCGCTCGTGGTGCCGTCAGAGAGCCAACATAGACGTTCCGCGGCAGCGTGATTGTTCTCGATCAGCGCGAGGTCGACAATTACAGTGACGCCGAGATGGTCATCGCGCCGCTCCCGGGTGTCCGCTCCAGACCGGCCGCCTATCATGTGTCGTTGGGCGTGGCGTGCTTGCTGCTGAGCGCGTGCGCCAGCGGGTCCGACGGCCGATCCGCGGGTGGTGACGCTGCGCTGGTGGGTACGTTCGAGACTTATGTTGTCGATCAGGCGGATGGCTCCCACCGCGAGGAGTACGCGCTGAAGCTGGACGCGGGCCAGCACGTCGAGCTCGTGTTTGCGGAGGGTC
>DASXQB010000032.1:0-14183 GCA_036493295.1 Polyangia bacterium | reverse complement strand
TGATGTTCGACGTGAAGGTGGTCGACACGGTGGCTCCGGTGGTGGACGCTGGGACGGACGCTGACGGCGGCGACGACAGCGGCGGCTAGGCGACGACGACCGCTTGTGATCCTGACGGACGGCGCCCGCGCTGGTGGGCCGCCGTCCACGGGATCTGACGTCGCTGCTGGCGGGCCGGTGGACCCACTCCTCGCTGGCTGATTCAGATGTCCGTGATCGCGTCGCGGTCGCCGCTCGGTTTCTTCTTGCCCGATCCGTGCGAGTGGTGGCCACTGCTGCCGTCGCTGCCGCTGCTGTGGCTGCCCTGGCCGTCGGACGAGCCGTGCGGTTTGTCGAACACCAGCTCGACCAGGCGATCTTTGCTGCCGTCGAGGTCCAGCGCGCGCTCTGCGCCGGAAGGCGCCTTCAGCACCACGTGATGCATCTGGGCGCCGCGCGGCAGCTGCAGGGGCAGGTCGGCGGCGCGGCCGTCGACGGTGACGACGGTGCGGGCGGGGACACCTTGCAGATCGATGCGCACCGTCTGCGGCAGCGCCGGGGCGGCCGCCGGTTTCGGTTCGGCGGCGGGCGCCGGCGGCGGTTCAGCGGCGGGTGGCGCGGGCGGCAGCTTTTCTGGCGCCGGCGCGGCCGACACGACAGCCGGTTCGGAGACAGAAGCAGTTTTACCGGGCGAGCCACCGCGCGTGAACACCACGGCGAGGATTCCGCCGATCGCCACGATGGCGCCGCCAGCGACGGCGAAGGTCATCCCTCGCTTCGGCGGCGCGGCGACGGGGTTGGAGGCAATCTCGGCGGCGGCCGAGCCCATGGTGGTGGTCGGACGAACTGTTTCCATCACCCGCGTGCCGCCGACGGCAACCGGCCCGCTGGGTTCAAGCACGGGGTTCGGTCCGCTGGGCATGCGCATGCGGCCAGATTCGATCACGCTGGCTGGTCTGGCCGGCGCGGGGTACGGCGTCTGCGGCCGCAGCGACGGTGACGGCGAGCTGCGGATGGCGCCTGATCCCGGCAGCGGCGTCACCTGCGAGCGGGGAATCCCCGTCGGGCTCACCTGCGTCGCCGAGAACTGCGCCGCCTCGGGCGGCCGTTCGACGGGGACGCGCGGGCGCAGCGGCTTGTCGATGGCCACTCCCACGCTGCGCGCGCAGGCCGCCAGATCGTTCGCCACCTCGTCCATCGTTTGCGGGCGCTGCTCGGGTTTCTTGCCCAGCATGCGCATGATGAGGGCGTTCAACGCGGGCGCGATCCCCGGCACGCGCGCCACCAGTGGCTCCGGCGCCTCCGAGACGTGGGCGATGATCATGTCGCCGGCGCCTTCGTGAACGAAGGGCGGGGCGCCGCAGATGAGCTCATAAAGAATGCAGCCCAGCGAATAAATATCCGAGCGCAGATCGACGAGGCCAGCGCCGCGGCACTGCTCGGGCGACATATAGGCCGGCGTTCCCAGCAGCATGCCGGTCTTGGTCTGGCTGGTGCCGCCTTCTTGCTGCGCCAGCTTGGCGATGCCGAAGTCGAGGATCTTCACCGTCACCGTCGGATCGTTGACGCCGGGCAAATGCAGGTAGACGTTGTCCGGCTTCAGATCGCGGTGGATGATTCCGGTGTTGTGCGCGGCGCCGACCGCGCTGGCGATGCAGGTGCTGACGCCGAGGAGAAACGGCAGGTCGGCGCCCAGCGCGCCGGCGCGGTGCAGGTACTCTCCCAGGCTTTCACCTTCGAGGTACTCCATGATGATGAACGCCTGATCGTCCAGCACATCGCAGTCGAGGATCTCGACGATGCCCGGGTGCTTGATCAGCGACGTGGCGCGCGCTTCGTTGAAGAAGCGATCAAGGACGGTGGCTTTCTGCGAAAGCTCGGGCAGCAGCACCTTGACCGCCGCCTTACGCGCCACGCGACGATGCTGGGCAAGATAAACATCGCCCATTCCGCCTTGCCCGATCCGGTGCAGGATCGTGTACCCGCCGAGCTGCTGCCCAACGCCTATCATCGACTCGCCATTGGCTAGTATCCGGGCAAACGGTCTTCAGTCAAGCCCCACACCTTTCCCGACTTCTGCACCGAGCCTTTGGCTTGGAGTAATGCCTTGATGAAACGTCGCCACCGGCGAATCTTTCGAGCCGTCGTAAGGTGCCACGCATTTTTTCGTGGCTATGGCGCCGCCGGGCAGCCCACCCGGTCGGCGCTGACCACCAGATCGTCCAGCCAAGCGTCTTGCGCCTTGTCGCTGGCCTGGGTGTAGACCTCCCAGCCCAGGATCATCTTGTTGAACAGCTTCGGGCCCTGCCAGCCGCCGCACGTGCCGGGCGCGCCGGTGACGTCCGCCTGAGTCTGATCCACGCCGTCGAGAAACAGCTGAATCTTGTTCGCCTGCCCGTCGAACATCCATTCCCAGCAGACCCATTTTCCGACCGCCAACTTTTGATTCTGCGCATTCGGTCCGCAATCGATCGGCGGCGGGTTGGGATCGTTGGCTTCCGGACCGCCGCCGCGCAGAGGGGTGAGGCCATCGCCCACCGGCGCCCGCTGCGTGTAATTCGGAGACAGCACGGCGTTCTGTCCACCGAAACTGTACTTGCCGATCAGCTGCGCGTTGCTGGCCAGCGGGCCGCCCGCCTGGTTGATGTTCCAGTGCGCCGCCGACGGCATCGCCGACAGCCACACCATCACCCGGCCGAAATGTTTGATCGGCAGCAATTCTTTGTCGGGTGGGTTTTGTTTGATGATGTCCGCGTACTGCCGCCCGCCGATCGGTGTGGTCAGGTGCAAGGCCTTGGTGCCTTTGAATGCCTTTCCGGTGTCGACGTGGACCGCGCCGCTGCCGTAGGTGTACGTCAGCCAGTCGGGCGTGAGGTCGGTGGTGCCGGCGGCGTACTTTTCGAAGTCTTCGCAGATGATCGCGCCGGCAGGACAGGCGCTGCCGCCTGCATCGGTGCCGCTGTCGGCGGCAGGCGCGCCGTCGCTGGCGTTGCCGGCGTCGGTGGTGCCGTTGTTGCCGCCGCTGGCCGACGGCGCGCCGCCGGTTCCGGTGGTTGCTCCGCCGGCGCCGCCAGTTCCTGAAGACGAACCGCCGGTGCCGGTCGTCATCGCGCCGCCGGCGCCGCCAGACTGACCGCCGCTGCCGCCCGGCGCGGCCGGCGTTCCACTCGCGCTGCACGCCGCAGTCACCAACGCAGTGGAAGCCAGCAGCAAAGCAAAACGAGTCATTCGTCGATCCTTCCTGACTTGCGTCGGTGTTATGGCTTCGGGCAACCGATGCGCTGGGGGCCGATCGCCAGATCGTCCATCCACAACTCCAGCGCGCCGCTTGACGCCTGGTATTGCTGCCAACCGAGGGTGAGGTTCGAAAACGCCGGCCCGGTCCACGGCTTGGTGAGATCAGCGTTGTTCACACAGCGGGTGCCTTTGCCGATGACGTCCGCGTCGGCCAGCAGCGTGCTGTCGAACCACATGTGCATCTCGTTCTTGTTGCTGTCGAACTCCCATTCGACGCAAACCCAGCGCTGGTCAGGAAAAGCCATCGCCGACGGCTTCGAGCAGTCGACGATCGCGGCGCCGTTCGGCGTGTCGCGCACGGTGTACCCGGCCAACACCTTGCCGGCCTGGACGCCCCAGCCGTATTTTCCCCACTGCGTGGAACCAGGAATGGTCCCCGCCGCTTGAATGCTGTTCATGTGATAGTCGCCGCCCGGCGTGGCGGTCAGCCACAGCATCACGCGGCCCCACATGACGTTGCCGGCGATCGGGAACAGCGGCGCGCCGTCTTTGACGATCACCGCCGACGGCATACCGGCGGCGGCCTTGATGTGCAGCGCCCGGCCACCAGCGAACGCCTTGGTGGTATCGACGGTCATGGTGGCGGCGGTGGTGGCCGGCTTCCAGGCGGCGGTGAAATCGGCGGCTGCCGTGTAGCTTTCAAAGTCGTCGCACAGCAACGCGCCCGCCGGGCATCCCGGGCCGCCGTCCGGCGTCGCGCCCCCGTCGATTGCGTCGCTTGCTCCCACGTCCGTGCCGTTACCGGCGTCGCCGCCGGTGATCGGACCGGCGTCTTGTCCTTGTACCCCGCCGGAGCTCGCGTCCGTCGAAGTGACGGGGCCGGTGCCGCCCGAACCGCCAGCGTTGCCGCCACTTCCTCCGCCGCTGCCACCGCCATCAACCGTGGGCGAAACCGCGCTGCCGTTCGAAGCACAAGCCGACGCGAACAAACCGATCAGGGTCCATGCTGCCCTGCGACCCATCGACTACCGACTATATCGCCAACCTCGCCGGCCGGTGCCGTTTCCGCAGAATTTCCAACCCCGACTGCCCACGACCATCACCCATCCACGGAAACGGCCCGCGCCGAACGAAGCGGCTCTCGAGCGCGGATGACTATACGGATGTTCAGTTCAGCGCGCAATTGAAATGTCGCCCAAAAAAATCGGCTCGGGCGATAGATCGATCCCGAATCGGTCGCGCACCGCGCTTTGCACGCGCGTCGCCAGCGCCAACAGTTCGGCGGTGGATCCGCCGCCGTGATGGACCAGCGCCAGCGCGTGCTGAGTCGACACGCCCACCGCGCCGGCGCGCAGGCCTTTGCTGATCCCGGCGCGTTCGATCAACCAGCCGGCCGACAACTTGATGCGCCCGTCGCCGGCGGGAAATTGCGGCAGCTCGCTGGCGGTGGCGATCAAACTTTCGGCCAGCAAGCGGGCGGCCAGCGCTTGCGCCTCGGCAGCCGAAACGATCGGGTTGGTGAAGAACGAACCCACGCTGCGCCGGTTGGGATCCGCCGGATCGATGACCATCGATTTCTTTCGCCGCAGGTCCAGCACCGCCCTCCGCACCGCCGCCAGCGACGGGTGCAGCGTCGCCACCAGCGCCGCCGCCAGCTCGCCGTATCGGAGCTGAGGCGCGCCGCCCGGTCGCAAGGCGAAGGTCACCGCCAGCACCACGTATTGTTCGGGGTGCCGGCGAAAAAAGCTGTCGCGATAGCCGAAGGCACACGCGGCCGCCGGCAATTCGACCGTCGCCAGCGTCTGCCGATCGACGACGCGCACGCTGCGGATGGTGTCGGCGACTTCCTGGCCGTAGGCGCCGACGTTCTGGATGGGCGTGGCGCCCGCCAATCCCGGAATGCCGGACAGACATTCCAGGCCAGCCAGATCGCGGCTGACGGTGTCGGCCACCAGCGCGTCCCATGGCTCGCCCGCCTGCGCTTGCACCAAGACGACGTCGCCCGCCGGCGCGTAGACGACGCCGCGCGCACGCAGGCGAATCACCAGGCCATCGAAGCCGGCGTCGGCGACCACCAGGTTCGATCCGCCACCCAGCACGAACGCCGGCACGCCGCGCGCCGCCGCCCAGCTCAGGCCGTTGATCACCGTCGCGGCGTCGGTGGCGTCCAAAAAAAAGCGCGCCGGGCCGCCCAGCTCCAGCGTGGTCAGCGGAGCCAGCGCGACGTTTTCGCCGACGGTCAGCGATGGGGAGACCACGCCACCAGCCTACAGACGACAGGCGCGATCGTGCTAGTCCTGTTGCATGGCCGGGGTGACCGACGATCTGACTGCCCGCGATTTGGCGGTGTTCTGGCACCCCTGCAGTCAGATGCGCGACTATCAGACCTTTGCGCCGTTGCCAGTGGTCAGCGCGCGCGGCCTGCGCCTGCGCCTCGCTGACGGGCGCGAGATCCTGGATGGGATCTCCAGCTGGTGGTGCAAATCATTCGGTCACGGCCACCCGCACCTGCGCCAGGCGTTGATCGCGCAGGCCGACGCCTTCGAACACGTCATCACGGCCAACACCACCAGCGCCCCGCTGGTGCGCCTGTGCGAACGTTTGCTGGCGGCGGCGAACGATCTGCCGCCGGCGGCGTGGGCGGCCGACGCGCCGCCGGGGCGCCGGCCGGGTCACTTCGGCAAGGTGTTCCTGGCGGACAACGGTTCGACCGCGGTGGAGATCGCTCTCAAGATGGCGGTGCAGGCCCAGGCCCAGCGCGGCCAGCCGCAACGCACGCAACTGGCGGCGTTGCAGAACGGTTATCACGGCGAGACGGTGGCCACGCTGTCCGTGGGCGATTGCGGCCTTTACGGCGAACCGTATCGGGCGCTGATGTTCCCGGTGACCAAGCTCGGCGGCCTGCCGTATCGATCGGGCCCGGCGGCCACCGACTGGATGGACGCCAGCGTTGAATGGCCGGCCATCGACGCGCAGCTGGCGGCGGTGGCCGATGGTTTGGCCGCGGTGGTGTACGAACCCGTGTTGCAGGCGGCGGGAGGAATGCAGTTTTACAGCCCCGAACTGCTGCGCCGGCTGCGCGCCTGGGCGGACGCGCACGGGGTTTTTCTGATCGCCGACGAGATCGCCGCCGGCTTCGGCCGCTGCGGGCGCATGCTGGCCGGTCACCTGGGTGGCGCGCAGCCGGACTTTGCCGTGCTGTCGAAAGGGCTGACCGGCGGGTTCCTTCCGTTGTCGGCGGTGTTGACCACCGACGAGATGGCCGCCCATTTCGACGCTGACTATGCTGACGGGCGGGCGTTTTTGCACTCGAACACGTACACCGGCAATGCGCTGGCGGTGGCGGTGGCCAACGCCGCGCTGGACGTGATGGCGGGCGAAGACATCCTGGGCGCCGTCGCCGCGAACGGCCCGCGCTTGGCCGCCGCGCTGGCGGCGCTGGCTGGCGAACGCCGATCGCTCGGCGGCGTACGAGGCTGCGGGATGGTGGCCGCCGTCGATCTGCGCGGCCGCGACGGCGCGCCGCTGGATCCGCGCCGCCGCACTGGGTACCAGGTCTATCAGCAGGCGGTGGCACGCGGCGCGCTGCTCCGGCCGCTTGGCGACACGATGTATTTGTTTCCGCCGCTGACCACGACGCCCGACGAGATCGCCACGCTGGCGGCGATCCTGGGCGACAGCGTGGACGCCGTTCTCGGTCGCTGACGTCGGCGCCTGGGCGCGGGCGGTCAAACGGATTTCGTCACCACGTTCCACCAAGCACCTTGGTGGAATCCACGCGCGCGTTCGCCTTCAGTCTGTGCGGTTTTGTGGCCGCGGTCAGCCTGGCCGGCGGTTGCGCCAGCCCGGCGGCCGGCCCGATCACCGCCGGCACGGGCGGCGCCTCCGGTGGCGCCGGCGGGTCAGGCACCGGAGGCAGCAGCGTCGGCGGTGGCAGCGGCGGCGCCGCGACGGGCGGGCAGGGTGGCGTCGACGCGGCGATGGACGCACCGATGATCACCGATGCGCCGCCGGGCGGCGAACCCGCGGGCGATCGCGGCGGCGTGACCGGCGCGGGCTGCACGGCGGCCGGTGCGATCTGCTGGGACTTCGAAGACGGCACGCTGCCGGCCGGATGGACGGCGTACCGCAACGAATTCGCCGGCACGTTGCTGGTCGATGCGACGCGCGCGCACGGCGGGACGCACGCCTTGCACGCCAGCAATCTTGTCGGCGGCGTGGAAGGCCAGCAGGGCGGGCCGAAGAAGACCATGCGCTTTTCGCTGCCGGACAACTTCGGGCCGACGTTGTGGGGCCGGGCCTTCGTCTACACCACGCCGGCGCGGCCGAATTCACACGCCGGGATCTTCAACGCGCGCTACCCGCCGCCCGGAATGACCGCCACCGCCACCATCGACAAGCTGGACTGGTACGAAGTGGCGACGTACACGCAAAAGTACATGACCGTGTGGCACCCGCCCGAGCCACCTGGTTATCCCGAATGGGTGCAGGTCTCGGACACGCCGCTGGTGCTGGACAATTGGGCGTGCCTGGAATGGCTGTTCGACGGCGCCAACGGGGCCAACCCGCAAGCGGCTGATCCGCGCCTGTGGGTGAACGGCGCCGAGCAAACTTGGCCCGCGCCGTTTGTCTTCTCCGATCCCGCCACCACCGTGCGCCCGACGCAGGAGAAAGCGCAGACCTTCACCGTGCTGGAAGTGGGCGCGTACCTTTATCAGGGGCTGCCCACCGCCACGAACTGGTGGATCGACGATCTGGCCGTCGCGCGCGAACGCATCGGCTGCAATTGATCGCGATCGTTTCGCCGCGCGATCAGTTGGTGCCGTTGGTCGACACCAGGTGATTGTCGGTGCAGGTTCCGCCGCCGCCGCCACCATCGTTTGCCACACACTCCCCGGTGCCGGGAAGGATGCAAGCGATGGCGGGACACAGACCGGCCTTGCAACCGGCTGCGGTCCAGCGGCTGCGGATCGAGTCTAGCTTGGTCGTGCTTTCGACGTGCGTGACGCAGCCCGAGCACGGCAGCGACGCGCTGGCCGTCTGCTGACACTGGACCATCTTTAGCGACGGGTTGCAGACCTTCGCTTCTTTGAAGGCGACGTCGTATTCGGCGATCA
The DNA here is from genome assembly GCA_036493295.1 of Polyangia bacterium. GTDB lineage: Bacteria > Myxococcota_A > Polyangia > Fen-1088 > Fen-1088 > DATKEU01. Next base: position 5,850 of record DASXQB010000032.1, on the reverse strand, counting down.
GATCGTTGCAGGACACGGCGGCGTCGGCGGGATGATCGACGGCGGCGTCCATCGTGCTGCCGCCGCTGCCGGTGGCGCCGCCCGAACCTGGCGCGCCGCCCGAACCAACGCTGCCGCCGGAACCAACGCTGCCTCCCGAACCAACCGCGCCGCCTGAGCCGACGCTACCGCCCGAGCCTGGCGTGCCGCCCGATCCAACGCTGCCGCCGCTGCCGGTAGCCACGGTGTCGTTGCCGCCGCCGTCAGGGTTGACGGACGTGACCTGACCGCACGCCACCACGAACAGACACGCTGCACTGACCAAGCCGCAATTTCGCATAAGACCAGATTGTAGCAACGCACATGCCCAGGCAAGAGAGCCTGCATCGCCCATTTTCACCAATTCAATCGTGGAAGGCGGAAGCCGTCGCCTCGGATTTTCGAGAGCCACGCGGACGCGGCGATCTCGGCCATCCGACATGAAGGTGAACCCGCGATGCGCCGTCTGGTGAGGCGCGCGCGAGGCTGGTAGGTTCGGCGATCGATGGGTTCGGCCTTCGCCTTCGCGTTGCTGGGACGCGACGTCACTTCTGGCGCGCGGCGCGGCCGCCTCCACACCGCGCGCGGCGTGATCGAGACGCCGGCCTTCATGCCGGTGGGCACGCGCGCCACGGTGACGGGTTTGACGCCCGCCGATCTGCAAGCGGTGGGCGCGCCCATCCTGCTGGCAAACACCTATCACCTGCTGCTTCGTCCTGGTGCCGAGCTGTTTCGTCGTCTGGGTGGCATCCACAACTTCATGCGCTGGGCAGGCCCAGTGCTGACCGATTCGGGCGGCTATCAGATCTTTTCGTTGCCGGGCGATCGCGACGTCGCTGAATCGGGCGCGCGTTTTCGCAGCTACGTCGACGGCCGCGTCCACCACCTGTCGCCCGAGCAATCAATCGAGATGCAGACGGCGATCGGCTCCGACATCATGATGGTGCTGGACGAATGCATCAACGCCACCGTCGATGAAGGCGCGGTGCGCGCGGCGATGGAGCGCACGCACCGGTGGGCGCTGCGCAGCCTGGCCGCGCGATCCAATCCCGAACAGGCGCTGTTCGCCATCGTGCAAGGCGGCCTGGTTCCGTCGCTGCGGGAAGAATCGGCGCGCTTCCTCACGGCGCATCCGTTCGACGGCTTCGCCATCGGCGGCCTGGCGGTGGGCGACACGCGCGCCCAGCGCGAAGACATGACCGCGTTCGCCGCCCAGCTTTTGCCGGCGGATTTGCCTCGCTATCTGATGGGCGTGGGCACGCCGCCGGATCTGCTGTACGCCATCGGCTGCGGTCTGGACATGTTTGACTGCGTGCTGCCCACGCACCTGGCCTGGCAGGGGACGGCGTTCACGTCGACCGGGCGCGTGCGCATCACCCGCGGGCCACACCGCCTGGCCGAAGAGCCGCTGGATGCCCGCTGCGCGTGCTCGACCTGCGCCACGTATTCGCGCGCGTATCTCTATCACCTGTACAAGTGCAGCGAGCCGCTGGGCCCGCGCCTGCTGTCCATTCACAACCTGCACCACTATCTGGATTTGATGCGGCAAGCGCGCGACGCCATCGACGCCGGCGAGTATGCCGCTTTCGCGCGTGCTCGCTTGCTGGAGATCGACCGCCACGAACACGGTCAGGCGCGCGCGTGAATCACGAAGTGGTGCGCACGCGCGGCGGCGCGCTGGCCATGCGCAGCCTTGATGCCGGCGAGGTCATGCACCCCGGCGTCGGTCCTTTGATTGAGTCGCAGCGTCTTTACGTGGAGCAATCGCGCCTGGCCGAACGCCTGCGTGCCGGCCCGACGGCGACGCTGGTGGTGTTCGACGTCGGACTGGGCGCCGGATCAAACGCCGTCGCGGCGTGGTCAGTGTCCGAATCGCTGGCCGGAACAAGCGCGGCGCGGCTTGAACTGGTGAGCTTCGAACGCGATCTGGGCGCCTTGCAGGTGGCGCTGGCACATAAGGCGGCGTTCGGTCTGACCGGCGATGCGGGCGCGGCGGCGCGCGCGCTGTTGGCCGACGGTCGCCACGACAGCGCGCGGACGTTGTGGCGGCTGGCGCGCGGTGACGTGCTTGAAACGCTGGCGGGCGAGCGAGCGCGGGCCGACGTGATTTTCTGGGATCCGTTTTCGCCGCGGGCCAACCCGGCGCTGTGGACTGTGGCGGCGTTCGCGGCGGCGCGCGGGGCCGCCGCGCCGAGCGCGACGTTGTTCACCTACAGCGCTTCGACGACGGTGCGCGTGGCGATGCTGCTCGGCGGCTGGGCGGTGGGGATCGGTGACGGCATCGGCGCCAAGGTGCAGACCACCGCCGCCGCCGTCGACGCGCGCGATCTGCGGCGGCCGCTGGATCGAACGTGGCTGCGGCGTTTGGCTCGGCCGGACGCGCGCCTGCCTGACGATTCACCGGCAGACGCGGTGACGCGCGTGCAGGCGGCGGCGCAATTTTCGGCGGCCGCCGACCACGCCGGCTGATCACGCTCGCCCCGCGCAACGTTTATTGCCCGCGCCCCGATGATTGTCAGTGCTTCTGCCGTACTGGTGCGCCTGCTTCGCCGTCGGGATCGCCTTCGCCGCCGCGGCCTCGTTCGGGGCGGCGCCTTGCGCGGCGGCGGTGGGTGGCGGGTTGTTGTTGGCCGCCGTGCTGGGCTGGCGACGGGCGGAACTGATCGGGGTCGGGGCGTTGCTGTTCGCGGCCGGCGTGCTGTGCGCGTACCGGGCGGCGCCGTCGGAAGACACACCGCCGGGAGCGAACTTCTGCGGACGCGTTGACGACAATCAGCCGGCGAAACTGGAAGGCGTGGTGGCGCAGGGGCCCGAGACCGCGGCGCACGGCACGAGGCTTTTGGTGGCCATCGATCGCGTCGACGGGCAGGCAGCGTCTGGCACCGTTTGGTTGTCGGTGTTGGCGGGCTGGCCGGATTTTGGGCCGGGCGAGCGGGTGCGTTTTTCGTCGCGCCTGCGGGCTGCGCGCGGCCTGCGCAATCCGGGCCTGGCCGATCCGGCCATCGCTTTTCGGGCCGCGGGAATCGATGCGCTGGCGGGCGTGTCCGCGCCCGGCGACATCGCGCGCGTCGGCGGCGCGCCTGCCAGCGGTCCGCGCCGCTGGGCCTTTCGCGCCCGACGCGCCATGCGCGCCGCCATCGAAGCAGAGATCAGCGGCGAAGCGGCGGCGTTCTTGCGCACGGCCGTGCTGGGCGAACGCCGCGGCGTCAGCGACGATGTCGAGGCGCACTTTCGCGCCGCTGGCGCCACCCATGTGCTGTCGGTGTCCGGGCTGCACCTGGCGGCGGTGGCGGGGCTGTTCTTCCTTTGCGTGCGGGCGCTGGCCGTGCGCGTGCCGCGGTTGGCGTTGCGGATCGATCCGCGGGCGGTGGCGGCGGCAGCGGCTCTGCCGGCGCTGGCGTTCTTCACGTTGTTGACCGGCGAGGCGGTGGCCACCGAACGCTCGGCGTTGATGCTGGCGGTGGGTATGGCGGCGTTCGTCGTCGGGCGCGCGCCGTCGGGGCCGGCCGCGGTGGCGGCGGCGGCAATGGTCTTGCTGGTGCCGTCGCCGCTGCTGTTGTTCGACGTGTCGCTGCAGCTGTCGTTCGCGTCGGTGGTGGGAATGGTGGTGCTGGCTCGGCCGCTGGGGCCGCGGGGGCGGCCGGCGGGGTTCTGGGCGCGCGTCGGCTTCTGGTTGTGGCGCTTCGGCGCGGCCACGCTGTCGGCCACGGCGGCCACAGCGCCGTTGGTGGCGCATCACTTCGGCGAGATCGCTCCCGCCTCGCCGCTGGGCAATCTGGCCCTGGTGCCACTGGTGGAGATGGTCGTTGTGCCTTGCGGGCTTTTCGGCGCCGCGCTGGGCGCGCTTTGGCCGTGGCTGGGACACTGGCCGCTGCAGGTGGCCGCGCTGGCCACGCGGGCGGCGCTGGCCATCGCCGCCGTGTTCGGCGGGCACGCGCCGGTCTGGGTGTGCCGCATGCCGAACCCGTTCGAAACGCTGGCGCTGAGCGCGGGGTTGTTGCTGGGCGCGGGCGCGGTGGTACCGGCGGCGCGCGCGCGGCGTTGGCGGCTGGGTGCCGCACTGGTTCTGCTGGCTGCGGCGTCGACCAGCCTGGTAGCGCGCGAGGTGGCGCGGCGGCGCGATCCCAACTTGCGCGTGACGTTCCTCGACGTTGGGCAGGGCGACGCGGCGGTGGTCGAAGCGCCCGGGGGCCGCACGCTGGTCATCGACGGTGGCGGTGCTTACGACGGTTCGTTCGATCCGGGCCAGCGCGTGGTCGAGCCGTTCTTGCGCCGGCGCGGCGTCACCACGATCGATCTGATGGCGCTGTCGCATCCCCACCCGGATCATCTGGGCGGCTTGCAGTGGCTGGCCCAGCGATTTGCCGTGCGCGCGTTGTGGACCAGCGGCGACGACGGCAAGAACCCGGCCTACGCGCGTTTGCTCGCCACCGCTCACGCGCATGGCACCCCGACCGACCCACCAACCGCCACGACGTTGGGTCCGCTCTCCGTCGAACCACTGGGGCCGTGGCTGGGCGATCGCATCGCCGCGCCACCGGGGATGAGCGTCAACGACGCCTCGCTGGTCTTGCGCCTTTCCTTCGCCGGCCGCGCGCTGCTGTTCCCTGGCGATCTGGAGGCCGACGGCGAAGGCGAGCTGGTCGGCCGCGCCACCGTCGGCCAGTCGGTGCGCGCCGACGTCTTGAAGGTCCCGCACCACGGCAGCCGGACGTCGTCCAGCGACGAACTATTGGACGCGGTCGCGCCGTCGCTGGCGGTGGCGTCGCTGGGCTGGCAAAACCGTTTCCGGTTTCCATCGCCCGAAGTGGTGGCGCGCTATGCCGACCGGCACGTTCGCTGGTTGCGGACCGATCGGGCGGGCGCGGTGACCGTGACCATCGCTCCGACGGGCGCCATTTCCTTTCGCTGCGAACGCGGCTGTCCCTGAACGGCCGTGCCTGGTGGCATGCGCCGGCACGGGGGGCTTTTCCATCCGTCGACCGCCGTCTATGCTTGCGGTCCGTGATGACCCGGGTGTCGATGGCGCTGGTGGTGTGCGGCCTCGGTGCTGCCGCGTGTGGTCTGCCGCCGGCCCCCGCGCCGGCGCGGCTGTGGACTCTCGACGATTACGTCGCGCTTTATGAAGGACGCGGCGGCGCCGAGAACGTTCCGCCGCTGCCCACGACCGTGCCGCCGGAGCGCTTGCTGGCCCAACCCACTCCCGGCCAGTACCAGCTGGTGATGTCGCCGACCTTCGAAGAGGGTTACGGGGCGGCATACCTGACCACGGATCTCTGGCAAGCCTTCGACGAGATCTGGGTGCAGCCGCTTTACATCCAGGTCAGCGGCTGGTCGCCAACCGGCGCCCCGCTGCTGTTCGCCAGCGACGACGACCGGTCACACCCCATTTTTTCCGTCGGGACGAAGAGTCGCTTTTACAGTCCGTACTGGGAGGTCCTCTACGTCAAGGTGCCGGACGGCGCGCCCGCCTATCACTCGCTGCCCGAGATCGCCGACGCCGGGCCGCTGGAGGTACGCTCCGGCGGGGCGCACACCGCTTCGTTGCTGTCCCACGACCTCACCATCGACGCGCCGGCCAATGATCGCGATCGCTCTCCCGATCTGCCGCTGCCTGAGCAGGTCGGCCCGACGGTGGTCAGGGGCAGCGGCTTTCTGGACGGCGCTTCGATCGACTACCTGGATTTTGGCTGGGGCGAATTTCAGTGGGACGCCAACCGCGTCGTGGAAGAAGTCCCGCTGTTCGATCTGGTCTTCCGCGATGACACCGGCGCTGTTCATCCGTTCGGCGGCCCGAAGGTGGGCGGTTCGGCGCCGCCGTTCAGCGGGCGT
>DASXQB010000031.1:0-7915 GCA_036493295.1 Polyangia bacterium | reverse complement strand
CCGGCCGGCAAGGTCAGCACCTACCTGAAACCGGTCAGCGCCGCCGCCAGCAGCGAGGCCGGTCAGAACAATCTGGTGGCCGCCAATACCATCACCGATCCGCCCGGCGGCGTGCCGCCCGATCACTCATTCATCTTCACTCACGATTGGAGCAAGGATTACGCGTCGGCCGGCGCGCTGCTGTCTGGCAGCACGCGCCTGACCCAGTGGTTTGAGACCACTTTCGCCGATGCCGTGACAGTCAATGAATTGCGTCTGATCAATTTTACCAATTTCCGCAATTCAGAGTGGATGCGCGGGATCAAGACCTTCAACGTTTACGGCTCGAGCACCAGCGGCGCGGTGCCGGCGGAGGGCGGCGTTCCGCGCGCCGACATGTACCTTCTGGGGACGCTGAACGCTTCGTCCTTCTGGGAGCGTTCGTGGCCGAATCCCACCCGCGGGCTGCCCGAAGTGCTGCAGCTGTCGTCGCCGGGCGCGTACAAGTATTACTTCCTGGAGCAGCTGGAAACCCAGCGCTCTGACCGCACCGATCAGTATCCGGGCGATCTGACCGGTTTCGAGAAGATCGAGTTCGCCACCTACAGCACCGATCCCTGCCTGGTCGACAACGGCGGCTGCGACGCCCTGGCCACCTGCCAATCCAGCACGTTCGGCGCGGTTCAGTGCCACTGCCCCACCGGCATGCACGCGCGCGGCACTGTCTGCGTCGCGGGCGCTTACGACCCACAGACGGTCACCGGCCTGATGACCTGGTTGTCGGCCGACGCCCTCAGCGGCGCCACCGACGGCGATGGCATAACGGCCTGGCTCGATCGGACGTCCAACGCCAACAACGCCGCGCAACTGAACGGCAGTGAGGCGCCTCGCTTTGTCAGCAACGCCGTGAACGGGATGCCGGTCCTGCACTTTGACGGTCAGGCCGCCCTGTCGATGGCCGCCACCGCGCTGCCGTCCGGCAACGATCCGTACACAGTCATCGTGGTCGCCGCCGTCAACAACACCAATCGCAACGGCCTGGTGTGCGGCGGCGTGCCCGGCGGAAACACCGCCAACTGCTTCCGCACATTGGACGGTGGCGAAGGTTCCTACGGCCTGGTCGACTATTGGTGGGCCAACGACCTCTATACGCCGCCCGCGGTCTTCACGCCCGGGCAGGCGTTCATCGGCATGACCCGCTACACCAACGGCGACCGCCGCATTCTGGTCGATGGCGAGCAACAGGCCCAGGACGCCGCTCACGACAACAACGTCATCCCCAGTGACGTCGTCATCGGCACCACCGTCGTCAACGAGTTTCTGAACGGCGACATCGCCGAGATCTTGATTTACAGCAGCGCCCTGTCAGACAGCGATCGCGAATACGTGGACTGCTACCTGGCCGACAAATACGGAATCACGCTGGCCCACGCCTGTCTGTAGCGCGATCGAGCGGGTCAGTCGCGATCGTGAGTGCGCTCCGCGGCCGGCGCCGGCACCTCTGTTTTCGAATCAGGGGCAGGGGGCGGATTCCGCCCAGCTGCGTGGAACTGCGCATCCACGCTGAAGCCGCTATAGACTCGGCCACCCGCCCCATGGCCCTGAAGAAATCCGAGCTTTACTCATCCTTGTGGTCCAGCTGCGACGAGCTGCGCGGCGGGATGGACGCCAGTCAGTACAAGGACTACGTCCTGGTGCTGCTGTTCATCAAGTACATCAGCGACAAGTACGCCGGCCAGCCCTACGCGCCCATCACCATCCCGCGCGGTGCCAGCTTTGCGGACATGATGGCGCTCAAGGGGACGCCCGACATTGGCGACATCATCAACAAGAAGATCCTGGCGCCGCTGGCCAACGCCAACAAGCTGTCGGATTTTCCCGACTTCAACGACGCGACGAAACTGGGCGACGGAAAAGAACGGGTTGAACGCCTCACCAACCTGATCGCCATCTTCCAGAACCCGGCCCTGGATTTTTCGAAGAACCGCGCCGACGGCGACTACATCCTGGGCGACGCCTACGAGTACCTGATGCGCCACTTCGCCACCGAGAGTGGCAAGAGCAAGGGCCAGTTCTACACGCCCGCCGAGGTCAGCCGGATCATGGCGCAGATCCTGGGCATCAAGACGGCCAAGATCACCAAGGCCACGACGGTGTACGATCCGACGTGCGGGTCCGGGTCGTTGCTGCTGAAGGTCGGCGACGAAGCCGGCACCACGGTGACGCTGTACGGCCAGGAGAAGGACGCCGCCACTAGCGCGCTGGCCCGCATGAACATGATCCTGCACGACAACCCCTCGGCGCTGGTGGAACAGGGGAACACGCTGGTAGATCCGAAATTCAAGGACGGCCCCGCGCTGAAGACCTTCGATTACGTCGTCGCCAACCCACCGTTCTCCGACAAGCGCTGGGGCACCGGCCTTGATCCCCTGAACGATCCGCACGATCGCTTCAAATCGTTCGGGGTCCCGCCCGGCAAGCAGGGCGACTACGCGTACCTGCTGCACATCGTTCGCTCGCTGAAAAGCACCGGCAAGGGCGCCTGCATTCTGCCGCACGGGGTGCTGTTCCGGGGCAACGCCGAGGGCGACATCCGCCGCGCGCTGGTGCGCAAGGGATACGTCAAAGGGATCATCGGGCTGCCGGCCAATCTGATCTACGGCACGGGGATCCCGGCCTGCATCGTGGTGGTGGACAAGGAAGCCGCCCACACCCGCAAGGGGATCTTCATGATCGACGCCAGCCAGGGCTTCATGAAGGACGGGCCCAAGAACCGCCTGCGCGCCCAGGACATTCACAAGATCGTCGACGCCTTCAACAAGCAAACTCCACTGCCCCGCTATTCGCGGATGGTCGGCATCGACGAGATCGAGAAGAACGACTTCAACCTGAACCTGCCCCGTTACATCGACAGCCAGACCCCGGAGGATCGCCAGGACATCGCCGGCCACCTGCAGGGCGGCATCCCGGTCGCCGACGTCGATGCCTTGCAACGGTACTGGGACGTTTGTCCCAATCTGCGCAAGAGCCTGTTCAAGAAGTCTCGCGCCGGCTACGTCACGCTGGCCGTCGACAAGGCGGCGATCAAAACGACCATCTGCGACCACCCGGAGTTCGCGGCGTTCATCGCCGGCATGAACGAACACTTCGCGGCCTGGCGGCAGAAGGCCACCATGACCCTGAAGGCGCTCAAGCCCGACTGTCACCCCAAGCAGATGATCGCCGACCTGGCCGAAGGTTTGCTGGCGCACTACGCCGGCTGGCCGCTGATCGATCCCTACGACGTCTACCAGCACCTGATGGATTACTGGGCGGCGACGATGCAGGACGATTGCTACCTGATCGCCGCCGACGGCTGGAAGGCCGAGACGGTCCGGATCATCGAGAAAGACAAGAAAGGCAAAGAGAAGGACAAGGGCTGGGCCTGCGATCTCGTCCCCAAGGCGCTGGTGGTCGGGCGATTTTTCGCCAACCAGCAGGCCGGCGTCGCCGAGATCGCCGCCGCGCTGGAGACGGTGTCGGCGCGCCTGGGCGAGCTGGAAGAAGAGCACGGCGGCGACGAGGGCGCCTTCGCCGAGCTGGAGAAAGTGAACAAGGCCAGCGTCGCCGCGCGCCTGAAAGAGATCGCCGGCGACGCCGACGCCAAGGACGAGCGCGCCGCCCTGACCGAATGGGCGAAGCTGAACAACGACGAGACGGCACTGAAGGCGCGCCTCAAGGACGCCGAGGTCGCGCTGGACGCCAAGGCGTATGCCCGCTATCCGCAGCTGGGCGAGGCCGACGTGAAAGCGCTGGTCGTCGACGACAAGTGGCTCGCCACCCTGGATGCCGATATTCACGGCGAGATGGATCGCGTCAGCCAGGCCCTGACCGCGCGCGTGAAGGAGCTGGCCGAACGCTATGAGACGGCGCTGCCGGCGCTGGTCACCCGCGTGGCCGAGCTGGAGGCCAAGGTGAACCGGCATCTGGAAAGGATGGGGTTCGCGCTGTGAGCGGCGACCTGCTGGCGCACCCGGCGGACTACGCCGACTGGCTGGCGGATCTCAAGGCGCAGATCCGCGGCGCCCGGCAGCGTGCCGTGCTGTCGGCCAACCAAGAGCAGGTGGCCCTGTACCACCGCATCGGCACCGAGATCTTGCAGCGGCAAGAGCGCCAGGGCTGGGGCGCCAAGGTCATCGACCGCCTGTCCGTGGACCTGCGCGAAGCCTTCCCCGATATGAAAGGGCTGTCCAGCTCGAACCTGAAATACATGAGGTATTTCGCCCAGCTTTGTCCAGAGATGGCAATTGGTCAGCAGTCTGCTGACCAATTGCCGTGGTTCCACATCGTCACCCTGCTGACCAAGGTCGCCGATCCCGCCGCCCGCGAATGGTACGCCGCCCAAGCCGTGGACAACGCCTGGCGCCGCGCCACGCTGGAGGCGCACATCAAGAACCGCCTGCACGCCCGCCAGGGCGCCGCCATCACCAACTTCGGCCAGCGCCTGGTCGCGCCCCACGCCGCCCTGGCCGCCGAGATCTTGAAGGACCCGTACCACTTCGATTTCCTGGGCCTGGGCGACGAGGCGCACGAGCGCGACATCGAGAACGCCCTCATCCGCCACATCACCCGCTTCCTGCTGGAGCTGGGCGCCGGCTTCGCTTTTCTCGGCAGGCAATTTCGTCTTGAAGTACAAGGCGACGAGTTCTTCGTCGACCTGCTTTTTTATCACACGCGCCTCAAGTGCCACGTGGTGGTCGAGCTGAAAGCCGGCGCCTTCAAGCCCGAGCACGCCGGCCAGCTGAACTTCTACCTCGCCGCCGTCGACGCCCAGGTAAAGGCGCCCGACGACAAGCCGACCATCGGCCTGTTGTTGTGCAGGACCAAGAACAAGCTGGTCGCCGAATACGCGCTGTCCGGCATCGCCAACCCCATCGGCGTCGCCGAGTACCAGCTGGTGCGCGCGCTGCCCGAACCGCTGGACACCAACCTGCCCAGCATCGAAGAGCTGGAGTCGGCGCTCAGCGGCGAGCTGGATGGCGGCGGCGATGAGTGACGGGGCGGTGAAGCACGGGTACAAGCAGACGGAGGCGGGGGTGATTCCGGAGGACTGGCGGACATTTCCCTGTTCCGCACTTAGTACCTTTATCACTGTCGGAATTGTGGTGAGACCAGCGCAATACTATGTGGCGCAGGGAGTTCCAGCCTTGCGTTCAGCCAACGTTCGGGAGGACGGCATTACCGATACGGATATGGTCTTCATTTCTGAAAAGGCGAACGCGCTTCTGTCGAAGAGCCAGGTCCGCGAAGGGGACGTATTGACGGTTCGCACTGGCTACCCCGGCACAAGCGCGGTGGTTCCACCAAGGCTTTCTGGTGCCAACTGCATCGATATCTTGATAACCAGGCCATCGCGTCAGCAATTAAGCTCCGATTATTTCGCCGCGTGGATTAATTCATCGTTCGGCAAAGATCAGGTCCTCAGGAACCAAGGCGGCCTTGCTCAGAAACATTTCAACGTCGGAGACCTTCGCAGTCTCGTTGTCGCTTTGCCGCCGACAAAGGCAGAGCAGGAAGCCATCGCCGAGGCGTTGAGCGATGCGGATGCCCTCATCGAATCCCTGCAGCAACTCCTCGCCAAGAAACGCCACCTCAAACAAGGCGCCATGCAGGAACTTCTCACCGGCCAAAAACGCCTGCCGGGGTTCGGAAGTTCGTCTGGCTACAAGCAGTCCGAGATCGGGGCCCTTGCGGCAGATTGGCATGTATCGGCTCTCAAGACGCTGGCAACGATGAAGAGCGGGGAAAGCATCACAAGTGCTGCAATTGACGATTTCGCATCCTATCCCTGTTATGGCGGCAACGGCTTGCGCGGATACCCGCCCGCGGGCGGCGTGCGCATCGCCGCGCCCACGCGCATGAGCGAGGCGGCCATCCGCGTCCTGGCGATCTCCAAGCTTGGCTGGATCAAGCAGCAGCGAAAAGCGTTTCAGGCCCAGGAGCGCGAGACCGCGCGCGCCTACGTCAGCGGCGAGAGCCACTACCTTTGGGGCAAGCGTTACCTGTTGACCATCGAGGAGCACCCCCAGCCCCCGGCGATCGAGATCAAACACAGTCGTCTGATCCTTCGCGTCCGCCCGGACACCGCGACCGCCAAGCGCCAGGTCTTGATGGACGACTGGTATCGCCAGCAGCTCAAACAGGCGGTGCCATCCTTGCTGGCCAAGTGGGAGTCCCGCCTGGGCGTCAAGGCGGCGCGCTTTGTCGCCCGGCGCATGCGCACCAAGTGGGGAAGCTGCAACGCCGCCGCGGGCAGCATCAGCCTGAACAGCGACTTGGCCAAGAAGCCCCCCGAATGCCTGGAGTACATCGTGGTGCACGAGCTGGCCCACCTGGTCGAGCCGACCCACAACGCGCGCTTCGTCGCGGTAATGGACCGCGCGATGCCGCACTGGCAGCACCACCGACGGCAGCTGAACCGATTGCCCGTTCGCCACGAGGACTGGCGGTGCTGACACCCACCTCGCACAACCGGCTCCCACAAAAAGAAAAAGCCCCGATCTCTCGGAGCTTTCTCAGTGCGAGGACGGGGACTTGAACCCCGATGGCTGTTAACCGCTAGCACCTCAAGCTAGTGCGTCTACCAGTTCCGCCATCCTCGCGAATGAAACAGGCGCTTATAGACGGCCTGGTCGTCGCCTGTCAATCAGCTCAGGCGGTGGATGTCGTCGACGACGTGCCAGGTGGCGACGACGGTCAGCTCGACCAGCTTTTCGGTGCGGCGGCTGTCGGGAACGACCATGTTTTCGTGGGTGCAGACGGCCTGCAGCTGGCGCAGAAACCGCAAGATGCTGCGCTTGTCGGAGTCGCCGATCCAGCGCGACAGACGATCGACCAGGATCGGCTGGTGCTGCTGGATGAAGCGGGCGGCGGACTGGGCGTTGGCGGTGCGGCCGTGGCGGCTGCCGCCCACGCGGGTGCGCGGGTTGCGGCGCGGGAAAATATCGAGAAGATCTTTGCGGTACTCGACCAGGTCGGCGTCGACGGCGTGGCCGATGTCGAAGTACTCGGCGACCGTCTCTTTGATGTCGGTGTAAGGCAAACGTAAACCCAGGCGCACGTTCGCCGGCGCGCCCCGGCAGGCGCCTTCGATGGCCACGATGCGGTCGACGTACTCCAGCTTGGCCAGGGCGACCTGCCAGTCGCGGTAGCGCCGGCGCCAGTGGCCGGCGGGATCCAGCCACACGGCGAAGGTTTCGGCCCAGTCCTCGTCGGGGTGTTTTTGCGCGTAGTGGTACATGCCTGCGCGGTGCAGGTAGCGCACGTAATCGCGGCTCCACGGGTTCGGGTTGTAGACGTCGTGGTATTGGCGCCGGAAATCCCCGAACGTCTGCGTCCAGTCGCGCCGCCGCCACAATTCGTACGCGTAGTTGATGGCGTGCCCGGCTTCGTGGCGCAGGTACATCAGCACCTCTTCGCGCGAGTACACGAACAGGTGATCGTTCACCAGCCGCCACAGCATCGGGTTGGCCAGGTACCAGGGGATGTTCACGCTGACGGCGCGGTCGGCGGTCCAGAAATCGTCTTCGCCCAGGTAATACGCCGGCACGAAGGTGATCCCTTTGGCGCGCAGCTCGCCGATGACCTGCTCCACGCATTCGGCCAACGTGCCTTCCGGCCGCAGCTCGAGATCGCAGATGCGCGTGGACAGCAGTTTCTGCAGTCCGACCTCACGCTCCATGCTGCTGGTGGTGAGAGGACTGCGATGCATTGTGCGCCTCGCGCGAAGGGCCGGGACCGCCATTCCGGTCAATCGTTTACCATGGGCCAGGGCGGGAATCTGCTGAAAATCAGTCCGGAAATTACGACCAGCAGGACGGCGCTCGCGAAGCCCGCATTGAGGAATCCTTTCCGCGACCGGGGCCGCACTTGAAGCGCGAGGGCGGGTAAGGAGTCC
>DASXQB010000030.1:0-5485 GCA_036493295.1 Polyangia bacterium | reverse complement strand
TATCGACGGTGAGGCCGGCCAACGATTCGCCGCACTGTCTTTTGGCGATCAAGAAGTCTTCGTAGACCATGCGGAAGTGGCCTTCTTCTTCGGCCTCGTCGCCGGGGACCACGCGGGTCTCGTCGGCGTCGTCCTCGGTCAGGCTGCGGCCCATCGGCATCGGCTGTGGCGAGTAATGGCCGTCGTTGTAGCTGGACGGATTTTTTCGGCCGAAGCTGCTGCTGGCGCCTTGCACCGCCGCCGCCGAGAACGGCGTGGGCTGGGCGAACGACGGCGGTGGGGGCGGCGCGAACGACGGCGGCGGGGGCGGGACAAACGTGCTGGCCGGCGGCGGGGCGAAGGCGGGCGGCGGCGTGCTGCCGCTGAAGCTGGAACCGGCGCTGGGCAGATCGAACGCCTGGCTTGGCCGCGCGGAGTCCAGGATGGCGTTCAGATCCTTGCCGTGGGTCTCCGACTGTGGCCCGGGCGCGTGGGTGAAGCGTTCGATCGCCGCGTTCATGTCGCGGGCCAGGCCGCCGAAGCGCCCGCCGTAGTGCCCATCCTGAATCTTGAAGATGTCGCCCCGTCCCAGTTGCTGCAGATCGCGGCGCAAGGTGCTCAGTGGTTTTTCTACTTCGTAACGCTGCAAGAAAAGCCCGACGCCGATCACCACCAGCAACCCGGCGATCAGCGCCACCCAGGGGAACTGACCCCACTTCAGATCATCCGAGCTGGTGTTCGACAGCAGCGCGCCCAGATCCGAATTGGCCGGCTGCTTCCCCAGCAGCACGTAATACGCCTGCTGCTGGCCGGCCTGGCCAGCGAAGGGCGCCGCCACCGCCAGCAGCTTGTCTTGACCGACGGCCAGCGGCAGCGCCGGCGTGCGCTTGACGTCATGCACTTCTTTGCCGTGGCTGGCGACCAGATCCGGCAGCATGCCCAGCTCGCTGGCCCAGTTCGTCGCAGCGATGACCTTGCCACGCAAGAGCAGCGCCACGTCGACGTCCAGGTTCTTCTTCAAGCGATCAGCCAGGGCCGAGCCGGTCTCGGCCCCGACGTAGATCGCCCCGACGATGCGGTCACGGCTCTTCGACAGCACGGGGGCGGCCGCCACCCGGCGTAGCTTGCCGCCCGCGCCCCAGACGTCGTCGGAAAGAAAACCGCGCAAGGCGTCCGCCACCACCTCGGCGCCACCCACGTAGTCGCCGTACTCCTTGTCCTTGTCGCCCATGCGCGCGACCACGCGGCCCTTGTTGTCGACGGCCACCAGCGTTTCGATGCCGCCACCGACGGGATCGGGGATCAACGCCTTGAAGCGATCGGACACCGTCCGGTGTTGCACCATGTACTCGCCGGACCCGCGCGAGGCGGCGTCCAGCGCTTCGGCGATGATGGCGTCGCGTCCCATCTTTGACACGCGGTCGATCCATTTGTGGGCGTCGACCTTCAGCATCTGCTCGGCGGCGTACTGCGCGCGGTCCAGGCGCTGGCCTTCCAGCGCGGCCAGTTTTTGCACCGCCGGCCTCGGCGCCACCAGAGCGATGGTGACGGCCACGCCGGCCAGAAGCGCGATCAGGATGAACCAGATCTTCGACAGGAACATCGGCTTACTCCCCCGATTCCTTCTCGCTCGGGTCGGAGACCCTGACGGTCAGGTCGTCGCTCTTGGCGGTCTCGATCTCCTGCTCGTGCGCCCAGCGTCCGCGCGTCCACACTTTCAGCGTCACCTTGCCGTCGGGCACGCTGCCGATGGAGAAGTTCCCTTTTTCATCCAGCGTCGAAAAATACGGCGAATCGACCACCAACACCGAGATGGTGATGTGCGGATACTCCGCGCACTGGACCATGTAGCCACCGATGGCGCTGAAGATCTGGCGGCGAATTCCCCCCGGCGACAGGCGTTCGATGGGCATCACCGACGGTTGTTCGGGCGTGGAGAACTCGTGCGTGACCTTGCCGGTGTTCTTTAACTCAAGCACCGAGCCGGGGCCGACGACCACCAGGCGCGGGCGGGCGTCCAGGCCGCCGATCTCGACGGTGACGGTGCGGGCGGCCGGCGGGTGGGCGCCGTTGACGCCGAACAGGACCACCGCCGTTTCGGCCTTGGCGCCGCCGGTCGATTGAATGGGGACGTTGCCGTTTTCGACGCGCCAGTAGCCTTGAAACAGGCGCGTGCTGCGCGCGCCTTCGGGCAGGCGCACCACGCCTTTGACAGTGGCGGCCCGGGCGGTTGCACTGACACCGGTGAAAATCGTCGCCGCCAGGACGACGCCCAGGACGCTTGGCAATGCGGCGTGCAAAGCTCGGCGGTTCCTCATCGGACGCGCGGCGGACGGTAACGTGCGGTTTCCGTCGGTGTCAACGGAGGCGCCGCGCCCAGGAAGGCCCTCGATTCCAACAAGCCGAGTCATGAAAGGTCGTATATCCTTTCCCGTCCCGCATGAGCACGCGCCCCACAAGACAACTGGAAACCTTCGTCAACCCCAAGCGCGATCGCGACTACGTGATCCGTTTCGACTGTCCGGAGTTCACCTGTCTTTGCCCCAAGACCGGTCAGCCGGACTTCGCCACCATCCGCGTCGAGTACGTCCCCGACGAGCTGTGCGTCGAATTGAAGTCGTGGAAGCTGTACCTGTGGTCGTTCCGCGACGAGGGCGCTTTTCACGAGGCGGTGGTGAACCGCATCGCCGACGATCTGGTGGCGGCGGTTCATCCGCGGCGCGCCCGCATCGAAGGCGTCTTCAACGTGCGCGGCGGCATCACCACCACCGTCGTCGTCGAACACCAGAAATAGCGCCGCGGTCGGCGGCGCGTTGAGGACGGCGCTGTTCACTTCTTCTTGCGCCCGTGCTTGGCGGACTTGGCGCCGCCCGCCTTGCCTTTCTTACCGGCGCCTTTGGCCGGCGCCTCGTCTGCGACGGGCGCGGCGGCGGGAGCCTCGGCGGCGGCGATGACGTCACCGGCGTTCTTGTTCATGATGATCGCTTCGGTGACCCGGGTTTCGCCCAAAAGGTCGCGGGCGCCGGGGATGCGAATCGCCTTCTCGTCGCGCTCGATCTGCTTGTCCAGTTTGTCCACGCAATCCTTGCAGTCCTTGCTGCCCAGGCGCGCCAGCGAATACAAAATGGCCTGATGAACCGGGAACCTTTCCTGGGTCATCGAGGCGATCGGCTTTAACGCCGCCAGCAGCAGCGGCAGGCCGTCCTTGGCGTTGCCCGAGAACCCGATGGCGAAGGCGGCCTTCTCGGCGCGCGGCCACGCGGGGTCGGAGAGCTTGCCGCCGTAGCAGGCCAGGTTGGTGTCGCAGTCCTTGGCCACCTGCATGCGATCGAGGGCCATGCCGAACACGCCTTGCGCTTCGGTTTCTTTGTCGGCCAGCGCCTTGAACGCGTCGTAGGTCTCCTTGCCGGCGATGCGCGACAGATCAATGGCCGCGGTGGCGCGCAGGTCGGAGGCCTTCTGGCCTTGCACCGTCACATAGCCGGTCTTGGCGATCTCCATCAGGGTCGGCACCGCCCGCCGATCGCCCGACAGATAAAGACCGTCGGCCGCCGACACGCGGACGCTGGGTTCGGCCTTGGCGTCTTTCAGCAAATGAATCAGCGCATCGACGCCCGCCGGATCGGCGATCTGGCCGAGAGCGATGACGATCGCCGTGTGCTCGCCGCCGCGTTGCTTGGTGTGCAGGCCGGCGACCAACGCGGGCACCGCTTTCTTCGCCCGCAGATCGCCCAGCAGCGAGGCCGCCTTGAACGGCACCACGCCGGGCGTGACCTCCTCGAACTTCAAGCGCTTGGCCATCGCCTGGATCTCGGGGTTCTTCTCCTCGAACAGCGTGATCAACGGCTCGACGGCCGGCGCACCGATGCGCACCAGGGCCAGGCGGCACTCTTGGAAAATGTTCGCCCCGCGGCCGGTCATGAACAGACCCTGCAGCAACGACGGGATCGACTGCGGATCGCGCAGCTCGGCCAGGCCCAGGGCGGCCTTTTGGTTCAGCGTGAAGTCCTGCTCGTCGGCGGAGGTGGTCAGGATCTTGTCCAGCGTCGGCACCGCGCGCTTGTCGCCGATCTTCACCAGCGCGCGCAGGGCGGCCAGCTTGGCGTTGTTGGCGCGCGACTTGATCGGCAGCGGCCGTTCGGCCGCCTTGATCAACGGGTCGACGGCGTCGGGCGATTTCATCTCGCCCAGCACGCCGGCGGCGATGGTGGCGCGGTCGAAGTCGTCGTCCGAATAGTCGAGGGCGTCGATGAAAAGCTGCTTGGTGCGATCGTCCTTGTACCGGGCCAGCGCCTCCAGGTGCTCCGGGCGCTTGGTGTCCAGGTACAGCTCCATCAGCGCCGGCACAGCGGGGCGCGCCTTCTCCACGTCCATGTTGGACAGGTGATCCAGCGCTTCTTTCTGGGCGCGCAGATCTTTGAGCTGCTTGGCCCAGGTCATCGGATCTCCGGGATCGCCTTGGCAGGCGGGGACAAGCGCAGCGACGGTCAGACAGGCCACCAGGGCCAGGTTTGGGATGCGACGCATGGACGGATCCTTCCTCAGGTCGGAAAAAAAAGGCCGGCCTCGAAGGGCCGGCCTTTTCGCACGATCCCGGGTGATGGCTGGCAGACGCGACTCGCTCCCCGGGAGAGCAAGCGCCGACTATGGCGCGGCGCCGGCCTTGGCCTTCGGTGTGACCGCGAAGTTCACGTTCTGGTAACCGGCCACCGCTATCGAGTACATGACCTTCTTCAAGGCCTTGAACTCGACGTTCTTGTCCGACTGAACGATGGCGATGCCGGGGAATTCCTCGCCGGTGTGAAGCAACTTGTAGTTGTTCTTCATCGTCACCAGGCGATCGTGCAGCTCGGCGATCTTGAAGTCGCCGGTGGACGCGTCCTTCATCAGCTCGTCCGCCGACGCCACCTGGACGCCGTCCAGGGTGACGACGTCCTTGCTAACGCCGACCACCGGGGCGCGTTCCAGATCGGTCCAGTTCTGCGCGTCGGGCAGCACGATGTTCTTCTGAACGAACAGGATCTCTCCCGTCGCCGAGAAGGACATCAACAAGAAGATGACCAACATCGTCATCATGTCGATGTACGCCACCAGGTTCAGCGCCTGGTACACGCTCTTGCGGCCGGCGTGTCCCAGCTTGGCCTTCGCGACGTCCAGCTTGACCGATTGGTACAGGTGCGGGTGAGGTGCGTGGATTGGCATCGTCTTCCCTCGTCAGATCCCCGCTCCGCCGGCATCAATTAACGAGATGTCCGGGAAGCGAGCAGAGAGCGCCGTGTCCATGGTGCGGACCAGCGTGTCGAATTTGATCGCATCCTCCGACGCGACCTGGATGTCGGTCTTGTCGGGGTGCGTGTCTTTGATCTTCTTGAGCTCGTCGCCGAGCTTCTCGAAGTCGTAGCTGTCGCCCCTCTTCGGGATCGGCTGCTGATCTTGATCGGCGACCAGGTTGAAGCCGCTGTCGTTGACCAGCACGACCAGCTTGAAGACCTTCTCCGGTGGCGTG
>DASXQB010000029.1:0-6115 GCA_036493295.1 Polyangia bacterium | reverse complement strand
CGCCGGGGACGACGTCGGCGCGTTCGCGGCCGGGATCTTTGTGGCCTTGGCGGCCGCGCGACGGCATTGAATGGCCGTCGACCAGCACGGCAAAGCCGAAGCGATCGCGCGCCCGGGTCAAGGCCCGGGTGATGGCGTCGTGGTAGGCGGCGTGGATCGACGTGCGGGCGCGCCAGTCTTCCATCGACAGCGGGCGCGACAAGGCCGGCGAACCGGCGGTGGTGACGGCCCAGATGAAGCCGCGGCCGTCGGCGTTGCGCGGATCGCGGTGCAGCGGCACGGCGCCCGGACCCACGTCGTCGGGATCGCGGTTCAGGTCGCACACGAACCGCGACAGTCGCGCGGCCACGAAGGCCGACGGCGCGCCGGCCTCGCCGATGCGGTACAGACGATCGACGTAAAGATCGGCGTCGCAGCGCACGTCCAGCTCGGGCGCCAGCGCGTTCTCGAAGCCGATGGTTGCGGTGCCGGCGTGCGGGACGCTGACCACCACCGGGCTCTGGGGAATCGCCGGCAGTTGGGCGACGAAACCATCTTCGATCGCGGTCCACATCGCTAGAACGCCAGTCTATACCCAAGGTCGGCGACCAGGCCGGCGCTGTTGCCGCCAATTTCGTCGTGGTGCGACGTGCGGCCGAACTCGATCCACAAATAGCGCAAGCCAACAATCAGCTGTCCCGGTGCCAGCGGGAAGGCCGCCTCGCCGCCACATTCCAGGGCCAGGGCCTGGGCGGGCGCGGTGACCGGTGGCGCGCCGTCAACCGCCGGCGGGATCAGGCGCGTGCTGGCCAGCGACAGGCCGATGCCGGCCCGCGCGTGCACGTCCGCGCCCGCGACCGGCAGTCGATAGCGACCGATGGCCATCAGCGGGAACTGATCGATCTCCACCCGCGTGCCCTGGGCATTCATCGCCGGCGCCGACCGCGTGGTGATGTCGTCGTGCAGATAACCCAACGACAGGCCCACATCGACGGCGGCCCATTTTCCCGACAGCGGTCGCACGACGTCCAGAAACGCCGCCGGCCCTGAGGCGCTGCCCAGGTTGGAAAAAAAAGCCGCCCGCGCCGTCACCACCGCCCGCGGCGGCGGCGGTTCGATGCGCACGGTGGCCGACGCGCGCAGGGCCTGACTGGCCATCACGGCAATGGTCTCGTCGTGCGGCGCGGAGGCGCGACGCGGAATGAAGTCGGCGATGGTGATGCCCACCCGCGGCTTACGCACGTTGCCCAGGCGTCCGCCGCTGATCTCCCAGCTCATGCCCGAGATCAACGTGGGGGCGCCGGCTTGATCGACCGCGTTGACTCGCACCTCGACCCCGCGTCGACCGTCGGCCACCACCGACGGCGCGGCCACGTCGACGGTCAGGTGGGCGGGCGGACCGCCGGACAGCAAGATCTCGGCGGAGCTGTGCGCGTCTTCCAGCGCCGCCTCGACGATGAGGGCGTCTTTCCCGCCGAAGCGCTCGGGCGCCCGCACCAGCGCGCTGACCTCGCCGGTCTGCGAGACGTCCACAGAGAGCTTCTGTCCGGCGCTGGTCAAGGTCACGGCGTTGCAAGCCGCAGGATTGCCGAAGCGATCCTCCGCCGCCACGCCGACACGCGCGTCTTGCCCGCTGCCGATCACCAGCCAGTTGGTCGAAGGAGTCAGCGTCAATTTCTTGGCCGGCCCGGCGCGCAACGTGGTGGTCAGCTGAGACGACGCGGCCGGATCGCCCGCTTTGCTGGCTTCGAAGGTAATCACATCGACGCTGCTGGGCGCTTCGTAGAGAAAACGCGCCTCGCCGCTCGGACCCGGCTCAAGGGCGTGGGCCACGCCGCGCGACGGCCGCAGGGCGATAAGCTTGGCCGGCGTCGGCTCGCCCCGCGGCTCGGTGGCGTAGACGGACAGCTCGACCAGCGTTCCCACCACCAGCGCCGGCGGGGCGACGATGGTCGCACGGGGGTAGGGCGTGGGCTGCAGATCGACGATGGTCTCGTTCAAGTTGCCGTTGCTGTCCACGGCGCGCGCCTGCCCGATGCCCACGCCGGGCGGCACGACGATCGGCAGCCTGACCTTGCCGCTGGCGTCGGCGCTGGTGGGACCGAACAGGCGATCGCCGACGCGCAACGTGACCTGGGCGTGCGCATCGGTGCGAAACGACATCTCCGTCGGCGCGTACAGGGGCAAGCGAATCGCAGCGCGGGCGCTTTGCTCGCCGGCGCGGGCCTCGACGACGATCAACGCCACCTGAGGGAACTGATTTTTCGGCGTCGAATAGCGGCTGACGAAACGGCCGGGCGCCGATCCCGCTGTCGGCGGATCCAGGCTGCCGACGTTGGTCACGCCGCGCACCACCACCTCGGCGCCAGGCGAAAAGCCGCTCACCTCGACGGTCAGGCCGACGCTGTCGTCGCTGCCCAAGGTCAGCTGCTGCCGCTCGGCGATCACCGTGACGTGGGGTGCGCCGCTGCCGGCCGCTGGCGGCGAGCTGGCGTTGGGCCCCGGAGTCACCGCGTCGACGTCGCTGCCCGCCAGCGCCGCCAGGGCCATCACCAGAGGAAGAACGAAAGCCGCCATGCCGCCGGCGACTAGAATTCCTGCAGGACCGGCAGGGTCAGCGAAAACGCGGTGACCACCGGCTCCTCCCAGGGGCCGGGATCATCGAGCAACACCAATTCGCCGCCGTAAGTGCGGGCGATCTCGCGACTGACCGCCAGGCCGAGGCCGGTGCCTTGTTCTTCACCCTTGGTGGTGAAGAACGTTTCGAACAGCCGCGCCCGCACCGCCTTCGCCACGCCCACGCCGTTGTCGGCGATGGCCACCTCGACCAGACCCGGATGTTCGGGCAGGCCGCGGGCGCGAACCTGGATCACCGCCGCCGGCAAGCCGGCCACCGCGTCCAGCGCGTTGGTGAACAAGTTGATGAAGATCTGTTCCAAAGCCTGCGGCACCGCAGCCACCGGCGGCACGTCCGGAGCGATGTGCGTGCGCAGGCGGACGCCTTTGCGCAGGCGAAAATCCAGCAGCGACGTCACGCGCACCAGGATGGCGTCGACCTCGGCGCGGCGTTTGCCGTGGCGAGGAGCGGGCACGGACATCTGGCGCAGATCGGACACCAGCGCGGTCAGACGTTCCGACTGGTCGACGATGTGGCGGGCGAAGTCCAGGATCTCCTCCAGATCGACGTGATCTTTTTCCAGCAACAGCTGGCCAAGGCCGCGGATGGCGAACAAGGGCTGGCGCAGCTCGTGGACCTGCTGGGCGGCGAAGCGACCGAACTCGGCCAGGCGGCCGGCGGCGGACAAAAGTTCGCGCAGGCGGGCGTTCTCCGCCGCCAGACCTTCTGCCGCGGTATCCGCGACCGGCGCATCTGCTGGCGGAGCGGTTGAAGGTGGTGGTGTTTTCATCCAGCCCCTTTCAGTTTTTTTTCCACAGCGGCCCGCGCCCCGGCGCCAGCTTCGGTGGCCGCGTCGATGGTCGATTCAGCGTCTTGCTGGCGGTGCGGATCCCGCCGGCCAGCGATTCGGCGGCGATCTGGATGGGGTTATCGCCTTCCTTCAACGGCACGGTGGCGGCGAACGCGCCGTCGGGACCGACGGCGACCGCGTCGCCGTTCACGGTGACCAGCGACGTCGTCGATGCGCGGCCCTTCACCGCTGCTTGCTCGCCGTGGCGCTCGCCGGCGGGCCAGATGACCGTCAGCAAGACTTCTTCGGGGATCTTTTCGGGGTCGTCGGGGGCCTGATTGTCCTCGGCGCGGGTCTGGGTGCCTTCGGTCAAGGTGACGGTCTTGCCGCCGGCGGCGAAACGCGCCCGCCCGCCCGTCGACGCCACCGACACGCGGCCGTTCTCGCCGGCCATCACCACGAAATGCGCCGGGCCTTCGTTCACGGTGCGGGTCTGGCGGGCGGTGATCTCCAAATTGTCACCGCTGGCGCCCACCCGGGCCACGACCTTGCCTCGCCGTAGATCGACGATGGCGCCGGCGGCGGTCAGTTTGTCCAGGCGAATCTCCACCTTCTCGCGCAGGTCGATCTCTGTCGCGGCGCCCAGCCGCAAGACCGCGCTGGCACCGGGCGTGGTGCGCACGATGTCCTGCAAGCTCAACAGATCGCCTTTCTGCACGGCGACCCAGCGCCCGTCGCGATACGCGTCCACCTGGCCGACGGCGGCGGTGACCTGGAAGATGTTGGCTTCGGCGGTGGCTTCGGGCGCTGGGCGCGCGGTCCCCGTCGGGCTGGGCGACACGGTGGCCACGCTGGTCGGGCGTTCGAACAGCAGCCTCGAAAGGCGCGTGGCGCCGTAGAGCAGCGCCAGCACGCTGACGCCCAGCGCGACTGCGCCGGCGGCACGCTTGTACGACGCCTTGATCATGACAGATGCGTTCTCACTGCGTTCACTGGAAAGGTCATGCTGACGTTGGTGCCGGTGCCGACCTGGCTTTGCACCTGGATGGCCCCCCCGTGATCTTCGATCGTCTTGTGCACGACCGCCAGCCCCATTCCGGTGCCGGCCCATTCGCCCTTGGTGGTGAAGAACGGGTCGAAGATGCGTGGCAGGTGCTCGGGGCTGATGCCGCGGCCGGTGTCGCGGATGGTCACCCGCACCAGCGTGTCATCGGGGACGCCGGTCTCGATGGCGATGGTGCCGCCGGTGGGCATGGCCGACCGGGCATTTTGGATGAGCTGCATGAACGCTTCCTGCAGGCGCGTTCCGCTGCCGCGCACCAGCGGCGTGTGCTTGGCGTATCGCCGCACGATCTGCACGCCCGAGCTGGCCAGCTCGCTGGGTCCGCACAGCTCGATGGCATCGTCCAGGACCCGGGTGACGTCGATGGCCACCATGTCCTCGCCCATCTCGCGCTGGGCAAACCGCAGCAGGTTGAACACCACCTTGCGGATGCGGGTGGCTTGTTCTTCGATGTCTTCGATCATCGGGCGCATTGGATGATCGGCGTTCAGGTCGGTGAGGATGAGCTGGGCGATTCCCAGCACGCCGGCCAGCGGGTTGTTGATCTCGTGCGCCACGCCCGAACCGAGATCGCCCACCGCCGCCAGCGAGCGCGAGCGCAGCAACAGATCGTGGGCCTGGCGCAATTCGCGGGCTTTTTCGTCGACCCGCCGTTCGAGGGTTTGGTTCCAGGCCAGGATCTCTTTGTTCTGTTGCAGGATCTGACCGCGCGCGCTGTCCAGCGATCCGGCCATGGTGTTGAAAGCGCGGGCCAGGTCGCCCAGCTCGTCGCGGCTGGTCTCGCCGATGCGCGTGTCCAGCTTGCCGGCGGCCAGTTGCAGCGCGCCGGCCGATAGACTCTCCACGCGCTGGGCGATCCTTCGGGCCACGCTGCGCGCGACGATCGAGCCGATCAAAACTGAAATGCCGATCCAGAACAACGTGGCGCGGGCGATCCGTTCGACCGGGGCCAGGGCGGCGCGCACGCTGCGATCGACGACCACGCCCAGCCCGGACGGCCCGGCGGCGGCGAAGGCGCCGATGGCCCGGCGTTCGTTCGGTTCGTACTCGCCGACGAAATCGGCGGGCGGCAGCTCGCCTTCTTTTCCGTTCGGCATGCGCACCACGTCCAGGCTGGCCACGCCGCCATGGCTGCCGGCGGCGATCAGGCGGCCGCGGCTGTCCAATAGCTTGACGTCGGTGTCGGTGCTGGAGGCGGCCGCCACGTAGTCGCCCAGCCGCTTGAGGGTGATCTCGGCGGCCAGAATGCGCTTGCCGCCGCCCAGGCTGGGATCGAAGGCAACGGCGATCACCACGTGGGGCAGCCGGTTGGGACCGCCCAGAAAGACCGGGCCCACGCCGCTGCCGGTGCGCGCCGCCTCGCCGAGCGGCGCCATCAGGCCCACCGCCTCGACGTCGGTGGGACGCATCGGTTCGTGGTTGCGAAAGCTTTCGTACTGGGCCGGGTTCTCCATGAACGCCGGCTGTCCGACGGCGCTGCCGCGTTCGTCGAACATGGCCACGGCGCAGAAGTCGTCGCTCTGGTGATAGACCAGCTGCAGGAACTTCAGCAGGCCCTGCGGCGTGGGCGCGTCGCGGCCGGCGCGCGTGAGATCGAAGATGTGCGCGTCGACGCGCAGGATCGACAAGAGGTTGTTCAGCTCGCCAGAGGTGTATTCGGCCACCT
>DASXQB010000028.1:0-2036 GCA_036493295.1 Polyangia bacterium | reverse complement strand
CGCGTGCCATAGTTGGAAAGCGTCGCGGCGGTGATGGCGTCGACCCGGTTGCGGCTGAGGCCCGCCGCCGACGTCGCCGCGTTCCAGGTGGTGAGGTGATCCAGGCGGCGCGACGCCCAGACGTCCAGGCTCTTGATGAATTTCTGGGCGCTGTTCTCGATCCAGATGGCGCCGACGTTGCGGGGGTCGTAGCCGCCGCGTCCGGTGCTGTGCGTGGTGACGGTGACGTCCAGATGGCAGGTGCTGGTGACCGCGCCGCCGTCGGGTGGGGGCGGCGGTATCACGCCGCTGTCCGTCGGTGTCGCGCCGGATCCAGCGGCGCCGCCCGAACCCTCGCCGACGGTTCCGCCGCTGCCGTCGTCGCCGCCGGTTCCAGAAATTCCCCCTGCGCCGCCATTGTCTCCCGCTGCGCCGCCGGTTCCCGACGACGACGGACCGCCTCCTCCCGAGCCGGTGTCGACGGGCAACGCCATGCCGCGCCCATCCCATCCGATCAAGTCGTCAACGGGCGCAGCCTGGCAGCCGACCATCAGCAGCACCGGCGCCAGCAACGCGGCAGGCAGAAAAATCACAGCCCGTCCCTTTGACCTCGAGGGCGCGCGCATCGTCCCTGCAGTCTTTCGAATCGCGTCGCCGGCCGCCATATCCCCCGAGGGATATTCGCTCTCGGAGCCACCGCGCTAAGCTGCCAGACACTCTTGTCGCGGTGGTTGGTCATTGTTTTTCCGTTCGTGATCGCCTGCGCGCCCGCTGTGCTGTCACCCGCCGATCCGGTGCGGTCGGCGCAGATCGCGGCGCTGGGTTCGGAGGCTGCGGGAACGCCGCCCGGCCCGCTGCACCGCCCGGGACAGCCGTGCGTCCTTTGCCACGACGGGCAGGGCGGCCCGCGCCAGATGTCGGTGGCGGGAACGATCTTTCGTGACGACATGGACCGCACGCCGCTGGCCGACGCTGACGTGGTGATGATTGATTCGGCCAAGACGCGATTCACCGCCCACACCAATTGCGTGGGAAATTTTTTCGTCTGGCCGGGCGACTACCAGCCGGTGTTTCCGTTCTGGGTCGCCGTCAGCCAAGGCGCCAACGCCTCGCCGATGGAGACGCCGATCCAGCGCGACGGATCGTGCGCCAGTTGTCACTTTGATCCGCTGGGGGCGCGCACTGCCGGGCACATTTATCTGACCGCCGACGAGCTGGTGGTGCCGACCATTCCGACGCGCGCCTGTCGGCCCGACGAGGGAAAACTTTGATGCGCGCTCGCGGCCAGGCGGTGTTGATTGCGGTGGTCACGGCGGCGCTGTCGTCGTGCGAGGGCCAGATCGAAGGCCCGGGCGGTCCGGCGGCCATCAGCTTTCAGTTGCTGGCGCCGCCGTCCACCGGGTTCGACGCAGTGGCGGACGCCATGCAACCGCATTGTGGGACGCTGGACTGTCACGGCCAGGTTGGCCGCAATATGCGTCTGTTCGGTGCCCGCGGCCTGCGTCTGGCTTCCACCGATGATCCCGCCGACGGTTCGACCACGCCGGCTGAATACAACGCCACCTACTGGGCGGTGGTCGGTCTCGAGCCGGAGATCATGACCGCCGTCGTCCGCGATCAAGGCGCCAATCCCGAACGCCTGAGCCTGATCCGCAAGGCGCGCGGGCACGAGAGACACAAGGGCGGCACGCAGATGCAGGTGGGCGACGATCTGGATCGCTGCCTGACCTCGTGGCTGACCGGATCGATCGCCAGCACCAACTGTCAGACAGCGACCATGTTCGGACCACCCGGCGGACCGCTGACGCCTTGAAGTCCTGAGTCGTCAACCAAGGAGCACCACGATGACCGAGAACTTTGCGCAGGCCGCCGGGCGAGGAATGGGCAGCGCTTTCATTTTCGCGCTGACCGCCGGTCTGCTGACCGCGCTGACCCCCTGTGTTTATCCGATGATTCCCATCACCATCAGCGTGTTCGGCGGGCGCGGGGTGTCGCGCCGGCGATCGTTCTTCCTGGCGACGTTGTACGTGGCGGGCATCGCCACGATGTTCGGGACG
>DASXQB010000027.1:0-4894 GCA_036493295.1 Polyangia bacterium | reverse complement strand
GCGCGCATCCCCAGCGCGGCGTGGAATCGCCTGAAGCACGCGGCCGAGCGCCAGCAAACCGCCGTCGTGATCGCCACGCCCTGGCGCACGGTGGGCGCCTTCGCCGGCGCCGCCATCAGCTTACGCGCGCGACAAGTGCGGTTTCATCGTCACCATCCAGGCGCGAAAAACAGCGACAGCGACAGCGCGAACGACACTGGACTGCCCAGCCCGCCGTTGCTGGCGGATCTGGAAACCACCGCCGCGCGTGAACGGGGTGGTCTGTTTCGCGAGCCGATGAATGGAACCAGTGGTGGGCCGGTAGCGGGGGGAGAGTCATGCGCCTTGCTTGTGTTTTCGTCCCGCAGCTAGGCTTGCAAGCGGTGCTGCGCCGAAACCCCGAGGCGCGCGGGGGAACGGTGGCGCTGCTGGCCGCCGAAGGCAGCAAAAAGCCGCGCGTCACCGAGCTCAGCGAAGAAGCGCGGCGGGCCGGCGTCCGCCGCGGCATGACCGGCGCGCAGGCCGCCGCCACCGCACCGGCGCTGCGCCTTCTGACCGCGTCCGCCGCCGACCGCGCTGCCACACGCGCCGCGCTCGGCGACGTGGCGTTCGGTTTTGCCGCTCGCATCGACGACAGCGAGTCAGAGCGAGTTTTTTTCGACGTCGGCGATCTGGATCGCCTGTACCCGGAAGGCGATCAAGCGATCGCCCAGGCCATCGCCGCACGCGCCGCCCACGTCGGGCTGGGCGTGCGGGTGGCCATCGCGGCGACGAAAGGGATCGCCCGCGTGGCCACCCGCGCGCGCACGGTAGCAGTCGTTCCGCTCGGCGGCGCGCGGGCATTTCTGGCGCCGCTGCCGCTGCAAAATCTGCTAGGCGATCGCCCGGAGCCCGGCGATGGGTTCGATCCGCTGCGGGCCACGCTGCGACGCTGGGGCGTGGCCAACGCCGGCGCGCTGGCGGCGCTGCCTCCAGCCGAGGTGGCCTTGCGCCTGGGCGAGGTCGGCGGGCGCCTGTGCCGGCTGGCCGCCGGCATCGACGACGAACCGTTCGTCCCGCACCTGCCGGCGGACGCGCTGGAAGAAGCGATCGAGCTCGACTATCCCCTCGCCGAGTTGGAGCCGCTGTCGTTCGTGCTGCGTGGTCTCATCGATCGCGCGCTGGCCCGCCTGGCCTGTCGCAGCCTGGCCTGCGCCGGACTGACGCTGCGGCTGGCGCTGGATCCGCGCGGCGTCGACGTGCGCGACGTGCCCATCGCCGCGCCGACGCGCGAATCGGCGACGCTGCTGCAACTGTGCCGGCTGGATCTGACCCGGCGACCGCCCGAGGCGCCGGTGGTCGGCGCACACTTGATCGCCCTGCCCGCCCGCGCGCGCGCCGGCCAGCTGGATTTTCTGCGTCCCGCCGGCCCGGCGCCCGATCGCCTGGCCACCACCATCGCTCGCCTGGCGGCGCTGGTCGGATCTGACAACGTCGGCGCCCCGCAAGCACCCGACACCTGGCGCGAGGACGCCGTCGCCGTGGCGCCGTTCTCCATCGGTGGTGGCACCGCGCGCGCCACGGTCGGCGCCGCCATCAGCGGGAGCGCCCGCCCCGGCCTCACCATCCGGCGGTTCCGTCCCGCCCAGCCCATCGAGGTGCTGATCGATCGCGACGGCCCCACGGCGCTGCGCGGCCAGGAGACCACCGCGCGCATCCTGATCGCCGCCGGCCCCTACCGAGTCGACGGCGAATGGTGGCGCCCTTCCGGCGACGGAGGGGAATTTTCGCAGGACTACTGGGACGTGCACGCCTCGGACGGGGCTCTTTACCGGCTGCATCAGGACCGGCGCGACGGGCAATGGTACCTGGACGGCTATTACGACTGAGCCTATGTTTCGCTATGCTACGCCCCCGGCCGGGGGGGCCGCAGCGTCTGTTCATTCCCCCGCAGGTTCAGCTGAATGAAAAACTTCTCTTTGTTGTCACGAAGGTCCCGTCGCCTGGCGCGCTGGTTGTTGCTGGCTTCGTTCTGGGTCGGCTTGGCCTCTGCCTGCGCGAACCGGGGCATGATGTCCGCTCCCTCCACTGGCACTGGTGGCGACAGCGGCAGCGGCGGGCTCACCGGCACGGGCGGCAGCACGGGAACAGGCGGCGCCGGAACCGGCGGTGGCGGCTCCGGCGGCACGGGCACGGGCGGCGACGGCAGCGGCGGCACGACGGTCGACGCTCCTGCCGATCTAACCCCGATGGCCGACGTCATGGACGTCAGCACTGATCATGCCTGCCCGGCCGCCACCTTCACCTTCGAGAGCGGAACCTCCGGCGCACGCCTCGGCACCATGCAGGCCGCCGCCCAGAGCGTCACCGTCAGCACCGTCAATCACTACTGCGGCCAGCACGCCCTGGAGATCACCACCGCCTTCAGCGGCTCGTCAGGCAACACCACCACGGCAGAAGTCCTGATCGATCTCGCCGCCAATCAGCAGAACCTGTCCGGCAAGATGCTCACCATCCACGTCTCCGCTCTCCCCGAGCCCAAGCCCACCACGTACATGGCGGTCACTCTCATCACCAGCGCCGGCAGCATGACGCTGACGCCGACGATCAAACCGCTGACCAGTGACTGGCAAACCGAGAGCTACAAGGTGCCGACCGCGATGGCGACAACGATGGTCAGCAGCATCGACATCCAGATCTTCGACACCAACAACTACCTCGGGAAAATCTACATCGACGATCTCGACATCCGCTGACCGGCACGGCCCGCTTGACAGAGACTGATCAAATGTTCAGTCTTCGGCGGTGACCACGAATTCATCGGATTCGGATTATGTCGAGCTGCGGTGTCGGTCGGCGTTCAGCTTCCTCGACGGAGCGTCGCTGCCGGAGGATCTGGTAGATGTGGCCGCGCAACTTGGTTACCGCGCGGTGGCCCTCGGTGATCGTGACGGTGTCTATGGCGCGCCCCGCTTCTTCGGCGCCGCCCGCAAACACGATCTGCAGCCCATCGTCGGCGCCGAGATCACCTTGGCGCCGCCCGCGCCGCCGCTGCTGGTGCTGGTGGAGAACCGTCAGGGCTATCGCAATCTTTGCCGCCTGCTGACCCGAGCCAAGGAAGGCCGCAAGAAAGAACCGTCGGGACGTCCCTCCACCGATGGCGTCAGCCACGCGCTTTTGGCCGAGCACGCCGACGGGTTGATCGCGCTCGGCGGCGCGGCGGCGCGCGCGGATCTGCCGCAGCTGCAAGCGGCGTTCGGGCGCGATCGCCTGTACCTGGAAGTGCAGCGCCACTTTGACGCCGCCGAGGCGTACGCCTGCCGCGCGGCCGTTGCTCAGGCGCGCACGTACGGGATCGGCATCGTCGCCACCAACGACGTGCGCTATGCGCGGCCCGCCCAGCGCGCCGTGCACGACGTGCTGACGTGCGTGCGCCACCATCGCACCGTCGACGAGATCGGCCGCCTGCTGGCCAGCAACGGCGAGCGCTGGCTGAAACCACCGGCCGAAATGCAAACGCTGTTCGCCGATCTGCCCGCCGCCGTTCGCGCCACTCGCACCATCGCCGAGCGCTGCGCCTTCACGCTGGCCGATCTCGGCTACACCTTCCCAACTTTTTCCGTTCCCGCTGGCCACACCCAGCAAAGTTATCTTGAACACCTCACCTGGGAAGGCATGCGCGCCCGGTACCGCGACAGACGCGGCGACGATCCGCTGCTGCCCAAGGTGAAAACGCAGCTTGCCCGCGAGCTCGGCATCATCGCCAAGCTGGAACTGGCCGGTTATTTCCTGGTGGTCTGGGACATCGTCCGCTTCGCCAAGGAGAGCGACATCATGATCCAGGGCCGCGGGTCGGCGGCGAATTCCGCCACCTGTTTTGTCCTGGGCATCACCGCCATCGATCCGGTGAAGATGGAATTGCTGTTCGAACGGTTCTTGTCGGAAGAACGCGTGCAGAACGCCAGCTCGATGGCCGATCGCATGCCCGACATCGATCTGGATTTGCCGTCGGGGGACAAGCGTGAGGCGGTCATTCAGTACGTCTATCGCAAGTATGGCGCGCGCGGCGCCGCCATGACCGCCAACGTGATCACCTATCGGCCGCGCATGGCGGTGCGCGACTGCGGGCGGGCGCTGGGATTTTCCGAGGAACAACTGGCGCGCATCGCCAAGCACATTCCCGGCTGGATCCACAGCGATGACGAACCGCTGGGCGCGCACCTGGCAGCGGCGGGATTTCCTCTCGCCGACGGGCGAACCCGGCTTCTGGCCGACGTGGCGACGGCGATGCTGAATTTGCCGCGGCACCTGGGCCAGCACTCGGGCGGGATGATCATCGCCGCCCAGCACCTGGATGAAGTGGTGCCGCTGGAGCCGGCCAGCATGCCCGGGCGGGTGGTGGTTCAGTGGGACAAGGACGACTGCGCCGATCTGGGGATCGTGAAGGTCGATCTTTTGGGCCTGGGCATGATGGCGGTGCTGGAAGAATCCGCCCTGTTAATCCAGCGCCACGAAGGCAAGACCATCGATTATGCCCAGCTGCCCGCCGGCGATCCGGTCGTCTACAGCATGCTGTGCGCCGCTGACACGGTCGGTGTCTTCCAGGTTGAATCGCGCGCCCAGATGGCCACCCTGCCGCGCATGCAGCCCAAGGAATTTTACGACCTGGTGGTCGAGGTGGCGATCATTCGCCCGGGGCCGATCGTGGGCAAGATGGTCAACCCGTACCTGACGCGGCGGCAAGACCCGACCAAGGTTCGTTACGCGCATCCGTCGCTGGAACCGATCTTGAAACGCACGCTGGGTGTGCCGCTGTTTCAAGAACAGCTGATCCAGATGGCCATGGTGGCCGCCGGATTCACCGGCGGGCAAGCGGACGAGCTGCGGCGGGCGATGGGCTTCAAGCGTTCGGTCGAGCGCATGAAGCTGATCGAAA
>DASXQB010000026.1:0-1980 GCA_036493295.1 Polyangia bacterium | reverse complement strand
GCAACCAGTGGCGGCGCAACCGGCGGCCGCGCAACCGGTGGCGATCGATCGCCGCGGCCACACCGCACCCGCCACCGAACGCTCGTTCGGCAACGAGCTGGTCTCCGACAAAAGCCTGGACGAAGTGATCCTGGAATATCTCTCCGACGACAGCGACACCGACGAGAGCTGATCGGCCGCACCGTCAATATATGTCGCCGGCGGCAACCGCGGCCGCCGAGTCGCGGCGCACCAGGAGCCAGGTGCGCAGGCCGGTGCTGGCGTGGATCTGGCGCGGTTCGCCGGGCAGCCAGGGCGGCAGCGACGGACCCGCCACCCGAATTTGATAGTCGGGCAGGCGCCCGGCCACGGCATCGCGAACGAAGGTGGTGACGGCGCTGTCGGCGCGCGCCTGGCGCCACACCGCCGGCAGAATTCGTCCTGAGCGCGGCTGGTCGCTGTCGCTGTCGGCGTCGGCCAGGTAGGGCGTCGCGAAGCCTTCGGTGATGATCACGACGTCCGGCCGCCGTCGCGCGACGGCGGCGATGGCGCCTTGGATTTCGTTCATCCCGAGCAACGGGTTGCGCCCGGCCAGCGGATCAGGCCCCACCCGCACCAGCCTGTACGGCGTGGCGCCCGCCGCATCGAAACGCGGCAGATAGACCAGCGGACCGTAGGTCTCGACGGTGGCGCTGGCGGGGAGACGCTGCAGCCAGGCTTCGACGGCGCGCCGGCCGTCGCCGCGCTGGGTGGCGGCGAGCGCGATGACGGGAACCATCGCGCTCGCCAGCAACGCCACGCCCGCGCCGCGTACGAAGGCGGTGGCCAGCGTCGAACGCGCCCGATCGAACGCCGTCGCCGCCGCCACGCCGGCATAGAACGCCAGCCAGAACCCCAGCGGCAAGACGAACCGATGTTCGTTGCGTCCGACGGCCAGCACGAAAGCGGCCAGCGCGCTGAACCCAGCGCCCAGTGGCAACAGCCGCCACACTGCCGGCGTGATCGCCTTCGTTATCACCTTCCTTGTTTCGTTCGCTGATCCGCCGCGCGCCACCTTGATCAGCGTTCCGGCGACACCAGCCCAGGCCAGCGCCACCACCGGCCACGGCCAGAACGTCTGCCCTTGCTGACCCAGCACGTCCGCAAGGTTGGCCAGCACGCCGCGGCCGCCGGTTTCATACAGTCGATAAGCGCCGCTGGCCGGTCCCAAAAGCGTGCGCACGCGGGTGATCAATCCGGCTGGATTGAACGCCGCACCGCTGGTGACGAGATAAGCCACCGCGCCCATCGCCGCCGCCCGCGCACCGGCGCGCGCCGTCCACGCTTCGGCGGCGAAGACGGACGGTCGCCAGCGACGCAGCAACAGCACGCCCGGCACCAGCAAGACGTAGGTCGCGTACGCTTGGTCTTTGGTGGCCACGGAGGCCGCGGCGAACAGCGCGCAGCGGATGAGGTCGCCGCGCCGGGCGCGCGTGCACGCCGCCAGCAAGGCTTCCACCGCCAGCACGCTCCACATCAGGGCGGGGCCGTCCAGGTTGGTGGCGTGGCCGTAATACGCAAAGCTGATGTTGGTGGCGGCGAACGCCTCGGCCCACCTCGCCGCTCGACGCCCGGCGAGTCTTTCCGTGATCCTTCCCAGCGCCGCCAGCGCAATCACCGCTGCCATCACGGCCACCATCCGGCCGATCAGCGCGCAGGGGGTCATCACCGCCGGCGTCAGCAGGGCGGCGCGCAGATCGACGAACTCCCACGACGCCGCTCGCAGCGCCGCCGGCAGCAGCACCGGCAGACACAGCAGGCCCAGCAGCAGCGGGTGCAGCAGCGGATACCGGAAGGCGTGACCGGGGCGCAGGTTCTCGGCCACGCCCGCGAAGATGTCGCGCGGGGCGACTCCGTCATTCTCCCAGCTGAACGACGACGGCAGATCCCAACCGATCACCACCAAGGCCATGACGACGAACGCCAGCCGGATGCCGACCCGCACCGGATCGACGTTCGCTC
>DASXQB010000025.1:0-4809 GCA_036493295.1 Polyangia bacterium | reverse complement strand
CTTGAGCTCGAACCCGGCGTGGTCGGAACCGATGACGATCTTCATGGGACGTTGTCTCTCCTGGCTCGGCTGGCCCGCGCCGTTACTAAGCCGCCTGCGAGGCGAGGCTGTCAATGACGCCGTGATGATACCTTGCCGTGGTGGACGACAAGCGCGTGTTGATCCTGGGCGCCACTTCCGGCATTGCCGCCGACATGGCCCGTCTTTACGCCGCGCGCGGTGCGCGGCTCTACCTGGTCGGCCGCTCGCCCGAGAAGATGCGAACGCTGACCGAAAGCGTGGGCGTCGCGCTGGTCGGGACTCGCGCGGCCGATTTTGACGACACCGCGGCCGCCTCCGGCATCATCGACGCGGCGGTGGCTGCGCTGGGCGGCGTCGATGTGGCGATCATCGCGCATGGTTTGCTGGGCGACCAACTGGCCACGGAAAAAACCTACGCCGCCGCCGAGGCGGTCATTCGCACGAATTTTCTGTCCGTGGTGGCGCTGCTGATCCCACTGGCCAATCATTGGGAGACCGCCGGTCGCGGCGGCCACATCGCCGTGCTGTCCACCGTCGCCGCCGAACGCGGCCGCCCCCGCAATTTTACCTACGGCGCCGCGAAGAGCGCGCTCAACACTTATTTGCAGGGCTTGCGCACGCGTCTCTACCGCGCCGGCATCCAGGTCCACACCATCAAACTCGGCCCCGTGGACACGCCGATGACCGCCAGCCACCGCAAACATCTGCTGTTCGCCAAATCCAGCGCCGCCGCCGCGTCGATCATCGACGCCATCGATCGCGGCCGAACCGAGCCCTATGTTCCGTGGTTCTGGCGCTGGATCATGCTGGTGGTCCGCAACCTGCCCGAGTGGGCGCTGCAGAAGCTGTCGTTTCTATCAGGGCGTTAGGCGCGCCCGTTTCGCCCCTAAAAGCGCATGCCGCGTTTGGCGCGGTACATGAACCATTTCCAGGTCAGGTAGCCGGCGCCGGCAACGCCTCCGACGATGAAGACAGTGGGGCCGCCGACAGCGACCAGGAGACCGGTACCGCCCCATGCAGCGGCGGCATAGATGCCCTTCTTCTTCGCCTCCGCCTTGTCGCGCGAAACCAGGCTGTCCATGCGTCGTCGCCTCCCAATGAAAAGGGGTAGCATGAGTCCCGCGAATGAGCCACCACAACGACACCGGCGTCCGCCGCTCGAAGATTGTCTGCACGCTGGGTCCGGCCTCGGATACGCCCGAGATGATTCATTCGTTGATCGATGCCGGCATGGATGTCGCGCGTCTGAATTTTTCGCACGGCACGCCCGAAGACCACGCGCGCCGTCTGTCCATGGTTCGCCAGGCCAGCGAGGCGCTGGGCAAGCCGGTGGCGGTGCTGCAAGATCTTTGCGGCCCGAAGATCCGCAGCGGCCGGGGCGCGCCCGCGGCGTTGCCCGACGGCAGCGAGGTCTTCCTGGTCGAAGGCAAGACCGGCGACGCGCGCACCATCGCCATCGAATACCCGGGCCTGGCCAACGATCTGCACGTGGGCGACGTGGTCCGCCTGGACGACGGACGGATCGTTCTGCGCATCAGCGCCGTACGCGACGGCCGCCTGACCGCCATCGTCGAACAGGGTGAAACGCCGCGCGATCGCATGGGCGTCAACCTGCCGTCGCGCCGCGTGCGCATGGCGGCGCTGACCGAACAGGACAAGAGTGATCTGCTTTTCGGCCTGCAGATAGGCGTCGATTATGTGGCGCTGTCGTTCGTCAAGCGCGCCGAAGACCTGCAAGAGCTGCGCGCCATCTGCGATGCGGCCGGCCGGCCGACGCCCATCGTGGCCAAGATCGAAACCCCCGAGGCGGTGGAGAACCTGCACGACATCGTGGTCGCCGCCGACGCGGTGATGGTGGCACGCGGTGATCTGGGCGTCGAGCTGTCGCCGGAGCGCGTGCCGGTGATCCAAAAAGAGATCATCGGGCAGTGCCGCCTGCAGCAAAAGCCGGTCATCGTCGCCACCGAGATGCTGCAATCCATGATCGAATCGACGCGTCCGACGCGCGCCGAGGCCAGCGACGTGGCGGCCGCCGTGTTCGACGGCGCGGACGCGGTGATGTTGTCGGCGGAGACCGCCTCGGGCAAGCACCCGCTGGCTGCCTGCGCGATGATGTCGCGAATCATTCTTGAAGCCGAGCACAGCCGTTTCTACGCACCGGTTCCGTCCGAGCCTGGCCACACCATGCAGGAGGCGATCGCCCACGCCGCCTGCGAGGTGGCGCGCGAGCTGGATGCGCGCGTCCTGGTCGCCTTCACCAGCACCGGCGGCACGCCGCGCCTGATTTCAAAGGCGCGCCCGCGCATGCCGATCATCGCCTTCTCGTCGCAGGCCGAGAGCCAGCGCCGGCTGGCTCTTTACTGGGGCGTGGTTTCGCGGCCGCTGGAAGAGATCAGCCGCACCGAAGATCTGGTGGAACGGGTCAGTGCAATCCTGCGCGAACAGGAGATCGTCGCACCCGGCGAATGCTTCATCATGGCCTTCGGCGCACCGGTGGCGCGGCGCAACCCCACCAACTCGATTCGCATCGTTCGTCTGTAGAAGAAGACCTGGCCCGTGGGAAAGCGGGATCTTACGGAAAGTCGATGATGCCATGCGCTGACAGAGGTTGACCGCTAGCGGCGCAGAAAATAGTCGCAAGCTACAGCAAATCAGCCTCTCGACATCCAGAATCTGTGTCTTAAACTACGGCGCCGTGGGGACGAACGCTGGCTTGGTTAATCGTCGCACTATATTTCTTTTGTTAACTGCCTCCGTCCTGGGTGGCGGCTGCCAGAAAGACGAAGGCACCGATCAAACGCCGGGGGCCACCGGCGGGACCACCCCGATCAGCGTCGGCGGTTCGGGTGGCGATGATGGAACGGGCGGCGGAGGCGCCGGCGGTGACGCCGTCGACGCGCAGACTGACGTGGTCGCTACGCCGGACGACAGCGGCGTCACCGGTAGCGGCGGCGCCGTGGGCAGCGGCGGCGCGATGGGCAGCGGCGGGATGGCGATGGGGACGGGCGGCGCGATGGGAACCGGCGGTGCGCCAGGGTCCGGTGGCGCCATGGTCCTGCCTCCGGGTCCGGGTTTGGACAAGGCGATCGTGGTGACCGATCAATGGATTCCCGCGGGCTGGTACGGCGACGCCGCTTCGATGGCGCTGTTCACCAGCGAGCAATCACCGATCGCCCTGGCTCGTCCGGCCACCGACGGGCCGTGCGCGACGCGCGTGCAGGGCGCCGTCGGCCAGTGCATCAAGTTCACGTTCAAGCCAGTCAAGGCAGGCATGCCGCCGATGAGTCCCGACGGAATCTATTTCGTTGGCCTCGACAGCATGAACAAGCCGGACTGGACCCAGGGCATCCGCGTTCCGCAGGGAGCGAATGGCGTCAGCGCCGTGGTGGCCGGCGCGGTCGGCGGCGAAGCGGTTGACTTTACCTTCGGTGATCCCGGTAACGATTCGTTCGCAACCAAGCTGTCGCCGCTTTTGTTGCGGGACTGGCAGCCGATCAACATCTCGCTGGTGGGCGCGAAGTACGATCGCATCGTCTCACCGTTCGGCTGGGCGACGACCAGCGCCACGCCGATCACGTTCTACGTCGACAACGTTCTCATCAAATAGGCCGGTGCCGGTAGGCGTAGACCAGACAAAGCAGCGACGTCACCGTGATGGCCCGGAGCAGCCGCACGCGCCGCACGCGCCGACGAAGCACGGCGTAGTACGCGCTGGCTTCGCCGGTGGCCAGCTTGGACAGGACGACTTCTTGCTGGCGGACGGTCAGGCGATCAGCCGCTTCGGTGCCCACCGCCCAGATCAGCAGCAGGGTCACCAGCGTCCCGATCACCGACCGCCTCGCAGCGCCGGCAACGCGAACACATAGACTATCGCCGCCGCCGCGCCGACAGCGAATAGCGCGGCCACCAAGGCCATCACGCGCTCGCTGCGGTCGCGGGTGGTTTCATAGAAGGCGCGCGCCTGCTGGCCGGGCAGGCCGCGAATGATCTTCAAGCGCCGCGCCTGTTGCCAGTAGTGACCGGCCACCGCCAGCATCGATACTCCGATCAAGGCCAGCTTCACCAGTCTCAAATCCAACCGCTCCTTGTTTGTGGGCGACGCTAGGCCTTCAACGCGGCCTGGATGGCAGCGCGCAGGTCGGCGTCGTCGGGCTTGACCCGGTGGCCGAACGACCGGATGACGTTGCCGTCCTTGCCCACCAGGTATTTGTGGAAATTCCACTTTGGCGGGGATTCGTGCGCGGTCAGAAAGGCGTACACCGGCGACTGTTCGCTGCCGGTGGTCTTCACCTTTTGAAACAGCGGAAAGGTGACGTCGTATTTGGTGCTGCAGAAATTCTTGATCTCCGCTTCGCTGCCCGGCTCTTGCCCGCCAAAGTCATTGGAAGGAAATCCCAGCACGGCGAATCCCTGGCCGCGCAATTCACGGTGCAGGTTTTCCAGGCCCGCGTATTGCGGCGTGTACCCGCATTCAGAGGCGGTGTTCACCACCAGCAAGACCTGGCCTTTGAAATCACCCAGGCTTTTTGTTTGGTGGTCGATCGTGTTCACCGTCAGATCGTGTAATGACATGCTGATTCCTTAGCAGATCAATTCAGGCTCTGCGGCAAAGACAGACGAAAGGGGGCGATCTCCGCTTCGAAGGTTTCGCCGTCGGTGACCATGCGGTACGTGCCGCGCATCGAACCGGACTGCGTGGGCAGCACGCACCAGCTGGTGTATTCGAACGTTTCGCCGGGGCGCAAGATCGGTTGCGCGCCCACCACGCCTTCGCCGCGCACCTCCTGC
>DASXQB010000024.1:0-8888 GCA_036493295.1 Polyangia bacterium | reverse complement strand
TTCGAAGATGGCCAGCGCCCGTTGCGACACCGCGCGGGCTTCGGCGAAGCGACCGAGCTGGTTCAAGGTCTCGCTGTGATTGGAAAGGAAAAGCGCGGTGCGCGGATGCTCCGGTCCCAACGCGTCCTCCAATATCTGAATGGCCCGCTCGCCGCGCTTGACAGCTTCTTCCAGGTCGCCCTGCTCGGCCAGATAAAAGGCGATGTTGCCTATCGAGCTGCCCAGATCGGCGCTGTCTGGGCCGAAGGCCTTCTCTTTGGCGGCGATGGCCCGCTGAGAATAATCAATCGCCTCGGCCAGGCGCCCCTGTATGTGGCGCATCAGTCCCAGGTTATTGAACAGCCAGCCCCAGAGACGATCATGGCCGCCCATCCGGCACAGGATGGTCTCCGCGTGCTTGGCCCACACGTCGCCCAGCTCGAAACGCGCCTGCTGGGCGGCGATCCCCACCAGCTGCGTCGCCGCCTCGGCCGCCGCCTCGTCGTGGCGAACCACTTCGGCGGTCCACAGTGCTTCTTCATAGCTGCGTCCCGCCGCTTCCAACTCTCGGCGCTCGGCGTGAACGACGCCTTTTTCCAGCAGAGCCTCGGCCAGCAAGGGACGGTATCCAGTGGCGCGCACGTCGGGCTCCAGCGGCACGATGGCTTTCAAAGCGTCGGCCAGGCGGCCGACCCGCGCCAAGGTTCGCACCTCGGCCAGATGACCGCGCAGCCGATCAACGTCGGCGCGCACCGCCGGATCGTGCGGAGGCTTGACCACCGCGCGCAGCAACGCGACGTCGGCGCAGCGATCGATGCTGGGCAAGCCGCTGGCCGCGTCGACGGCATTTTCCACCACTTCGGCGGTGGCGCCGCGCAAGACCTGACAAAGCGCGCGCAAATCCTGCAACGAATCCTGCAAGGCCGCCATGCGCAGATCCAGCACCTCGGCCGACTGTTCGCCGCGCGTGTGCGTGGCCTCGCAGATGGACGTGTACATCTTCGTCCAGTCAGCGGCATAGCGATCCAGCACGCGTTTCACCTTGTCGAAAGTGGCCGCCGCATATCGTTTGCCGGTGGCCAGGAACGCCTGCCGAACGGCCAGCTTCGCCGCCGTGTCGCGCGTTCGTCCTGCGCTGGGCGCTTCCCATACGCCGGCCAGCTTCGCCGCCGCACCGACGGTGAACCGCCGCCGGCCAGCGTCGGCGCGGTTGCGTTCCAGCTCGCCCAACAAAGCAATCAGCGACGGCCAGCGCTTTTTGGGATCGACAGCGAGACCGCGCAACAACACCTTGCGGATCCAGGGCGGCACTTTTGTTTGCGGTGGTGACACGCGAACATTCCCTTGCACCACATTGGCGGTCAGGTTGAAGACGTTCGAACCTTCAAAGGGCCGTTCGCCGTACAACGCTTCGTACAGGGCCACGCAGAAGCTGAATTGATCGGTGCGCGCGTCGGTGGGGCGAACCAGAAATTGTTCGGGCGCCATGTACGCCGGGGTTCCCACCAACGTTCCGGTCTGCGTCAACCGGTCGCTCAGCAGCTCTGATGGTGAAGACCTTGAAGACAGGCCGCTGATCGAGCCAGCACTGTCGGCGCTCGCGCCCACCACCACGGTCGCCGTGGGGTCGGGATTGGTATCGCTCGGCGACGGGGCAGCCAGCGGCAAACGCTGCAAGACCGCCTTCACCGACGGTGCCGGCTCCGGCGAGCGATCGCCCGCCAGCCGCGCCAAACCGAAGTCCATCACGTGCACCTGGCCGGCGCTGTCGATCATCACGTTGTCGGGTTTGAAATCGCGGTGAACCAGGTTTTTTTCGTGCGCCGCCGCCAGACCACGCCCGGCGGCGACGAACACCTTCAGCACGTCCGGCCAGGCGCGCGGGGCGGCGTTCATCCAGTAGCCAACGGTCTGGCCCTCGACGAACTCCATGGCGATGAAGACCTGATCTTGAAACGCACCGACGTCGTAGATGACCACGACGTTGGGATGCGAAAGCTTGGCGATGGCCTGCGCCTCGCGCAGCAGCCGCGCCCGACCGTTGTCCTGCGTCCCCTGCCCGCTGTGGCCGCCCGCGCCGCCGCGCACGTGCAAGAGCTTGATCGCGACCTTGCGGTCAAGCTCGGGATCATAAGCAGCGTAGACCTCGCCCATTCCGCCCCGCCCCACCAGGCCCAGCACCACGTAACGCCCGATGGTCTGGCCGCGGGAGAGCATCCGATCGGCTTCGGCACTGCCGGACGGCTGGAGCTGTGAAGACACGACGGTGTCATCGCGTCATCGGCATGTTGGACGATGGTCTTGAGCCCGGCGCCGCGCCACGGCACCAGGAGCCCGCCGATGGGTTAAAAAGGAGCATGGCCAAGTTCGAAAGCATCCTCGAAACCGTGGGCCGCACGCCGGTGGTGCGCATTCGAAAGCTCGCCCCGGCGCACGTGAAGCTTTACGTGAAGGTGGAGGCGTTCAATCCGATGGGGTCGGTGAAGGATCGCCTGGCGCTGGGCCTGATCGAAGCCGCCGAACAAAGCGGTCAGCTTCGCCCCGGTCAGACGGTCATCGAGGCGACCAGCGGCAACACCGGCATCGGACTGGCCATGGTCTGCGCGGCCAAGGGCTATCCGCTGGTCATCATCATGGCGGAGAACTTCAGCATCGAGCGGCGCAAGATGATGCGGTTTCTGGGCGCGAAGGTGATCCTGACGCCGGCGTGGAAAAAAGGCACCGGCATGCTGGCCAAGGCCATCGAGCTGGCGGAGGCCAACGGTTGGTTCTTGTGCCGCCAATTCGAGAACGAAGCGAACGCCGAGGTCCACTCGCGGACCACGGCGCGCGAGATTCTGGCGGACTTTGCCGGCGAACGGCTTGACTGCTGGGTGACCGGCGCGGGAACCGGCGGGACGTTGAAAGGCGTCGGACGCGTGCTGCGGCAAGAGCGCCCCGAAACCCAGATCGTCCTCTGCGAGCCGGACAACTCGCCCATGCTTGGCAGCGGCATTGCTCAACCGCGCGAGCCCGACGGCTCGCTGATCACCAGCCATCCGTTGTTCCGGCCGCACCTGGTGCAAGGCTGGACGCCCGACTTCATTCCCAAGCTGACCGAGGACGCGCTGGCCGCCAAGCTGGTCGATCGAGTGGTGCCCATCGACAGCGGCGAAGCGATGCGCCTTTCGCGCGCGCTGGCCCAGGAGGAAGGCATCTTCACCGGGATCTCCGGCGGCGCCACCTTCGCCGGCGCGCTGGAGGTGTGCCGGTCGGCCCCGGAAGGCGCCACCATCTTGTGCATGCTGCCCGACACCGGTGAACGTTATCTCAGCACGCCGCTGTTCGAAGGCATCGCCGCCGACATGACGGCGGAGGAGATCGCCATCGCCAATTCAGCGCCGCAAGCGACGTGCGCGGTGCGCCCGCCCAGTGCGTCCAGCCCG
Source organism: Polyangia bacterium (assembly GCA_036493295.1). Lineage (GTDB taxonomy): Bacteria > Myxococcota_A > Polyangia > Fen-1088 > Fen-1088 > DATKEU01. Next base: position 5,484 of record DASXQB010000024.1, on the reverse strand, counting down.
TCAGCGGCGACGAAGGCGACGCCCGAGGTGGAAGCGTTCGTGGCGGGCCTGCTGGCGGACAAGGAAAACCCGGTGGTGCTGTTCGCCTTCGAGTGGTGCGAATTCTGCTGGTCGGTGCGCAAGCTGTTCAAGAAGTGCGGCATCCCCTACCGGTCGATCGACATCGATTCGGTGGACTATCAAAAGGACGATCGCGGGGGGAAGGTGCGCGCCGCGGTGGCCGCGCGAACCGGGTCGGTCACCATCCCGCAGATCTTCGTCGGTGGTCAGTTCATCGGCGGCGCCTCGGAGGTCTTCGACGCTTTCAAAGCAGGACACCTGCAACAGCTTCTTACCGACAGCGGCGTCACCTTCGAAGCGGGGCTGACCTTCGATCCGTACACGCTGCTGCCGAACTGGCTGAGCGCGGGGACGCCATCCTGATGCCTGGCAACGCCGCCGGCGCGTCCGTGGACGCCGCCGCCGTGGTCGTCGGCGCAGGGCCGGCCGGCCTGGCCTGCGCTGCGTGCCTGAAAAAACGCGGCATCGAAGCGGTGGTCCTGGAGGCGGGCGCGGATCTCGGGACGTCGTGGCGCAGTCACTACACGCGGCTGCACCTGCACACCGTCAAGCAGCACTCGGCGCTGCCGGGATTGCCGTTTCCGGCCGAGGTGCCGCGCTATCCATCGCGCGAGCAAGTGGTGGCGTATCTGGAACAATACGCGGCGCATTTCGGGATCACGCCCCGCACCAGCGAGGCCGTCCGGCGCATCAGCGTGGAAGACGACGCCACGCTGGTCGTCGACAGCGCGCGCGCCCGTTATCGCGCGCCGGTGGTGGTGATGGCGGCCGGCACCAACCGCGTGCCCAACCCCGACCGCCTGGCCGAACAAGATCGATTCCGCGGCGAGGTGCTGCACGCGGGACGCTATCGCGACGGCGCGCCTTTCGCCGGCCGCCGCGTGCTGGTGATCGGGGCGGGCAACACCGGCGCCGAGATCGCCCTTGATCTTTGTGAACGCGGCGCCACGCCGACGTTGTCGGTGCGCACGCCGGTGAACGTGGTGCCGCGCGATTTTCTGGGCATCCCGATGCAAGTGACCAGCATTCGCCTGCGCAAGTTGCCGCTGTCGCTGGCCGACCGCATCGGGCGGATCGTCTCGCGCCTGGCGTTCGGCGATCTCACCCGCCAGGGCCTGTTGCGGCCCGCGCTGGGGCCGCTGTCATCGATCAAAATGCGCGGGCGCATCCCGCTCATCGACGTCGGCACCATCGCCGCCATCAAGCGCGGCGCCATCACCATCAGGCCGGCGGTGGCGCGTTTCACCGAGGACGGCGCGCAGTTCTCCGACGGCAGCGCGGCCCCGTTCGACGCCGCGATCCTGGCCACCGGCTATCGACCGGGCCTGGGCGACATCGTCGACGTGCCGGGCGCGCTGGACGACGCGGGCCGCCCGCGCCACTGGAAGGCCAGCGACGCGCACCCCGGTCTTTACTTCGTCGGCTACGTGGATGTTTCGACCGGTCTGCTGCGCGAGATCGGTTTGCAGGCGGAAGCGGTGGCCGCTGCCGTCGCGGGCCCTTGACAGCGGGCGCGTCCGTAGACACGTTCGTGGCGGCGGTGCTCCGATGATGAAAGCGCAGGAGACCGACGTGGTGCGGGTTCGCGCCGCCGGGACGACGTCAGCGTCCGATTGGGTGGCCATCGAACGCCCGCTGGAGATCCGCGTACGCGCCGGCGAAACCGAGCGGGTCCTGTCCACCACCATGCGCACGCCCGGCGACGACCGGGCCTTGGCGGCCGGTTTTCTTTACGCCGAGCGGGTGATTCGACACCCGCGGCAGCTCTGCGCGGTTGAATCCGTCGGCGATGACGCGGTGATGGTCCAACTGGACGCGGCCGCGGCGGCGGACATCGAGGCGGCGCAGCGGCCGTTCGTCACCAGCGGCGCGTGCGGCGTGTGCGGGCGCAAGGATCTGCGCGCGCTTTTCGATCTGTCGGGCGCGCCGGGCGACGGCAGTCCGCGCGATCCGCGATGGCCGCGCCTGGCGCCGGCGGTGATTCACGCTCTGCCAAGCGGGCTGCGCGCCGCGCAGGCGACGTTCGCTCGCACCGGCGGCCTGCACGCCGCTGGTCTCTTCACCGTCGACGGCGTCGCGCGCGCCGTGCACGAAGACGTGGGCCGCCACAACGCCGTCGACAAGCTGGTGGGGACGTTCATTCTCGATGGGCGTCTGCCCGATGCGGATTGCGTGCTGGTGGTCAGCGGCCGCGCCAGCTTCGAGCTGGTGCAGAAGGCGGCGGTGGCGGCCATCCCAATCATGGTGGCAGTCGGCGCGCCGTCCAGCCTGGCGGTGGAGGTGGCGCGCGACGCCGGCATGACCTTGCTGGGCTTCGTGCGCGACGGCGGCTTCAACATCTATTGCGGCGCCGCGCGCATCGTCGGCGTGGCCTAGGCAGGCGTCATGGCCGACGAACAAAAAGACGAAAACAGCGCGCCCGATCAGCAAGACCAGGACAAGCCCACCGTCGTCGGCGCCCACCTGGCCGCCGGCGTTCCGGGCGACGAGCCGCCCCCTGAGACCCGGCCGGCGACGATCAAGAAGCGCGATCTCACCGCGGCAGGGTGGACGTCGATCTGGGAGACCACCCACCGCGGCGTCCGGGACATGGGCGTCAAGCGCAGCCTGAAGACGCTGCTGGCGCTGAACCAGAAGGACGGCTTTGACTGTCCCAGCTGCGCCTGGCCCGATCCCGACGGCGAGCGCAAGATGGCCGAGTTTTGCGAGAACGGCGCCAAGGCGGTGGCCAGCGAAGCGATGTTGGCGCGCGCCGATCCCAATTTTTTCGCCCGTCACTCGCTCGCCGAGCTGCTGACCAAGAGCGACTTCTGGCTTGATCAGCAGGGCCGCATCACCCACCCGATGCTCCGCCGCGAAGGCGCCACCCACTATCAGCCGATCGAATGGCAACAGGCGTTCGACCTGATCGGAGCTGAATTGCGCGCCCTGCCCTCGCCCGACCAGGCGTCGTTTTACACCTCGGGGCGGGCCAGCAACGAAGCGGCTTTCATGTACGGCCTGTTCGCGCGGCTCTACGGCACCAACAACCTGCCCGACTGTTCGAACATGTGCCACGAATCCAGCGGTCTCGGCCTGACCGAGACCATCGGCGTGGGCAAATCGACGGTGAAGATCGAAGATTTTTCTTACGCCGACAGCATCTTCGTCATCGGGCAGAACCCCGGCACCTGCCATCCGCGCATGCTGACCGAGCTGCAAAAAGCGGCGCGCAACGGCTGTCGGATCGTCAGCGTCAACCCGCTGCCGGAAACCGGGATGGTTCGCTTCAAGAACCCGCAAGAGCCGCTGGCCATGTTCGGGCGCGGCACGCCTATCGCGTGTCTGTTCGTGCCGGTGCGGGTGAACGGCGACGTGGCGCTGTTCAAAGGGATCATGAAGGAGATGCTGGACGCCGATCGCCAAAGCGGCGGTCAGGGCGCGTTGCTGGCGCACGACTTCATTGCTCACCACACCGAAGGCTTCGCGGCATTGGCGGCGGATCTGGACGCTGAAAGCTGGGAGGCGATCGTCGCCGGCAGCGGCGTCCCGCGCGAGACAATCCGTGAAGCGGCGCAGATCGCCATCGCTTCGCAGCGGATGATCTGTTGCTGGGCCATGGGCATCACCCAGCACGAAAACGGTGTGGCCAACGTGCAGAGCATCGTCAACTTTGCCCTCTTGCGCGGGCAGATCGGACGGCGCGGCGCTGGTCTGTGCCCGGTGCGCGGTCACAGCAACGTGCAAGGCGATCGCACGGTGGGCATCTGGGAAAAGATGAGCGACGCGTTCATGGCCAAGCTGGGCGACGAGTTTGCTTTCTCGCCGCCGCGCAAGCACGGCTTCGACACCGTGCGAACCATCCAGGCCATGCACGAGGGCGACGTCAAGGTGTTCGTCGGGCTGGGCGGCAATTTCTTGAGCGCCACCCCCGACACGCATTACACGTCAGAGGCGATGCAGCGCTGCCGGCTGACGGTGCAGATCGCCACCAAGGTCAACCGCGGTCACCTCATCACCGGGCAGCAGGCGCTGATCTTGCCGTGTCTCGGCCGCACCGAACGCGACGTGCAGGCGTCGGGCGAGCAGTTCGTCAGCGTCGAAGACACCACCGGCGTCGTACATCAGTCGCGCGGCGGGCTGGACCCGGCGTCGCCGCACCTGCGCAGCGAACCGGCCATCGTTGCCGGCATCGCCCAGGCCACCGTCGCCGGCAAGGGCCGCGTCGACTGGCCGGCGCTGGTGGCCGACTATGATCGCGTGCGCGAGCACATCGAACACGTGGTGCCCGGCTTCACCCAGTACAACCAGCGCGTGCGCCAGCCGGGCGGCTTTTACCTGCCCAACGGGCCACGCGAGGGAACGTTCACCACCCCGTCAAAAAAAGCGCATTTCACCGTTCATCCCATTCCCCGGCGCGCCCTGAAAGACGGGCAATTGCTGCTGACTACGCTGCGCAGCCACGATCAATTCAACACCACGATCTACGGCGAGCACGATCGCTACCGCGGCATCTTCGGCGGGCGGCGGGTGGTCTTCTTGAATGCGGCGGACATGCAGGCGCTGGGTTTCGCGTCGGACGACTGGGTGGACATCACCAGTCATTTTGGCGACGAGACCAGGCGGGCGTCCCGCTTTCGCGTCGTGCCCTACGAGATCCCGCGCGGCTGCGCCGCCGCCTACTATCCCGAGACCAACGTCCTGGTCCCGGTGCGCAGCGTGGCCGACGGGAGCAATCAGCCCGCATCGAAGTCCGTGGTCATCACCCTGGCCCGGGCCTAAAGACGGCAGCTTCTTCTGGATGTGACCGTTGAGGTTGCGCGCGGCGCGACTACACCGGCAGGGCGACGGTGATCGTGCAACCACGCGGCTGGTTGCGTTCGACCGAGATGCTGCCGCCGTGCAATTGAACGATCCAGCGCGCGACCGGAAGGCCCAGGCCCAGACCGCCGCGGCGGTGGAGCAGGCCCTCCTCGGTGAGGGGGCCCACCTTGAAGAGGTCCCGCGCGGTGTCGGCGGGGATTCCTCGGCCGGCGTCCGACACGCGGACGAAGAGACAGCTCGGCGTCGCCTGCAGGCCGATATCGACTTGCTCGCCGCGCGCCGAAAAGGTGACCGCGTTGTCGACGATGTTGTGCAACGCCGCCCGCAAACGCACCGGATCGCCCTGCAGAATGATCGGGCCCGGACCAACTTCCACCTTCATTTTGACGTGGCGTTGCCGGGACAGGCTGGCGCTCTGTTGGGCGACATCCTGGACGCAAGCCACCATGTCCACCTCCGAACGACAAAGCTCGGTGACGCCGCTTTGGATGCGCATCAGCTCGACGACGTTGTCCAGGATGGCCACCTGCGCGCGGGCGCTGTGATCGATCGCGGTCAGCGCCCGATCCAGGGCATCGGACAGCGGTGGGTTGCGCCGAAGCATGTCGCACCAAAGCACGA
>DASXQB010000023.1:0-15684 GCA_036493295.1 Polyangia bacterium | reverse complement strand
TGGGACGAGCGCTTCTTGCGCTCGATGCTGCGCCGAGATCCCAACGTCGATCTGGTGTCGTTCTTCATCTTGCGCACCGAGACCGACGAGCAGCCCTGGAACCGCAACGAGCTGTCGCTGATCCCGTTCCCCACGTACGAGATCTTCGAGGAGCAGCTGCGGTCGTTCGATCTGGTGATCTTTCAAAACTTCAACTTCGCCCCCTACGGTGTCGAACCGTTTCTGCCCGGCGTGCGCGACTACGTGGAAGGCGGCGGCGCGCTGGCCATGGTGGGCGGCGATCTGTCGTTCGCCAGCGGCGGCTATGGCGTGACCGCGCTGGCCGACATCCTGCCGGTCGAGCTGCCGCCCACGCCGCCCGGCGCCGCCACCAGCGGCGGTAGTGACAGCGCGCTGACAAGCGACGCCTTCAAGCCGAAGCTGACGCCCGAAGGACGAACGCATCCCATCACGTCGCTGCTGCTGGATCCGCACGAAAACGAGCTGCGCTGGGGCAAGCTGCCGGCGCTGGAGGGCATCAACCGGGTGCCGCGCGCGCGGGCCGGCGCTACCACCTTGCTGGTGCATCCCACGCTGCGCGCCGACGGGGGCAAGCCGGCGCCGGTGCTGGTGGCGGGCGAAGCGGGCAAGGGACGGGCGCTGGCCTTGTTGACCGATACTTCGTGGCACTGGGGATTTCTGGCCGCTGGCGAGGGCGACGACGGCCGATCGTTCCAGCGCTTTTGGGACAACGCCATCCGCTGGCTGGTGCGCGATCCAGCGCTGACGTTGCTGCGCATCGATCTTGATCGGGTCGAGTACCGGCGCGGCCAGCAGGTGGCGGCGCGGGTGCGGGCCATGCACCCGGATTATTCGCCCGCGCGCAACGTCGACGTCACCCTGGCCGTGCGCGCCGCCAACGGCGAGCCCGACGGCAAACCGCTGCGGCAATCGAACGGCACGACCAATCAAGACGGCGAAGCGCACATCGATCTCGGTCCCTTGCCACCCGGCGCGTACCGGCTGATCGGCAACGCCACGCTGGACGGCCGCGCCGCCACCGAAGAGAAGACCTTCGTGGTGCGCGCCGAGGGCCGGGAGCTGGACGACGTGGCCTTCCGCGATCGGGTGCTGCGCGAGATCGCCCAGGTGGGTGGCGGCGACTATCACTTCGAAGATCTCGGCCACCCGCGCATCAAAGAACCGCGCGAGGTACGCGTCGGCCGCCAGCGCACCGTCGAGCTGTGGTCAAGCCCGCTGCTCCTCATCGTCGGCGTGGCCCTTTTGGCCAGCGAGTGGGCGCTGCGCCGGCGCTCGGGCCACAGCTAGTCAGGGGCACTATCGGCTTGCTCGCTTGCCGCCGGCAGTTCTAATGTTTCGAGCCCCGGTTCCCCGCCGGCGCGCCGCCATGTCCAGCATCAAGATCTTCTACTTCATCCCGAACCTGCAGCAGGGCGGCACGGAGAAACAGATCCTCTACTTGATGTCGCGACTGCCCAGCCGATACCAGGCCGTCCTGTGCGTGTACGAGTCGGACAACATTTTTTTCGACCAGGATTGTCCGCCAGGCCAGCCGGCCTATTCGCTGGGCACAGGCCGCATGAACCTGCGCGCGCTGGATCGCCTGACGGAGATCCTGCGTGCCGAACGGCCGGACATCGTGCACTCATACCGGGATAAATCGAACTTCTGGGCCCGCCTGGCGGCGCGGCGGACCGGCGTGCCGATCGTCATCACCTCGTGCCGCAATCGAATGATGAACCTGCGTTATCTGGCCATCGAGCGTCTGTTCGCTCGCTACACCACGGTCACGTTGACCAACTCGATCGGCGTGAAGGATGAGCTGACGAAGATCGCCCGCGTCTCACCGGACAAGATTCGCGTCATCCCCAACATTCTGGACGTCCACCGCTTCCGACCGCCCTCGCCCGCCGAGCGCCAGCAGGCGCGCCAGCGCTGGAGCCTGGGCGACGACGAGCGCGTGCTGCTGCTGCCCGGGCGGGTGGGCTTGCAAAAGCACCAGCTTGGCCTTCTGTGGGCGCTGCGCACGCTGGCCGGGCGCAACCAGCTGCCCGAAAATTTCGTTCTGCTGCTGGCCGGCCGCGAGCGCGATCGCCTGTCCTCGGCGCTGGCGCACTGGCTGGCCAGCGATCGGCGCATGTCCGCGCGGGTTCGTTTTCTGGGCGCGCAAAAAGACATCCTGTCTTTGTATTGGGCGTCGGACGTGCTGGTGATGCCGTCGCTGTACGAAGGCCTGGCCAACGCCGCGCTGGAAGGATGCGCCGCCGGATTGCCGGCCATCCTCTCGCACGCGGCGAACGTCGACGGGATCATCGAAGACGGTATTTCTGGCTGGGAGGTGCCGACGGCGGCGCACCGACCGCTGGTGGCGGCTCTGCGCCGGGCGCTGGAGACACCGACGGGCGAGCTGCGGTCGATGGGCGCGGCGGCGCGGACGGGCGTGACGGCGCGCTTTGCCCCGCACGACAATTTCGTCGTCGACCAGACGGTGGCCGTTTACGACGAATTGACGGCCGGCATGACGGCGTCGAGGCCGGGTTAGCTCGATCAGAGGTCGATTTGAAGTCGATCTAACGCCGGACCGCAACCCAACGCCGCACGCGCGCCACCACCCCATCCACCACCCGCCGGTCTTCCGGCGCCAGCTTCAGCGCCAACAGCGCGCCGAGATACACGCCGAGCCCAACCACAATCACCACGCAGATGCGCAACGCCGTGTTGGCCAGGTGCGGAGCGATCAGCCGTTGCGCGCCCAGCGCCACCGCAGCGCTGAGAAAAGGTTTTGCCACCGACCAGTGGAACGGGTGAACCTTCAGGATGATCCACACCTCGACCAGCATCATCGTCTGCAGCAGGGCGACGCCGCTCAGCGCGGCCACCGCGGTTCCCACCAGACCAAGGCGCGGGATCAGAAGAAACGCGATCAGCATGTTCGCCAGCGCGGCGACCACGTTGTTCGCCAGGACCACCCGCGATCGGCCGGTCACCATCAGGATCCATCCCACCAGACCGAAGGTTGAATTGACCAGGTGCCCGACGGCCAGCACGCACAACGCGCCGGCGCCCTCTTGAAATCCCGCGCCATACAAGGCCAGCAGTTCGTGGCGCAACATCACCACGGTGACAGCGATGGGCGCGGACGCGCTGGCCACCCAGCGGGTCATCATCACCCAGTTCTGTCGCAGGCGATCGGTCTGGCCCAGGTGCACCGCCTCCGAGAACACTGGCGCCGCCACGCTGTCCAAGGCGTAGCGGGCGTTGGCGATCACGCGGGTGACGAACTCGCCGGCGGCATAGACGGCGGCGGCGGCGGGGCCGCGAAACACCGTCAGCATGATGATGTCTGTGCGCTGCAAAACCGCGTTCATCAGATCGGATAGACCGAGTGGGATGGAGAATTGCGCGAAGCCCGGCAAGCGCGGAGCGCGCAACGCTCGGGCAAGTTCGCCTCGCCCCAGCACGCGGCCCACCACCACCACCGCCAAACCAAACGTGGCCACCGCCGCCAGCAGGTGTGCGACGGCCAGCGGCTCCAGCGTGCGGCCGAACAGCGCGGCGGTGAGGCCGGCGATGAAGAAGAACGACGGCTCGCCGAGGCCGCGCACCAGAAAATTCGCCCGCGTGATCTTGCTGGCCAGGCTGGCCTGCACCAGCACCCACATGCACCCGGTGAAGATCGCCGCCGGCGCCATCACCCTCAGGCCCGTCGCCAAAGCCGGCGCGTGCGACAACCGCGCCAGCGGCCCCGCCGCCAGCATCACCACCGCCACGGCCACCGACGAGATCACCAAGCAAACCCGCAGCCCGGTGCCAAGCGCGCTGGCCACCTGATCGTGTTCGCCGCTGGCGCGGTGGGCGGCGATATAGCGCAGCATTCCTTTGTCGGCGCCGCCGGTCCCACCACGGGTCAACACCTCCATGATCGCCAGACACGTCTGGTAGCTGCCGAACACCGCCTTGCCGAACAGGCGCGCCAGCAAGACGTGGGTGATGGTCAACATCGCCTGCGCGGCGATGGTCAGTGCTTGCATCGCGCCGCTGCGCGCGGCGTGGGCGACGTCTTGCGGTTTGGTCCCGTCGGACGCGTCGGCGGCGGCGCCGCCTTCGCCGGCCTCGGTCAACGCACGCTCGCAGGCATCTGTCGCGCGTGAGGATGTCCGATTCCCCACAGGCTGTCCACCGGACGGTCCCATGATCAAACCGACGCCCAGCCACGTCGCGTGCGGCCGGGCATTGGTGTATTTGTGGGTGGGCGCTTGCTCGAAGCGCCACTGCATGACGATGCCGTTGATGTTTTGGCTGGCGCTGTCTTTCGCCGGGCCCGTGGTGGCCGTGGAAGGCGATTCGATCTGTCCGCTGCCACAGGTGGTGGCGGCGCGCCTGGGCGAGCTTTTGCCCGGCGCCACGCTGGCCAGCGAACCCGACGTCGCGCTGCTGGACGACCAGGGCGCGTCGGTGCGCATTCAAGTGCGGCGCGCCGACGGCACGCCGATCGGCGAGCGCGTCCTTGAACGCACGTTTCCCTGCCCCGATCTAGCGGGAGCAGCGGCGGTGATCATCGCGACCTTTGAAAGCGACGTGCACCCGGAGTTTCGCCTGGCCCTGGCGACGCCGCCGCGCGCCCCTGCGCCTCCGCCGGTAGTGGCGACGGCACCGGCACCCGCTTCGCCCCGCACTTCCACCGCCGCATACGAGATCGGGGCGGCTTTAACCGGATCGCTCGCCCCCAGCAGCGACAGCGCGGGCGCGGCGGCGGGCGCGTTGCTCGTCGGCGGGTGGACGCCGGCGGGCCGACGCATCGGCGGACGCTTGTCATTGCAGGCCAGCACCGCACGCACCCTGGACCTGGGGACCGGCAACGGCACCGTGCAATGGCGGCGCTTCGTCGCTGGATTGGGCCCGCAGTGGCGGTGGGCGTCGGCCAGCCGCGATGTCTTTTTTGATCTGCACGCCGACGCGCTGGGGGCTGTGGTGTTGGCCAGCGGCGGCAACTTCATGAATGACCAAGATGCGAATGGGCTCGATGTCGGCGGCGGGTTGGGCGCGCGGCTGATGTTGCCCGGGCGACTGTTTGCGCCCTGGGTGGATCTGTCGGCTTATGGCTGGCTGCGGCGCCAGGTGGCTTATGAATCGCCCAGCGGCGCGTCGGTTTCCTTGCCCCGCATCGAAGGCATCCTGGCGCTGGGATTGAGCTTCTGCGCCTGCCCTTGACCGACCGGCGGGGGCAAACAAAAATTGTAAGCTTGGCCAGACCACGGCCACACAGGATTTCAGGTCCATGTCCCCACCGCGTTTGCACGCGCCCGTTTTAGCCGTCCGCCGCCCGCTTGGCGGTGGCGGTGAGGACACCATGGATCACCCTGCCGCGCCGGACCCTCGCCCCGACCTGGCGACGATCTATCGCCGGCACGCCGACGTGGTGGCGACGTGGGCGCGACGCATGGGCGGCCCCGAGCTGGACGTCGAGGACCTGGTTCACGAGGTGTTCTTGGTGGTGCAGCGGCGCCTGCCCGAGTGGCGCGGCGAAGCCAAGATCACCACCTGGCTTTACGAGATCACCTTGCGGGTGGTCCAGGATCGCCGCCGGCGCCGGCATTTTTGGCGCTGGCTAGGCGGCGCTAGCGGAGCGCGGACCGGTCGTTTCGGCGACGGCGAGCTGGAGCGCATCGCCGCTGACCAGCCGGGCCCGGTGGACACGCTGGAAAAGCGCGAGGCGACCGCCGCCCTGTATCGCATCCTGGACGGCGTCGCCGAAAAATACCGCACGGTGATCGTGCTGTTCGAGATCGAGGGGCTAAGCGGCGAGCAGATCGCCACGCTGACCGGCACGTCGCTGGCCAACGTCTGGATCCGACTGCACCGGGGGCGGGAAAAAGTCATGAAGCGATTTTTGGCTTGGGAGGCGAAGGGAAACCCATGAACGGCAATCAAACAAAACGCGGCGGCGTGACCCGGGCCGGCATCGGATCAAGCGACGGGCAACCGGGGCGTTGGTCGGCGGCGGCGCCGGGTGGAACGGCAGACGCCGATCGGCTGGCGGCCTTGATCCGGTCGGGCGAACCGACCACGGGTTTGACCGGTGCCGAACGCGCCCGCATCTGGTCGCGGCTGACCATGAACGGGACATCGTTTCGCTGGCGCAGCCTGGCCGGGCTGCGCTGGGGGGTGGCGGTGGCCGTGTTGTTGACCAGCGGCGCGGTGGTCGGCGCGGTGACGGCGCATCGCTGGTGGCCGCCGCCCGACCCGACCCCGTCGGTCGACCAGCAGCCGACCGCGATCAAGCGACGCCCAGTGCGGCGCGCGCGGGCCGGAGCGCCGGTGCCAGAGGCGCAGCCAGAGACCATGCCTCTGGCAGACGATTCACCATTGCCGCCGCTGCCGGCGGCGACAGCGAAAGAATTGCCGCCGCCGATCGCCGCAACGCCGACAGCGCCGGCGGCGATGCCCGCCGCAGCGGCGCGGACCCACCTGGCGAACAGCAGCTTCGTCGGCGGACACCGTTTGGTTTCGATGGCCAGCACGGCGCCGGCGCCGACCAAAGCAACGCCGTCGCCGTCCGCCACGCCGCCGCCGCAGCTGGTGCCAAGCACGCTGTCCGGCGAGACGCAGGTCTTGGGACAAGCGGTGGCGCGCCTGCGCCAGCACCACGACGCCACCGGTGCTCTGATGGCGCTGGACCTTTATCAGCAGCGGTTTCCGCAGGGCACCCTGCAGCGCGAAGCCGATGTGGCTCGCGTCGACGCCTTGCTGACGCTGGGGAAGGACGATGGCGCGCTGGCAGTCCTACGCACCTTGAATCTGCAGCCGCGTGGACACGACCAAGAGCTGCAGGTCATTCGCGGCGAGCTCGGCTCCGCCGGCAGCTGCGCGCGAGCGGTCGCCGACTTTGACGCTGTCTTGACCCAGGCCGCGCCGGCCGGACTGATTGAACGCGCCCTGTACGGACGGGCCGCCTGCCGGGTGAAACAGGGCGACGGCGACGGCGCCACCCGCGACCTGCGGTCCTACCTCAGCCGGTTCCCGAACGGCCGCTTCGCCACCGACGCCCGGCGCGCGCTTGGGCAAAACTGAATAGCGAAAAAATAACTGTAAGGTCCGCGCGATCGCTTCCACGTACACGGAAGCAACCCCCAGCCGGAGCGACGCGATGAAAAGAACGCTGCTGATTTTCGGATTGTCCGTTTTGAGTCTGGCCGGTCAGGCCGCCTGTTCGGATGATCGCCTGTTGGTCGGGCAAAGTCCCGACGGCGGCCAGCAGAGCGGGAGCGGTGGCAGTGGCTCCGGTGGAACGACAGTCATCACAGGCAGCGGCGGAGCGGCGACCGGCGGCACCGGCGGCACCGGCGGCGCCACCGTCACGCGCAGCCAGCGCCCGCTGCAGATCAGCGGCCAGGAAGCGCTGACCCGCATGACCACGCTGATCTGGAACGCCCCGCCCGACGACGATCTGCTGTCGCAAGACACCCTCGGCCACTTCAAGACCGTCGAGGATCTCTACGGCCCGGCCCGGCAGATTCTGGCCGACCCGCGCGCCGCGGTCGGCGTCGGCGCGTTCTATCGCTGGTGGTTGGGGCTCGACAATCTGGCGATGGTGACCAAAGACGCGACGCTGTTTCCGCAGTGGAACGCCCAGCTTGGCAGCGACATGGCCAGCGAGGCGGAGACCTTCGGCGTCAAGGTGACGCTGGATCTGAACGGCACCTATCAGACCCTGATGACCGCGCCGTTCAGCTTCGTGAACGCGCGTCTGGCGGCGATCTACGGGGTCAGCGGCGTGACCGGCGATGCCCTGCAACAGGTTTCGCTCAGCGGGCAACAGCGGTTGGGCTTGCTGACGATTCCGGCGTTGCAGGCGTTGGCTTCGAATCCGACTCGAAACAATGTTCCGCGCCGAGGCCAGTTGCTCTATGAAGAGATCCTCTGCAATCCGTTGCCACCTCCACCGCCCAATGTACAGGAGCTGCTCAACCCAATTCCGCCAGGGACTAACACGCGCCAGGCGCTGGAAATGCACCTGACGAACCCGGCCTGCGCCCCTTGCCACAATCTGCTCGATCCGCCCGGCCTGGCCTTCGAGGGATTCGACGCCATCGGCCAGGCCCGCATCACGGACAATGACCAGACGGTTGATGTCTCGGGACTCAACGTGCACTTGAGCGACGGCTCGACCCCCAGCTTCAACGGCCCGATCGAAATGGCCCGGTTGCTGGCCACCAACGATCAGGCCGAGACCTGCATGGCCGAACAGTGGTTGACCTTCGCGTTACGCCAAGTTCCCATTCCCCAAACGGGATACATCAGCCAAGCGGTGAGCGACAGCGTGCAGTCCCAGGTGATCAAGCCCTTCAGCGACGCCGGCTTCAACTTGAAAGAACTGATCGCCGACCTGATGCTCACCGACGCGTTCCTCGCGCCGTAAGGAAAACGTAAACGACCGCCGCGGCACCGCCGTGCTCTTGGGCAAAACTGAATCGCGACTTGGCCGCAACCCCCCAAAAACGTGGAGTGACGCCGATGAAAAGACCTCTCCTGATTTTCGGACTGTCGGCTTTGAGTCTGGCCGGGCAGGCCGGCTGTTCGGATGATCGCCTGCTGGTCGGACAAAGTCCCGACGGCGGTGGCCAGCAGAGCGGTAGCGGTGGCTCCAGTGCGGCGACAGGCAGCGGCGGGGCGGCGACCGCGACCGGCGGCGCCGGCGGCGCCACCATCACCCGCAGCGAGCGCCCGTTGCAGATCAGCGGCAAAGAAGCACTAACCCGCATGACCACGCTGATCTGGAACGCCCCGCCCGACGATGATCTGCTGTCGCAAGATACCCTCGGCCACTTCAAGACCGTCGAGGATCTCTACAGCCCGGCCCGGCAGATCCTGGCCGACCCGCGCGCCGCGGTCGGGGTGGGGGCGTTCTATCGCTGGTGGCTGAACCTGGACAAGCTGGCGATGGTGAGCAAAGACGCGACGGTGTTTCCACAGTGGAACGCCCAGCTAGCCACCGACATGGCCAACGAGGCGCAGACCTTCGGCGTGAAGGTGACGTTGGATCTGAACGGAACGTATCAGACGCTGCTGACCGCGCCGTTCAGCTTCCTCAACGCGCGCCTGGCGGCGATCTACGGTGTCAGCGGCGTGACTGGCGATGCGCTACAACAGGTTTCGCTCAGTGGGCAACAGCGTTCGGGCTTGCTGACCATTCCGGCGTTGCAAGCATTGGCTTCGAATCCAACCCGGAACAATGTCCCCCACCGAGGCGTGACGATCTATCAACAGACACTCTGCATGCCAATACCGCCGCCACCGGCTCAAGTGCCTGCGTTGCCGAACCCGGTGCCAGCAGGACTGACGACTCGCCAGGAGCTGGAGATGACGCACGCGGGGGCCGTCTGCGCCGCTTGCCACAGTCTGATCGATCCCCCGGGCCTGGCCTTCGAGAGCTTCGATGCCATCGGGCAGCCTCGCGCCACCGACAATGGCTTGCCGGTCGACGTTTCGGGGCTGACTCTGCGCAATTTCGACGGGGGCGACCATACGTTCAATGGCCCGGTCGGACTGGCGCAGTATCTGTCCACCAGCGACACCGCCGAGACCTGCATGGCCACGCAGTGGATAGCGTTCGCCTTCAATGAAGATCGACAAGACGTAACCTCCGCCCAGCAACAGCGCGACGCCGCCGCCCTGGCCCAGGTCGTCGGTCCCTACCGCGCCGCCGGCTTCAACTTGAAAGAGCTGATCGCCGACGTGATGCTCACCGACGCGTTCCTCGCGCCGTAAATAAAACGTAAGTTGCGGCGGCGGCGGCGCCGGCGGTTTCAGATCGCCAGCGCCAGACCGGCCATCACCTGCAACGGCGGCTGCGGCGTACCGGTGGAGTTGATGGCCGGGCGTCCGCTCGGCTGCTTGTACCGCTGGTCGGTCAAGTTCCGGCCGTCGATGACGACCTCCAGGCCGCGCCACAGCGCCGACGTCGCCGCCGACGTCGATGCCGTCCACAACTGATCCAGCGCGCAGCGAATCGCGGCGTCGACGACAAACGACGGCGCCGGGCTTGCGGCGAAGGGATAGTCGGCGCCGACGAAGCGGATATCGGGCGCGGTCTGGAAGCTGCCGCGCGCATCCAGCAGCACGCCGCGCGGCAGCTCGACGCTGACGCCGCCTTTGAGCATCAGCGTCGAGACATTGGGCGGCGGTGTCTCTTCCAGCACCCCGCGTAGGTTCAGGGTGTGGGCGGTGCCGTCGATCCACGACACGCTGGCGGACGCCTGCACGGGACCGGCGGCCAGCACGGCCAGCGTCTCGCTGCCGAAATAAAGGGCGTCGCCGGCGTTCGACGACTGCAAGTCGCGCAGGCGTTGCAATTGATCGCCGCCGCGGTCGACGTACACGTACTGCTGGGTCCACGCCGTGTCGTTGATAAAGTTCACCACCCGGTTGACGAACGCGCCGGTGGTCAAGCGCAGCCGGCGGCCGATGCGTTGCTCCCAGACCAGCTCCAGCGATTGCAGCTTCTCCGGTTTGAGGCCGCCATTCGGAAACAGCAGCGAATCACGATCGGAAAGCGCGCTGTAAACCTGGTACGGCGTCGGCTCCAGATACGCCTGGCCGTAAAGTAGTTTCAGCGCGGTGGTTTCGAACGGCGCGCTGACCAGCGCCAGCCGCGGGTTGGTCGAGTAACCAAAGCGGGTCGAGTAATCCAGCCGCACGCCGCCGGTAACGTGCAAAAGACGCGACGGATTCCACAGCAGCTGCCCGAAGCCGGCCACGGTTTGAAAACGCACGCTGGTCGGCGGCGCGATGGCCGCCGACGGCGTGAACAGCACCGGGTTGGGATCGCTGACGAACCCGTTGCCGTCGACGGCCGGCGTGTCGCCGGGCCCGGTGTACCGGCGGTAGTTGAGATCTCCGATCCTCGCCTGGGACAGCGGCATCACCCACACGCCCTGGGCAGTCGCGCCGACGGTCAGGGACAGCACGTTCGGCACGAAGGCGTAATCCACCTGCTCTTCGGCGCGCACCGCCGACGATGAGCCGCTGCGCGCGCTCTCGGTGAAGGTGCGGGCGTCCAGGTTCAGCGGCGTGACAAAGCGCGTGCTGGGCAAAACTAGATAGCGCGAAAAATCGGCGCTGGTGGTGGAACGCAGCCGCCCGTATTCGAAGGTGTGCGACGCCGACAACAGATACTGCTGATCGCCCAGGCGGGCCTGCGGCACGAATGGGCCGCCCGAGGCGTTCTGCTCCCAGGCGCTGGATTGATCAAAGCCGCGCAACGAAAACGTGGCGTGCGTCTGCTTGGTGCCGGCGAACAAGATGCCGTCGTAGCCCGACTCGTGGGCGTCGAAGGCGCCGAGAGCGTGGGTCGCCGACGGCAATCCATCCAGACGGACCGGCAACCCGGTGCCCGGCGCCGGATAACTGTATTCGTTCGGGTAAAGCGCGTAGACGTTCGGCGGTCGCGCCCGCATGTAGTGCAGGCCCAGGCGCACCTCGACTGGTCCGAACGTGTGGCGGGCCAACGCCGATACATCGGCGGCGCCGCCGGTGCCGGCGCTGGCGCTGGCCACCGCGCCGTCGTGCGGATAGCCGGGCGTGGTGACGATGTTGACGATGCCGTTGAAGGCGTCGTTGCCGTACAGCGCCGACCCCGGGCCATACATCACCTCGATGTGGTCGACGAAGGTCAGCGGGTAATTGGCGAACAGCGGCACCTCCTCGCCGCCGGGCGGGTTCATCCGCCGCCCGTCGAGCAAGAAGACCAGGCGGTGGTTGCCGCTCATCCCGCGCACCGAAAGGGTGGTGCCCCATTCTGCGGTGCTCCAGTAACTGACCTGATAGCCGGGCAGGTCGCGAAACACGTCGCGCAGATAGCGATAGGCGTGGCGGCGGATCTGTTCGTGGGTGATGACGATGATCCGCGCCGGCGCGTCGGGCAGTCGCACCTGGGTGCGCGTCGGCGACGTGACCGACATGTTCAGCAGATCTTCCAGGGAAAAATCGGTGATCCAGTCGATGGTGGCGGCGTCCAGCTCGGGCGCGTCCGCCGCGCGGGCCACCCCGGCGGCGGCCAACATGACGATCGCCAGCGTCGCCGAGCTGCGCGCTAACTGCACGAGCCTGTGCACGCGACTTCCAGCGCCGCCGCCGCCGCCGCCGCGTCTCGATCGTCCAGAAATTTGCCGATGATCTCGTAGTACGCCTGGGTGAACGCCGGCCGCGCGGCAAGGCCGTGTGCGAGGCTCGGGACCAGGGTCTTGCTGCCAAAGTCGGCGATGGCTGACTTGTGATAGCTGTCGTAGTTCGAAAGGTCAGCGTCCAGGCGCGACGGGATCGATCCCTTCGCCGGATTGAACGCGTCCTGGCCGTCTTTTGAGCCGATCACCTCCAGCCAGCGACGGGCGTTGCGTTCGTGCGGCGCGCCTTTGGGCAGCGGGAACGAATCGCTCAAGAACAGAAAATAGTCGGCGGTGCCCGGCGCCGCCGCCCAGCCAAAATCGACATCGGGCCGAAATCCCAGGGCGATCAGATCGCCCTCCGACCAATCACCCATCAGCGCCAGGGCCGCCGGTTTGTCGTTGCCGGTCATCGCCGTCATGTCATACGTCGAACTGTCGGGCATCGGTTTGGCGTAGGCCAGCAGGCGATCCAGCGTGGCGAACGCTGCCAGCACCTCGGGCGCGTTCCACGATTGTGAGCCGTCGAACAAGCCCAGGAAGCGCGTGTTGCCCAGCTGGGACAGCAGGATGCTCTCGAAGATGTGGTGGGTGGTCCAGCTGATGCGGTTCGACGGATCCGCCGGGTCGCGGGCCGGGTTCCACACGAACACCTCCTCGCCGATCGCCTTCAGCGCGTCGGCGACGACGAAGAATTGATCCCAGGTGGCGGGCGGCGGCAGGTTGACCTTGGCCAGGCTGGCTTTGCGGTACCAAAGCACGTTGCTGCGGTGAACGTTCAGCGGAACCGTGTAATACGAACCGGCGAACTTCGACAGCGCCAGCACCGCCGGTGGAAAGACCGCCTCCCAGTTGTACATGGCGTACAGATCGTCGATGGGCTGCAGATACGTCAGGTCGGCGCGCGCCTCGGCGCCGATGTGGACCTGATACGAATCGGGCGGGTGGCCGACGGCCAGGCCCTGGTCGTACAGGCGTTCGTGCAGATCGGTAGCGGGCCCGCCGGTGACCACAGCGTTCTCCACCGCCACGTCGGGATAGCGATCAGTGTAGACGCCGACCAGTTTGTTCAAGGCGGCCAGCTCGCCGGGGCTGGTCCACCAGTTGAAAAAGACCAGACGATCGTCTTCCTGGGGACTGCCGCCCTGGCAGCCGCCGAGCGCCGCCGACAGAACCATCCCCCCGATCGCCACGCCTAGCGCCGCCGTTGTTATTGAACGCATGCGCGTTCTCCTCGCCGCATCGTTTGATTGCGCCGCAGGGGATATGTCGGCGTTTCGGCGACGCGACTTTAGAGCGCCCGCCGTCGCTGCTCCGGCCAGTCCGGTTCAGTGGCGGAAGAAATTGAGGACAATTTCCAGGACGATCAGCAGCACCACCGAGACCTCCAGCAACACCAGGCGCTTGTCGCGCGCGATGTCCGTGACCAGCTCCAGCGCCTCTTGCACGCTGCGCAGCTTCAGCTCCAGGGCTTGATGGCGGTCGACGAGATCGAACTCGGCGCGCAGCTGTTCGTAGATGTGCTCGGCGCCGGGATCGTCCCAGGCGGCGTCGGGCTTGTCGAACAGGTGCAACACCGACAGCACCTCGCTGCGCGTGCCGATGGCGGCGCCGATGAACTTGTGCAGCTTGCGCGTGAAGACGGGCATGGTCCCGACCTTCTCCAAGCGCTCGACCAGGCGATCGGTCTCGGTGAACATCTGATCGACGATGCGCTCGTAGTACTCCATGGCCACGCTCTGGGCGACGGACACCGCCACCACGCCAGCCCGTTCGAAGCCCAGCTCGGACAGCTCGAGCACGCCGTTGACTATGTCCGTCTTGGCGCCCGGGATCTCCCGCACGGAGAACTGATCGCCGAAGACCTGGGCATCGCTGAGCTTGGGCAGCGACCGGCGTAGCCGCAAAAGCTCGGCCTCGCGCCCGGCCTGACCCACGTTGTGAAAGACCACCGTGCCGGAAGGAAACATGAACACCGTGCCGCCCGCCGCCGCTGGAAACCAAAACAGCTGGTGCGTGCGCTTGCCCTCCGGATAGCGCGCCGCCAGCTCCTTCAGCGAGAAGTTCTCGACGAAGGCGAGGGCATAAAAGGTGTGTGCTTGCTCGGCCACTGCCGCGCAGTTTATCCCGACGGCAAAAGCGGCGCCCGCCGGCGGGTGCGTCAAGGCTGATCGCGATCGCTGAAACATTTTGCGCCCAGGCGGGAACGTCACGAATGGAGGGCGCCGGTCCCACCCAACGGTCTGCTGCTCGGGAGGTGTTTCATGTCTCGATGGACCTCAGTCGTTGTCCGTTCTCGGCATTTCAAGGACGAGCTGACCATCCTGGGCGTATCGCTGGCCCTCTGTGCCGGCGGCTCCCCTGGATGCGTCAACACCGGACGGCAAATCCCGGCCGGCGATCCTTCGGCGGCGGTGGGCGCCGGCAACACCACGAACACCGGCAGCGGCGCCGTCGCCGGCACCGGCACAAAGGCGCCGGGATCGAACACTGTCGATCCCGGCGCGAGCGGCAGCGGCGGCGGGCCGAACAACAACGGCACGCCCGCTGCCAGCAACAACGGCGGAGGCGGGGCCATCGGCACCACCATGCCGGGCAATACCACCGGCAACACGACAGGAACGATGAACGATCCGCAGTCGCTTCCGCCGGCTGTCGTCACGCCGGGCGCCATCCCTGCCGACGTCTCGGCGATCTTGCAGGCGCGCTGTTCGGCCTGCCACACCTACGGCGTCGGCGATCTGGGCGGCTGGGGCTCGGTGCTGGATCTGTCGCGTTTGATCGACGCCGAGATCGTCGTGCCGGGCAGCCCCGCCACCTCGCGCATGATCGATCGGGTGGTCGTGCGCGGCGACATGCCGCCGCGAGGCGACCGCGTTCCCACCGCCGAGGTGGCCACGCTGCGCGCCTGGATCCAAAATCTCAAGCGGCCGATCCTCGAGCCGCGTACCGACGAGGACATCCTCGACGCGATCAACGCGGACGTGCTGCAGCTGCGTTCGCTGTCGTCCGACTTTCGCTACTTCAGCCTGGCCCACTTCGTTGACATGGGCCGTCCCGACAGCGAGGTGACAGTGGCCAAGAACCTGCTGGCCTTCGCGGTCAACTCGGTGTCGCGCCGCGGGACGATCGTCCCGATGGTGCCGATCGATTCGCGCAGTTCGATCTTTCGCGTGCGCCTGTCGGATCTCGGCTGGAACAACGCCGTCTGGGATCAGCTGACCGGATTTTATCCGTACTGTCTGGCGTCGGCGCTGGCCGGTCATCAGTCGCTGTACGCCCAGCTCGGCACGGAAGCGCCGTTCGTGCGCGGCGATTGGTTCTGGGACACCGCCTCGCGCGCGCCGCTGTACGACACGCTGATCAATCTGCCGGCGACGTTGAACCAGCTGGCGCAGCAGGTGGGCGTGAACATCGCCAACGACATCAATCATCCCGGTCAAGCCGAGCCGGAGAACCTGGTGCGCTTCGCCGTCCTTCGCTCGGGCGTTTCGCTGCACAACCGGATGGCCGAACGTCACCT
>DASXQB010000022.1:0-4936 GCA_036493295.1 Polyangia bacterium | reverse complement strand
CTGAACGTCACGCAGACCGCGGAAGCGTCGTTGAACGAGACGCAGAACATCCTCACCCGTCTTCGCGAGCTGGCCTCGCAGTCGGCGTCGTCCGGCGTGTCCAACACGGAGCGCGGGTACATCCAGAACGAGGTCACGGCGCTGACGTCGGAAGTTGATCGTATCGCCAACTCGACGGAGTACAACGGCGTGGCGCTGTTGAACGCCAACACCGCGCTCACCTTCCAGGTCGGTATCCGCAACGTGGCGGCCAACGACCAGATCACGGTGACCACCTCCAGCGCGACGACGTCTGCCCTGGGCGTCTGCGGCCTGTCGCTGTCCACGCTGACGGGTGCAGAAGGCGCGCTGGCCACCATCGACGCCGCGCTGCAGTCCATCTCGTCCAACCGCGCGACGCTGGGCGCGCAGGCGAACCGGATGGAATCGGTCATCAACGCGGCGACGCAGGCGTCGGTCAGCTTGTCGGCGGCCCAAAGCCGTATCCAGGACGTCGACGTGGCGCAGGAGACCTCGAACCTCAGCCGCGCCCAGATCCTGATGCAGGCCGGTGTCTCGGTTCTGGCCCAGGCCAACCAGATCCCGCAGGTTGCCCTCAAGCTCCTCGGGTAATCCAGGGTAGGGCAGACGGCCCTCAAGGTGGTGAGCCTGAGGGCCGATAACAGTCTCAAGGTCTATCCGGTGCTGCCCCGTGGTGATGAGCCGCGGGGCGCCACCTCATTAAGAAGAAGCAAAGGCGCGGGCAGCAATCATGGCGGATTCACCATCATTCACAGCCAGCGGTTTGGCGTCGGGGCTGGACACCAACAGCATCATCGACGGCCTGACCCAGATCGCCTCGCAGCCGCTGACCGACCTGCGCACCCAGCAGACTGGATTCAAGACCCAGGTCTCGTTGATCGGATCGCTGGTCTCGCAGATCGGCACGTTCTACGCAGCCGCCAAGGCGCTGGGCACCAACGGCGCACTGGGCATCACCACCACCAGCAACAACGTCGATTTCACCGCCACCCCGGCGGCCAACGCCTCGCCCAGCTCGCACACCATTTCGGTGCAGAATCTGGCCACTGCGGCCCAGCAGCGCAGCACCGCGTTCTCCGACAGCAGCTCCCCGGTTCGAGGCGGCACGCTGGAGGTGAAGGTTCAGGGCACCAGTTACGGCACGATCACCATTGGCGACGGCGAAAGCTTGCAGGACGTCGCCAGCGACCTGCAAACGCTGGGCGCCCCGATCAACGTCTCCGTTCTCACCACCGGCACCGGATCGACTTATCTGTCGGTCACCAACAAGGACACCGGCTACACCACCGGCGCCGCCAGCGGCGCCCTGCAACTGAACGAGGTCACCGATCCCTTGGCCACCCAGGGGAAGGCGCTGGGCTTCACCAGCTCGCACACCGCCACCAACGCCGAATTCACCGTCGACAACCTGGCCTTCGTTCGGCAGTCGAACACCGTCACCGACGTCATCGACGGCACCACGCTGGCGCTGCGAGGCAAGTCCAACACCGACGAGCAGATGACGACGGACGTCGACACCACGGCGACCGCCAGCAACCTGCAGAAATTCGTCGATGCATACAACGCCCTCATCACGACGGTCGCAAAGGACCAGACCATTCCCGACGGCAGCACGCGCGACGCCACCCTATCCGGCGATTCCACCGCGCGCGATCTGGTCTCCAGCCTGCAAAGCATCATGACCAACACGGTCAGCGGCCTGGGCGGCGTGCGGACTCTGGCCGACCTGGGCCTCAAAACCAACTTCCAGGACGGCACGCTGTCGATCGACACCACCAAGCTCGCCACGGCGATTTCCATCGACCCGACGGCGGTCAACAAGATCTTCAACGACCCCCTGACCGGCATCAGCGCGCAAGCCTTCGACCTGTCGGAGAAATTCACCAGCGTCGTCGATGGCGTCTTCACCACCCGCACCAATGGCTTGAACGATCAGATCAAGCAAATGGACACGGATGCCGAATCTCTGCAGGAGCGGATCGATTCCTATAAGGCAAATCTACAGACCCAGTTCACGGCGATGGAAGAGCTGGTGAGCGGCTTTAAGGCCACCGGGAACTTCCTCACCCAGCAAGAGGCGCAACCCAAGTAGCGGATCGGAGAGGAAATGCTCGCAGTCAAACGGTACGCCAATACCCGCAACGAGACGGCTTCGAAAGAACGCCTGATGATTCTCCTGTTCGAAGCCGCGCTGAAACACATGCGGGTGGCCGCCGCCGCGATGGAAGGTGGCCGCGTGCTCGAGGGAATGGAGCCGCTGGCCAAGGCCGGCGACATCATCGCCGAGCTGACCGCCACGCTTGATCACTCGAAGGCTCCGCAGCTGTGTGCGCGCCTGACCGATCTCTACTTGTTCGTCGGTGATCGCTTGATCGCCTCCGCTGCGACCCGCAGCGCCAAGCCCCTTCGCGAGGCCGAGCGCGTCTTCGCCCCCATCGCCGACGCTTTCGCCAGCGCGGTGGCGATGGTTCAAGGCGCGTCCCCGAAATGACCGCCGCGGCGACCGCCGAAGCCGCGGACGAGATCGAAGCCGCGCTGGCCGCCGTCGCCGATCACCTTCAGGCCGGCGACGTGGTGACGGCCGCCGCCTCGGTGAAGGTCCTGGTGGCGTCGTGCCAGGCCGCCGAAGGCCGGCGTCTCCAGCCCGAACAGATCGCCCGCATGCGCGCGTTGCTCGCGCGGTGCGCCGATCTGGCCGGCACCGAAGAGGCGAAATTGAACACGGCTTTACGAAAGTTTGGTATTGGTGGGAGAGCCCGCCGCGCTTACGGAGTCCGCTAGCCGAAGGACGACTCGTATGCCCAAGTCCGTCTCGCTGTGCATGATCGTCAAGAACGAGGCGGAACTTCTGCCCCGGTTCTTGGCGGCGGCGGAGGGCTTGTGGGACCAGCTTTGCGTGGTCGACACCGGCTCCACCGACGGCACGCTGGAGCTCCTGCAGGCGGCCGGCGCCCAGGTGATTCACCGTCCGTGGGACGACGATTTTTCCGCCGCCCGCAACGCCGGCCTGGAGCTCGCCACCGGCGACTGGATCTTGTTCCTGGACGCCGACGAGATGGCCAGCCCGGCGGTGAAGCCCGCGCTGCGCGCGCTGATCGAAGACGACACCGTCGGCGCCGCCACGCTGGTGATGCGCAATCTCTTGCCGCACGGCCACCGGCGCGAATCGCCGCTTTTGCGGCTGTTTCGCAATCATCAGAACATTCGCTTCAGCTATCCGATTCACGAAGACATCACGGGCGCGGTGTCGCGCTTCCTGGAAGACAGCGGTCGCAAGCTGGGTCGGATCAACGCCGTCGTCGATCACCTGGGCTACGTGCGCGAGCGCGCCGCCAACCGGCAAAAGAAAGAGCGCGACACGGCGCTGCTGATGAGGTGCCTCGAGCGCGATCCGGCGGATTTTTATAGCTGGTTCAAGCTGCTCGAGCTGGCCCGCTTCTGGCGCGATCGAACGCTGTGGGCGGAGGCGGCGGCGGCCACCCAAAAGGCGCTGGACCAAGCCGGGCCGCTGGCCCTGTTCGATCGTCACTATGGCGGCGAGCTGGTCGCCCTCTGCGCCGACGGGCTGCACCCCGGCGATGCGCCGCGCGCGCTGAGCTTCATCGGCGCCTGGATCGATCTGGTGGCGCCGTCGGCGGCGCTGTTCCTGCGTCGGGGCGAGCTGCGCGAGCTGATGGACGAGACGGTGGGGGCGGCCTCCGATTTCGGGCGCTGCCGCGCGCTGGTCGACTTCACCGCCGACATCCAGATGGCCACCGTGCGCCCGCTGATGGGCCTGGCCCGGCTGGCCATCGCCAACGCCGATTTGCCCGAGGCCTGGCGGCGCGTCGACGAGGCGCTGTCTTATAACCCGCGCGATCAAGAGTCGCTCCTCCTGAGCATGCTCATCATCCGATCGCGGCGGGGCGTGGCCGGGGCGCGCGATTTTGCCGCTGGCCTGCGCGCCAAGTATGGCGATTCGCCCGAGCTGCACGAAGCGCTGGGCGAGGCGGCGCTGCTGGCTTGCGACGCCGGTACCGCCGTCGGTGAACTGCGTCTGGCCGCTGGCGAGCCGCCGCGGGGCCGAACCGCGCTGCGCCTGGCCCAGGCGCTGCTGGCCGCCGGGGAGATCGACGCCGCCGCCCAGCTATCGGCGCTGCTCATTCCGTCGCTGCCCGAGGCCGGCATTGGCGTGCTGGTCAGCGATCTCTGTCGCGGCAAGGACAGTGATCTGCAGCTGGACATCGATCGAGCGCTGGCCGATCAAACGCTGCGTTCGTGGATCGATACCTTGCGCCTGGGCCACCGCGATGTGCTGGCCCAGTTCGCCTCCCACGCGCCGGCCATCGCGCCGGTGTTCCCGTGGCTGCCTGGCTATCTCGCCGATCTGGAGCCGATCGCGCCGGCGCCACCCAGCAAGCCGCCGGGCCTGTCGAAGTCGGCTTCGCCCAGCGTCGCTTGAAGGCGACGGGTTGGATGCGGCTTAGGAACGCACGCGTGACGACCTAGGAACGCACGCGTTCCAGCGCCTTCACTTTTTCTAGGCGGCGGACGTGGCGCTCTTCGTGGGTGAACGCCCCGGCCAGATAAGCGCGCACCAATTCGGCCGCCAGCGCCGTGCCCACCACGCGCGCGCCGATCACCAGCACGTTCATGTCGTCATGCTCGACACCCTGGTGCGCCGAGTACGTGTCGTGGCAGACGGCGGCGCGGATCCCGACCAGCTTGTTGGCCGCCACCGAAGCGCCGACACCGCTGCCGCAGATCAGCACGCCGCGGTCGGTGCGGCCATCCAGGATGGCGCGCCCCACCGCCGCCGCGAAGTCAGGATAGTCCACCGGCGCCGTCGAGGTGGTGCCCACGTCCAGCACATCGTGGCCGGCGACGGTGATGATCTTGGCCAACTCTTGCTTGAGCTCGAACCCGGCGTGGTCGG
>DASXQB010000021.1:0-12659 GCA_036493295.1 Polyangia bacterium | reverse complement strand
GATTTTCGCGACGTTCTCGGTTTATAGCTAAGATTCGGGCGATGCCTCGTCCTCGCCTTGGCCTTGCTGCCGCCCCCACCGACTTCAGTCAGTTGCCGACGGAGGCCTTGAACCCGCGCGCGCGGCATCTGGACACGATGGAGCCTGAAGAGATCGCGCGGCTGATGCTGAGCGAGGAGATCAAGGCGGTGAAGGCGGCGCACGCGCGCGCAGATTTGATCGGCCGCGCAGCGCGCTTGGTCGCGGGCCGGTTGGCGGCGGGCGGGCGGCTGGTTTACGCCGGCGCCGGGACGTCGGGACGCCTCGGAACTCTGGACGCGGTCGAGTGCGTGCCGACCTTCGGCGTGCCGCCGTCGCGGGTGGTGCCGATCATCGCCGGCGGACCGCAGGCCCTGACCCGTTCGGTGGAAGGCGCCGAGGACGGAAGCCGCGAGGCCGAGCAACGCTTGCGCCGCGTCGCCGTCGGACCGACGGACGCCGTGTGTTGCATCGCCGCCTCCGGCGTCACGCCCTTCGCCCGCGCCGCGCTGGAATACGCGCGCTTTCGTCGGGCGGCGTCCATCTTCGTCACCTGCGGCGGCGCCGCATCCACCGCCGGCCTGGCCGACGTGGTGATCGCGCTCGACACCGGACCGGAGATCATCGCCGGGTCGACGCGCCTCAAGGCCGGCACCGCGACCAAGGTTGTGCTGAATGCGATCTCGACGTCGGCGTTCGTGCTCCTGGGAAAGACCTACGGCGGCCTGATGGTCGACGTACGCCCCACCAACGCCAAGCTGTGGGCGCGGGCCACGCGCATCGTCCGCGCGCTGAGCGGCCTGCCCGACGACGACGCGCTGAAGTTGCTGGAAAAAGCCGGTGGGCGCGCCAAGGTCGCGCTGGTCATGCACCACGCGCAGGTCGGTGCCGCGCGCGCCAAAGAGCTGCTGGTCGAACACAAGGGCTCGCTGCGCGCCATCGTCGGCGACATCCCGCTGGGCCCGATCGAGCCAGGCGAGGACTAGCACGTGGCCGCGTCCACCGATCCGCTCGCCTCCCTGCTGGCCTTGCGCCAGCGGCCGACGCGGCTGGTGGTGGGCTTGCTTTCAGGGACCAGCGCCGACGGAACCGACGCCGCCCTCTGCGAGATCAGCGGCAGCGGCGAGGCCACGCACCTGCAGATGCGCAGCTTCGTGATGACCCCGTTTTCGCGCCCGTTGCGCGAACGCATTTTTCGCCTTTCCCAGGCCGATGCTTCGGAGCTGTGCGACCTGGACGTCCTGCTGGGACAGGCCTTCGCCGACGCCGCGCAGGCCGCCTGCGACGCCGCCCGAACGCCGATCGACGCCGTTGATCTGATCGGCTCGCACGGACAGACGGCCGTGCACCATCCGCGCTCGGCGGGCGCGCTGGGTGCCACCTTGCAGATCGGGGAGCCGGCGGTGATCGCCGAGCGCATCGGCCGCCCGGTGGTGAGCGATTTCCGCGTGCGTGACGTGGCCGCCGGCGGCGAGGGCGCGCCGCTGGTACCGCTGGTTGATCATTTGTTGTTTCGCGCCGCCGGAAAAAAACGCGCCCTGCAAAACATCGGCGGCATCGCCAACGTCACGTTGGTACGCACGCGGTTGGAAGAATTGATCGCCTTCGACAATGGCCCCGGCAACATGGCGATGGACGCCGTCGCGCGCGCGGCCTCGGCCGGCGCAGAGAGCTTCGACGCCGGCGGCGCACGCGCGGCACGCGGCCGGATCGACCATGGCCTTTTGGACGAATTGAACCGCCACCCTTATCTGAACCAGCGCCCGCCCAAATCAACCGGACGCGAGCTGTTCGGCAAGGACTTCGTCTATCCACTTTTATCGCGCTTCGAAGGCCGGCTTGACGATCTGCTGGCCACCCTGACCCGCTTCTCTGCCGAGGCCATCGCCCGCAGCTACCGCGAGCTGTGCCCCGCCCTGCCCGACGAGGTCTACGTCTCGGGCGGCGGCGCGTTGAACGCCACTCTGATGCGCCACCTCGGCGAGCTCCTGGCGCCGATCCCCGTCGCCACGACGGACGCTCTGGGCGTTGATCCCAAGGCAAAGGAAGCGGTCGCCTTCGCCGTGCTGGCCAACGAAACGTTGTTCGGGCGTCCCGGCAACGTTCCGTCGGTCACGGGCGCGCGCGGACCGCGGGTGCTGGGGAAGATTTCGTTTTAGGCGCGGGTGGTGGCCGCCATCCCAATCGACTCGCTACGGGAAACCAGGAACGGTCATCTGGATGATCTTTGCCGACGTCGGGGGGCCGGCACCGTTCCCCCCGCCGACGGCTATCATCGTCTTGCCATCGGGCCCACCAAAAGCCACGTTCGTGCCGTAGTTCTCAGCGGTGTTGATGAGGCTTCCGGCGCAGTCCACGCCAATGCCGTCGCCACCCGGTCCCGCCTGGTTGGTCTTGGTGGTCGGCATACCATTGTCGTCCAGCGTCCAAACGCCCATGCCGACCACGTACAACGTCTTCTGGTCGGGCGAGAGAGCCACGCCGTTCGGGCCGCCCTTCTGAATCACGGTCGTCATACCTGCCGGGCTGGTCATTACCAGTGCGGGGCCCAACCCTTGGGTTCGGTTCCCTAGTTCATAGACCGTGTTGGAGAAATAGATCGTGCCGTTGGTGTGACTGATCAAATCGTTTGGCGAATCCAACATCTGACCGCCCGCCATCGTTGCCAGCATCTTGCCTTGCTTGGTGACGACATCGAACTCCATCACGGCGCGCGGACCGTGGCAGGCGCCGAGCAAATTACCGTTGGCACTGACACCGAGTCCGTTGCATCCGACGTCGTGCAGCCAGACCTCGCAAGAACCGCCCATCGTGTATTTGATGATGTCGCCTGCACTGGTGTTGGCGCCCCCGTTCCCCTGCACGAAATTCGAGAAGAAGAAGGCATTCTGGCTGGCAATCCAGGTTGGCCCTTCGTTGTAGCCGTAGTTGTACTTGAAGCCGGCACAGATGTTCGTGGTGGTGCCCGCCTTTTGCGGAAGGTACGGACCGGGCGGACATGTAAATGGTTTGTAAGCGGTGCTGGCGTCCGTTCCCGAATCAACGGGCGTCACCACATCCGAGCCGCCATCCATCGCGCCGCCGGTTCCGTTGGTGCCGCCGGTGCCAACGATTGCGCCACCACTTCCGGTCGTTCCACCTGAAGCGCTGCCGCCGCTTCCCGACGTCTGGCCGCCGCTGCCAACCGATCCTCCCGCGCCCGAGCCCCCCGAACCGGCACCAGAATCTGGCGACGACGAGCTGCTCGTGCACGCGGTAAATAGAGCTATCGCACCGACCAGCGCAGGGCTCGTGAACTTCATGCTCGTCTCCCGCCTAGAAAACGTTCACCTTCCCCTACGAAGCGGCCTTTGTCTAGATCGATTTTCGGCCTGCTGCCGGGCGGCGCAATTCATTGGATAGTCACGTCATCGATGTCCATTTGAAGCGTGCCGGCTGCGGTCGCGTGCGTAAAACACCTCAGCCTCAACCTATAGACCATCGGGCTCGCCAGGGGGACAGTCACATGCGTCCATTGGCCCAGGACGCCGGTCACCTCTTGCCCTGCCGTAAAATCGACATCCGTGTCAGCGGTGAAGTACTCGAGTTCGCAACTCGTTGCATCTTCAAACGAACCGCTCAGCCTTACCCAGCCCGAAGCTGTTCGGCCCTGCGCCGGAAGGCCGTTGGCGCCGCAAAGCCCTCCAACAATCGCACCGATGTATACCTGCACGAAAGACGGCGCGGCATATTGCGACGAGAGCGCCTTTGCGCCGCTGTGCCCGCCATTGATGACCGTGATCGTCGCGTTGTCGTCGGGTATTGTGTCTTCGGCGAATCCTTCAACCGTGCCGTCCTCGAAGTTCCACGTGCTTCGGCTGCAGGTCCCGTCCCCGCACTGCAAATAGCCTGAATTGCACGTGTAGCCGCAGACGCCGTTCGTGCAGCTGGTCGCCGTCGCGTTGACCTTGCTGGCGCACGGCTGGCAAGCCGTGCCGCAAGAGAAAACCGTGTTGGTGGTTCGGCAAACACCGTCGGGGCAGTTGTAGCCGCCGTTGCCGCAGGCGCCGTTGCACGAACGGTTGCTGTCGATGCAGGCGTTGTTGCAATTCTGTTGGCCGTTGGGACACGTCGGCGTTCCGCACTTGGTGCCATCGCAGGTAGCCGTGCCGCCGGTGGGAGCGTCGCAGTGAATGCAGTTCGGGCCACATGCGGTGGGATCGGTCTTCGCCTTGCACGCAGTCCCGCACAGGTTGAAGCCGTTGTTGCACTGGACGCCGCAGGCGCCGTTGCAGACGGCGGAGCCGTTTTGCGGCGCGGAGCAATGCGCACAGTCGGTGCCGCAGAAATTGGTGTCGCTGTTCGATTGGCATTGTCCGGAGCAGTTGTGCGTCCCACTGGCGCACGCGCCATTGCAGGCGGCTCCGCTCGGCTGACACTGCGTGCCGCACAGACTTTGGCCGTTGAGGCACGCCATTCCGCACGTCTGCCCGTCGCAGGTCGCTGATCCACCCGTTGGCGCCGTGCAAGCGCCGCAGGCGGTGCCGCATGAATTGAGCGACATGTTGTCGAGACATTGGTCGCCACACGCATGAAATCCGGACTTGCAGATCACGCCGCACGTCGTCCCGTCACAAGTCGCGTGGTCGGCATTCAGGGGAACGGGGCAAACCGTGCAGTGGACGCCGCAAGAATCGGCCCGCGTAGGATCGGCGCACGTCGACCCAGAATCAACGGCGACATCCATCGGCGCGTCGGCGCCCCCGGTGTTCGCCCGATCGTTGTCGCTCACATCGGTGGTCGATCGATCGTCGTTGCTGGCGTCGGTGTTCGCCTGATCGGCGCTGCTGAGATCGATGTTCGCCCGATCGTTGTTACTGCGGGCGTCACCGCCGTCGCCAGCGTCGGGCGCAACCGTGTACTTCGTGCAGGACGCTGGAAGGACCAGCGCCCAAACCAAAACCGCGAAGCGAACAGACTGATTCGACATGGGGGCTCCGTATCAGAAACGCCAGTTGGCGGTTACGAATGTCAGGTGAGGCTCGATCGCGGCGGCCAGTTGCGGAAGAGCGGTCGCGCGCGCTGATTGCGCGCTGTCCGGGGCCGACGGCCTGGTCGCCACCAGGACGATCGCCGCGGCGCCGGCCACGCCGGCGACGATCAAAGTACCGACGGCCACGCCGGTCCAGGTGTCTTTCGAGGTGGCCAGATCGGCGCAGGTCGCGGCGTCGGCACCGGAAAAAGTGGTTCCCGATCGCACGCAGGTGTGATCGATGTCTGTCTTGTGCGCCAGTTGATCGCTCTTGTTGCCGCGGACGATCAACGCGGCCACACCGCCCGCCAGAAGAACCGCGGCGCCAGCACCAGCGGCCCAAGCCGCCGGAACGTGCCAGGGTGTCGCAGCCGGTTTTTCCGGCGTGGCAACGATGTTGCTCGGGCCGCCGACCGACGGGTCCGACGATCCCGGCAAAGCGGGTGCTGAACTGAGTGTCAGCTTCACAGTTTCGCGGCTCAGCGTTTCGGCCGTCACCGAAACATTGCGAATGATCGGCAAATAGCCGGGCGAGCGCACCTCGATCGCGACCGTGCCCGCTGTCGCACGAACCGGTTTAGGCAAGGGAAGCACGCCGACCCGTCGCTGCTCGACCAGCACCTCGGCACCAGACGGAAATCCGACAACCTCTAGCGTGCCCACGTGCCCTCTGATCGTCCCCAAGGCCGCATCCAGCGTCGGGCGGTTTTTGATGATCCAAGGATCCTGCGCGGCCCGCAGTGATTCCTCGATTTGTTGCTCGGCTTCGGCCCAACGACCGAGCGCCTGCAACGCGAGACCGACCTGGGCGGTAGCGCGCGGCGTGGGAGACACCTCCTGGGCGCGCTGAAATTCCTTGAGGGCGGCGGCGTCGTCACCTTGACGTCGAAAGGCGATTCCCCGCGCGATCGCCTGATCCGCGTCGTCCTTCGGGCCCGCTATGGCTGCCGCCGATAACAGCAGGACGAACAGGAACGCGGCCGCATTTCGCATCGGGCATTCGTGCCATGGCAATGGGCACGTGGCAAGGCAGCGACGCATTGATGGGTTCTCGGCGATCGCCGTCCCAAGTTGCGCGACTGTGACCGGAGCGCCTGACCGTGTTGATCCGCCGCTATCGGATCGAATCATCGGCGCAATCAACACGATGCTCGACCGCCCGCACGCCTTGCTTCGGGACACGATGCTGGATCGCTGAAGCCCCGACCAGAAATCTACCGTGTCCTTATGTAAATTCCTGCGCTTCGGGCCTCGGAGCCATCTTCTTTTTCCTGGACCAGGGTGCTAATTTGCCCCCGTGTCCGCCGCCGAGAACGCAGATCCCCGTTCTGTTTCTTCGCTGTCTGTTCAGGAGCGCGTGAGCGAAACGCTTCGTCGGTCTCTTCCTCTTCTGCCGGGCGAGGCACGCGACGTGGTCGCTGGGCTGTTGTCGCCCGAATCGGTAGCGATCATTGCCGGAACCATGGCGCTGTGGGCAGGTTCTCATCTATTCGGTGTCGGTGAGATCATCGACCTGCTGCTCCTGGCAGTGGGCGGGCTGGTACTGGGCCGTTCTATTTGGGGCGTTGCGGAAGATCTTTGGGAGTTCGCCCGCCTGAGCATCAACGGTTCATCCGAGTCCGACCTGGACCAGGCCGCAAACACTTCGCGCGTGCCGTCGTCGTCGGCGGCGTCGACGTAATCAGCGCCATCATCCTTCACAAGAGCGTGCGTCAGGTCCGTGCCCGACCGTCTTGGAAGCCGACCTCTCCCGGACTGATCGAAGTTGAGCCACCCCCGCCCATGAATGGACGAACCTTCTATAGGCCTAGCATCAGTAGACCGACCAAGCTCTCGAACGGGAGCCTGGGTCAGACCGACTGGTACGGTAACATCTGGGTCACCCGCAGCCAGACGCTGACGGAACAACAAGTCACCCTCTATGGGGTTGACCCGGTTCGGTGGACACCCGCGCAACGAAAAGCGCGTAGAAAGGGTGCCCATGTCGACGAGCAACGGGAAACGAGTCAGGCGAGTACACACGCCGGAGTTCAAGGCGGATACGGTGAAGTTGGTGCGTGCAGGGGGACGAAAGGTCGCCCAGGTGGCCCGGGACCTGGGACTGGCGGGGAGCATCGTGCACGCGTGGGTTCGGCAGTCCGATGTTGATACCGGCCGCGGCCCGGTCGGGGCGCTGACGACCGCCGAGAAAGAGGAGCTGTCCCAGCTTCGACGGGAGGTGAAGGTCCTCCGGATGGAACGCGAGATTTTAAAAAGGGCGGCCACCTTCTTCGCCAAGGAAAGCGCGTGAAATTCGCGTTCATCTCTGAGGAGAAGGTGGCGTTTCCGGTGTCTGCCCTCTGCCGCCTCCTTGCTGTATCTCCGAGCGGCTACTACGCCGCTTCGGGCCGCCGCCCGTCCCAACACACCGAGCGCGACAACGATCTGTCTGGTCAGGTGGCCGCGGCGCATTTGGCAAGCAAGCGGCGCTACGGCAGCCCGCGGGTCCACGCTGATCTCAAGGCGGCCGGTGAACGCGTGGGGCAAAAGCGCGTGGCCAGGCTGATGCGAGAGAAAACCTGGTGGCGCGGACACGGCGCCGATTCCGTACGACCACCGACTCGAAGCACAGCTTTCCGATCGCGCCGAATCTGCTGGAGCGCAACTTCACCACGGATGCTCCCGATCGAGCGTGGGTCACCGACATCACGTTTCTGTGGACAGCTCAGGGTTGGCTCTATCTTGCGGTGATTCTCGACCTGTTCTCCAGGCGAGCGGTGGGATGGGCGACCAGCCGAAACGTGGACCGCCACCTCGCGCTTGCGGCCCTGGACATGGCCCTCACCAAGCGGCGTCCCACCAGGGGCCTCGTTCACCACTCCGATCGCGGCAGCACGTACGCCAGCAGCGACTATCGGAAAGCATTGGATGCCAGAGGCATCAAGTGCAGCATGAGTCGGAAAGGAGACTGCTGGGACAACGCCGTCGCCGAGAGCTTCTTCTCGTCGCTGAAACGCGAGATGGAAGACCTCGATGGCTTCGAGAGCTGCGCCGGCGCGGCCATCTCCGTCGGCGAGTATATCGACGGCTTCTACAACCATCAGCGCCGTCATTCCGCGATCAATTACAACAGTCCCGTCGAGTTTGAACTGCTACATTCCGTGAAACAGGCAGCGTAACGAAACCGTCCATCAAACCGGGTCAACTCCACTATCATGAGTTTGTTCATTCAGTTCTGTCGCCCAAGTTCGGGCGATTTCGGCAGTTTCGCGCCAGCCTGAGGGCCAGCGGCTATATTCGAAGCGCGCTTCTTCGCTATCTGGAGGAAGCGTTGGCCGAAGGATACGGTCAATTGCGCGTCAATGGCTTCGGCTCGGCGATTAAGGCAATTTCGTTTCCCGTGGGCGACGGAGCGGATGCATACGTGACTGTCACGCAGTTGATGGCCGAGGGAACGGCGCTCGGCTCAATCACTGTGGGCGGGTACCTGTTCCGCGTCTTTCTGACAAAGACCCCACCCACGGGAATGCCCGCGCGAACCGATGATTGAAGCAGAGGTTTTGGAAATCGTCCGGCGCGTCGCTGGTGAGCAAAGCTGGCCGTACCTAGAGCCAGTTTTAATCAAGCATCGCCGCCCCTGGCTGCGTCAGACCGGCGGCACTTGGGAAGTCTTCACGAACCGAAATTTCATCGGCGGCAACATTCGTATGGTTATCGACGACGATACGGGCGCCATTTTGAGCAAAGGGTTCATGCCACGTTGAAACTGCAACCAGCCAACACGCGCGGGCGTATAGCGGGCGCACGATCTGCCTGCGAACGGGGCGATGAATACAATTCCCGCAGAAGAAGCCGAGTACCTACGAGATCGCCACGCGCAGTTTCCGAACGACGCCGTTATCCCGGTACCGCAGCCCGTCTGGACCGCTCGATATCGCCCGCCGATCAGCGGCCCGCGTATAGCGGCAGATCCAGCACCGTCTTCAATCCGGCGCTGGCGGCGAACACAGCGGGAACGGCGTTCAGCAACGTGGCCACCGTGCCGCGGTCGCCGTGAGTGCCGCCTTCGATGCGCACGTCCAGCGGCGGATCGCCGTCGATCCAGATCTGATCGTGCGGCGCGGGTGCGCCCACTGACATCTCCAGATCCAGGCGCACCACCTCGCGGCCTCCGCGCAGGCCGACCGCAGACTGGCGCAGGCCGGCGACCCGGCCAGGCGTGATGCCGGGGCGGGGTTCGGCTTCGCTGGTGATCACCGGATCGATCGTCGCCCGGATCTTCTCCAGCGAAAAACCGAGGCCGACCGCCACCAGCGCGCACGATTCAGGCAAGCCACGGTGACCCAGGCGGTGGGCAGCGACGCCGGCACGAAATTCTTCGGCGGTCAGATCGGCGCCCACTTTCGCCCGCAGGGGTCCGCGGCGTTTGGCGGCGTCGACCACCCGCTCGACGCGAACGGCGTTCACGCTGACGCAGGCGCCGGCCAGTTGCAGGGGCAGGCGATCCATCACGAAGCCGGGGTTGACGCCGGTACCCAGGACGGTGATGTCGCCGGTGAAGGCCCGCGCCTCGATGGCGTCGGCGAGGTCGGGCGTCGATAGACGCGCGTACGCCAGATCTTCGCAGCTTGACACCACGTCGACGCCAGCGTCGGCGGCGGCTTCGACGATCGGCAACATGTCGGCGGTGCCCGAGCCGGTCATCACCACCGCCACGTCGGCCTCACGCAGTCCGGCGGCGAGGTCACCAACCACGGCAACGCCGGCCGACGCAAGGCCCGCCACCTCGCCGACGTCGCGGCCGACGAAGGCGGGATCAACCGCCGCCACCAGTTTCAAGTTGGCGCGTGCCAGCAGCGCCTTCGCCACCTCGCGGCCGATGGCACCGAGGCCAATCAAGCACACGCGGATGGGCGGGCCGGCGGCCACGTTATTTCTCGAACTCGGCCAGGTCTTCGCCCAGCTCTTCGAGGAAACCGGAGATCTCCGACGCCGACAGCGATTCGATGCGCCGGCGCAAACCCTCGGTCTCGTCGCGCAGGCGGGCGGCGCGCCGGCGAAAGCTGGCCATGGTGGTGTGCAGCAAGATCACTTCGGCGCTTTGTTCTTGCAGCGCTTCGTCACTGACCGGACCGCCGTTGCCCAGATGCAAGTGAGGCGGCGTCGGCAAACGCGATGTTGCTTCCCGAATCTCCGTTTGCAGCGTGCTTTCGATGGTGGCCAGCGTGTGCAGCTCGGCCTTCAAATCGTCCTCGATCTCGCGCAGCTCGTCGGCGATGCGCGGGTCGGCCAGCGCCGCCGGCCGATCGGAACCATTGCTGGGCGCCGGCGGCGCGATCACCACGCTGGGCACCGCCTCGGTCTGCTGGCGCTCCAGGCTCAGGCGAGCGATCTCGCCTTCAAGGTAACCGGCCCGGGCGTGCGCCTCGCTCACCTCGGCCCGGGCACGCGCCGAGGCCATCCGATCCTCGTCGGTGGCGCGCCGCAAAGCCGCCAGTTCGCCGCGCAGACCGTCCCGCTCGCGCGTGGTGTCTTGCAGCTGGCGCGTGGTCTCCTGCAACTGGGCGCCGCCGCCGTCAGAGGGAACGGCCGCCGTTACTGCCCGCTTCTCGTGCTCAAGACGCAGCAACTTTCCTTCCAGCTCCGCCAGCCGCGAACGCCGAGTGCGATCGGCCTCTTCCAGCTCTTTGGAGCCCTTGCGCAGCGACGCTGCTTCGTTGGTCGCCGTCGTCGCCTTCGCCTCGGCGGCTTTCACCGCTTCTTCCAGCTCGTTGACCAGCGCGGTCTGCTCGGCCACCGACGTCTTGAGACGCGTCAGCTCGTCGATGTGGGCACCGGCGACGCGATGGAAACCTTCCAGCGTGCGGTCGCGCGCGGTGCGGGCGGCCGCCAGCTCTTCCGATTGGCCGCGGCCGTTGTCGCCGGCCACCACGCGGGCGATGGCCACGCGCAGTTTCTCTTCCAGTTCGGCCAGACGCCAGGTCAGATCCTGCTTTTCACCTTCCAGGCGAGCGATGCGCTCGTCGCGCGCGGACAGCGCCTCCTCGCGTTCTTCCAGGCGGCGAGCCTCGGCGTCGGCGGCGCGCATGCGATCCTGCAAGGCGCCCACTTCGCGGCGTTCGCGCGCCGCGGTCTCCTCGGCGTGGCGCAGGCGGGCGCGCAGATCTTCAGACTCTTCCTTGCGATCGCGCTCGGCCGCGGCCACCGCTTCCAGGCGCTGCTCGGCGGCGCTGGCCCGCGCTTCGGTCTCGGCCAGGACCGCGCGCAGGCGATCGGCGTCGTCGCGGAGGGCGGCGTACTCGGCCAGCTGCGATCGGTTGGCCTCGGCATCGGACGGCACGCGCAGGCGCTGGGTCAGGACCGTCATCTCCTCGGCGGTCTTGCGGGTCAGGCCCAGCACCAGCTCATCGGCGTCGGCCAGCGCGCGGCGCAGCTTGGCGATCTCGCCGTCCAGCGCCGCGCGATCCTCCGCCGCCCGTCGCAGCCGGCCGCGCAGCTCTTCGATCTCCTCGCCCTGGGCACGGGTGATACGCAACGCCGAGTCCGACTGCGCGGTGGCGTCGTCCACGCGACGGCGTAGCTCGCCCACCCGGCCCTCGGCTTCTTCGAGACGCGAGCGCATGCGCCGCTCGGAATCTTCCAGCCGGCGCTCGTTCGCCGACAGACCATCGGGCGCTGGCGTGCGCGAGGCATTCAACGACGATTCGCGGCCACCGGACAGCGATGCTTCCAGCGGCGCGAACGGCACCTGCACCAAGGCATAACCAAGCCCCAACACCTCGTCGGTGCCACCGACGGCCAGATAGCGTGAGGCCGGCTCGGCGCCGCCGTCGATGAGGCGCGAATCAACGTGCAGCTCTTGCGGCGCGCCTTCGAACTCGATCATGCCGAAGCCCAGGAACGGCGTCTGACCGAACATGCGCACGCGGGGGAAATGCGCGCCCAAGGCGTCAGCGACTTCGTAATAGCCGACCCCGCCGTCAGCCAACGCCGCCGCCACGCGCGCCCGATCACCGTTGGCTACTGACACAACCAAGCGACCGCCGTCGGCCAGCAGGCGTTTCCAGGCGCCGATGATCCCGGGGCGGCGAAGCAGCGCTTCGGCGTCGGGGACAATGACCAGGTCGAACATCTCGGCCAGTGGCGGCAGCTCGCCCAGCGAAGGCGTCAACCGCAAATCCAGGTTGGGCCGCCGCAAACGAGCTCGCCCTTGCTCGATGGCCGCCGGGTCGGTGTCTATGCCCACCACCCGATCGGCGCCGTGGGTCAGCAAATACTCGGCGCCAGCGCCGGCGCCGCAGCCCACCTCCAGCACCCGCCGGCCGGCAAAAACCGGCTCTAGATACGCGTAAAGGGGCAATCGATGGCCGAGGGGATCTCTGTATAGACGTGCGGACATGCTTCTTTGCGGCGGACTATACCCCAGAACGAATTCCGCTTTCGCCACCGGACTGGATGACGATTTGATGGCGGATCGCCGCTTGACTCAAAAAGTATGGGTTATTACAATTTTAGCGCTCGCTTCTTTCTCGCCGGCGACGTCCTGAACAACAGACGACTTGCTGGCGATCAATCGCAGGCACCGTTCGCCGCCCGCCCGCTCGCCGTTTTCCTTCTTTCCCTCGCTCGCCCGATCGCTCACTGAGCTCAC
>DASXQB010000020.1:0-2214 GCA_036493295.1 Polyangia bacterium | reverse complement strand
CACCGGTTGGTATTCGGATCAGACGGCGCTCGTCCCTGGTGTCGTCGGAAACGGCGGCTTCGGACAGATTTTCTCGACGGTGGTCGACGGTCAGGTCTACGCCCAACCTCTGGTTTCCGGGAACACCGTCCTCGTCGTCACGGAAACGAATCACGTCTACGGTATCGACTCCGTCAGCGGCGCGATCAAGTGGACGCGGACCCTTGGCAATGCCTTCGCCTCGACGGACATCGGCTGTCCGGATCTAGCGCCCAGTATCGGCATCAGCGGCACGCCGGTCATTGATCAGGCCACCAATGCCGCCTACTTTTTTTCCAAGGCGTACGTCAGCGGCACCGCGGGCGCGGTGACCTGGGCCGCCCACGCCGTTGATGTGGCCACCGGCAATGAACGCGCAGGCTTTCCCGTCACCATCGCCGGCA
The DNA here is from genome assembly GCA_036493295.1 of Polyangia bacterium. GTDB lineage: Bacteria > Myxococcota_A > Polyangia > Fen-1088 > Fen-1088 > DATKEU01. The sequence goes on along the minus strand of DASXQB010000020.1, from coordinate 1,792 downwards.
CGGCGGCGAACGATCCGGCGTCGACGTTCACGCCGCGCTCGCAAGGCCAGCGCACCGGCTTGCTGCTGCTCAACGGCGTCGTCTACGCCGGCTTCGGCAGCCACTGCGATTTGGCGCCGTGGGCTGGTTGGGTGGTTGGCGTTTCCACCGCCGGCGTGCTCAAGACCATGTGGACCACCAGTAGCGGCGGCGGCATCTGGCAGGCGGGATCAGCGCTGGTCTCCGACGGTGATGGACAGATCTTGTTCGCCACCGGCAACGGCAACTCGTCTTCGGGGACCATCCCCGGCAAGACGCCGCCCAAGACGCTGAGCGAATCGATCGTGCGGCTGGCGGTGCAAGCCGACGGCAGCCTCCAGCCGGCCGATTTCTTCTCGCCTTACGACGCCCAGGGCCTGGATACCTGGGACGCGGACTTTGGCGCGGGCGGTCCGGTCGGTCTGCCCGCAGGGACCTTCGGCACCACCCAGTATCCGCACCTGATGGTGGCGGCCGGCAAAGAGGGTTACGTCTACTTGCTCGACCGCGACAACCTGGGCGGCATCGGCAACGGCCCCAGCGCGTCGGACGCGGTGGTCAGCCGTATCGGTCCCAACGGCGGCGTCTGGTCGCGCGCGGCGGTGTGGCCGGGCGACGGCGGCCTGCTGTTCATGCCCACCGCTTCGGGCGGCGGCGATTCTGTCGGCAGCTCCGGCTTCCTGCGGGTCTACCAATATGGCGTCGACGGCGCTGGCAAACCGTCGCTGAGCCTGAAGGGCACGTCGTCCGATCGCTTCGGCTACACGACCAGCGCGCCGATCGTCACGTCCAACGGCACACAATCAGGCACGGCACTGGTATGGATCATCTGGGCGCCGGGTTTCGACGGCACGGGCGCGCAGCTTCGCGCTTACGATCCGATTCCGGTCAACGGCGTGCCGCAGCTGCGCTTCAGCGCGCCCATCGGCACGTCGGCGAAGTTCGTTCCGCCGGGCGTCGGCGCCGGCCGGCTGTATATCGGCACGCGCGACGGACACGTCCTTGGCTTCGGCACGCCGACGCCGGCGCCGCTGACCGGATCGGGCACCGATTTTGGGACGGTTTTGCTGGGACAGTCGGCAACGGCCACGTTGACTGTCACCGCGACGGCGGCGGTGACCATCACCAGCGTCAGCAGCGGCAGCAGCGTGTTCGCGGTGCAGCCGACGTCGCCAGCGCTGCCGGCCGCCCTGCCCGCGGGTGGCAAGCTGAACATTCCGATCAAGTTCACCCCCACCGCTACCGGCATGGTGGCGGGGACCATCTCGCTGGCGACGTCGGGCGGCGCCTTCGCGCTGTCGGTCGCCGGCCGCGGCGTTTCGGCGTCTCCGGTTCTGACGACCACGCCTTCGATGCTGAGCCTGGGCGGTACGCAGCCCGGTGGCCACCTGTCGGGGGCGATCAGTCTGTCGAACAGCGGCGGGACAGCGTTGACCATCAATTCCATCACCGCGCCGGGCGCGCCCTTCGGTATCAGCGGCGCACCCGCGGTGGGCTCGACGCTGGCGTCGGGCGCGCAGGTGATCGTGACGGTCACGTTTGACCCGCAGGCGCTGGGCACGTTCAACGGCACATTGGCGGTGACGTCGACCGGCGGCAACGTCACCATCCCGCTGACTGGCCTGTGCGCGCCTTCCGGCCACTTGACCATCACGCCGCCCAGCGTGAACTTCGGCACCATCGGCGTGGGCGCCACCAAGGCCCTGCAGTTCACCATCACCAACGATGGCGGCGGCCCGGTGAACATCCTCAAGTCCAAGCCGCCCGCGCTGGG
>DASXQB010000019.1:0-26668 GCA_036493295.1 Polyangia bacterium | reverse complement strand
GCGCGTTCAGGTCGTCGCAGCCGAGGCCGGCGCTGGCCAGCGCCATCAGCGCCAGCGGTCGTGCCAGCGACCTTGCCCGCCGCCAGCGCCGCATCAGTGGCCTCCCTTGAACAGGAACGGATAGCGCCCGACGATGGTCTGGCCGGCGGCCTTGGGGAACTGCCACTGCTTGACCTGGCGGATGATGCAGCCCTCGACGGCGGCGTCGCCCAGCGAGCTGGCTTTCACGTTGGCCTTGGGCACGGTCCCGTCGGGGGCGATCACCCAGAACATGTCGACGTTGCCGGACAGGCTTTGTTTGCGCTGCAATTCTTTTTCGTAGCAGTACTTGATGCCGGCGGCGTGGGCGCGCACCACGCGTTCGATCTGATCTTTGGACAGCGAGCCGTCGGTCTCGCCGTTGCCGGTGGACATGCTGACCTTCACCTCGCGCTCGCCGCGATCGCCCAGCTTCGGGCCGCGGCCGTGGCCTTTGGTGCCGCGCCCGCCGGTGTCCAGATTGCCGGCGCCGTAGATGTGCCCGAATCCGGTGCCGCCGCCGCCCACGCCCGAGCCGCTGGTCGCCAGCCCCCCGCCGCCGCGGCCGGCCACCACCTTGGCACCGGCCATCCCTGCCACCGCTTGTTCGATGTCGTTGTTCTCGGCGAACAGCTTCGACAGGCCCGAGCCCTGCGGTTTCTCTTTGCCGATCAAACCGAGCAGACCGACCTTCGACACCTTCTCGCGCAGGACGTCCTTGTCGCCCTTGGTGATCACTGTGTCGCGCGCGGTGGCGTCCTGGCGGCCCAGCTTGCCGGCCTTTTCTTTGGCCCGCCTGGCCTGGCCTTCGTCGGCTTCTTTGCTCTGTTCGCCGGCTTTCTTGGCGTCCTCGGCCGCCTCGTCTTTCTTTTTTTCCTCGGCGTGGCGGGCGGCCCACTTCTTCTCGCGCTCCATCGGCGCTTGCAGTTTCACCAGACGTTCGTTGCTGATGGCGATCTGGCGGGGCGGGTTTTCGCCCCAGATCTGGGTGGCCACGCCGGAGAACAGCGCCGCGATGAGCCCGCACACGATCATGATCTTACGCAGCAACGGCTCTTCGTTGCGCGGGCGTGGGACCACGTCGGGCTCGGGGACGAACCGCACGTCGATGTGCAGGTCGCCGATCTCGTTGAGCATGATGCGGGCCTGATCGCCGGGGGTGAGGTCAACCCAACGCAGGTGGCGTTGAAAGCGGCTTTGCGGCGGCTGCGCCAGCACATCGACCACGCTGATCGGCGCGCCGCTGGCGCTGGCGGCCAAGGCGATCTCGCCGCGCATGCCGGGCGCCAGACGCAGGCGCGCGCCGCCGGCGTGCGGCCGCAGCAGCGTGAAGCGCGAGGCCTTCATCATGACGGCCGGGGTGATCATGGTGGCGCGCTTGTTCGGGCCGACCGACACGCGGCGCGCCAGCCGATACAATCGATAGGCGATCAACTGACCGCGCCAGTGCAGGGCGACTTCCAGCGCGCGGCCGGTGGCCAGCGGCTGCGCCACGGGCGCGCGCGGATCGCCCTCGACAGACGTCACCGGCAACACGCGATCGGGTCGCGTGTCCTCGTATTCAAGAGGCGCTATGGGGCTACGTTGCTGGGCCACGGAACACCGTTGATGGATAAAAACGCCTGGCTAGACATTTAGAGACTGCTGTCATCGGCACTCTTCTCAAGCTCTTTGATGAACGACCGCTTGTCGGGGGCCGACATGTCCAGCTCCAGCTTGACCCGGTCCAGGAAGTACAACAGTTGGGGAGTCTTCAATTTGCCTTCCACGTCCATGGCGCCGAACGTGTAGGTCTTTGTCTTTATGGTCTTGCCGCCCGCGGTGGTGGTCGGGGCGGCGGCGGACCCGTCGCTGTCAGAGTCAAGCGTGGTGACGGCGGCGGACTTGCCGGCGGCCGCGCTTTTCGCGTCGGACTTATCGGCGGCGCTGCGTTCGGTGACGGCCTTGCTGCTGGCGCTGGCGCTGCTGCCGCTTGACCGCGATTTCTTTCCGTTGCTGGGGCGCGCGTGGGCGGGCGGGCCGGCGATCGCGGCCAGCGCCAGGGCGCCGAACACCAACAAGAACTTCTGCGCCCGTTGCCTCATCGCAGCTCCTGCAGGCGCGACTGGGCGTCGGCACGCTTGGGATCGGAGGCATCGGCGGCCTGCGCGAACTGGGTCAGGAAGTCGCGCGCCTTCACCTTGTCCTTGTCGAAGTCCATATACAGAAGGCCCAGGTTGTACAGAGCGGGCGGGTAGTCGGGTTCGATGTCCAGGGCGCTCTCATAGGCGCGGCGGGCGCGGTCCAGCTTGCCGTCGCCGCGCGCCGCCACCCCCAGCGCCACCTGCGCTTCGGGATCGTTGGGATCGATTTCGACCGCTTTTTCCAGCTCGGCGCGCGCGTGCTTGTAGTCGCCGCAATCCAGATAGACGACAGCCTTGTTCAGCCGCGCCTGCACGTACTTGGGATCCAGCTCCGAACCCTTCTGAAAATCCAAGAACGCCTCCTGATCGTGCCCCCGCTCCAACGCCACCAGGCCGAGGTTGTTCCAGATGAACGCGCTCTTTGCATCCAGCTCCAGCGCCTTGCGCAGCGCTGTCTCGGCAAGGTCCAGCTTGCCCATTTTATAGTAGGTGAGTCCCAGGGCGTTATAGGCAACGACGGTTTTACCTGGATCGCCCGCGGCCTGGCCCAGCAGCGTGCGCGCCTGTTCCAAGGACGCATCCAGGTCGCCGGCCTCGCGCAGCACCTGGCCCAGGCGGGCGCGGATCTCACCGTCGCCTACATTGGCGTCCAACCATTTCTGGTAAACCTTGGCCGCTTTCTTCGGCTGGCGCGCGCGCCGCAAGGTTTCGCCGTACGCCAGCAGCGTCTTGCGCGACCCCGGCTGCACGTCCAGCGCCTTCCGAAAACTGTCCGCCGCGCCATCGAAGTTTCCCAGCGCCGCGTCGACCACGCCCAGATCGTGCCAGGCCTCGAACAGCCGCCCGTCGATCTGCGTGGCCTTGACGAAGTGGGGACGGGCGTCCTTGTAGTGTTTTCTCCCCGTTCGCATCACACGCAGCCCTTCGTCGAACGCGGCCTGCGCCTCGGCGCTGACCCGTGGCAGAGCCACCGCGGCGGTGGGCGTGGCGCCGGCGTGGGCGGTGGGCGCCGCCGCCTTGTGCCCGGCGCAACCGATCAGGGCGTTCACGCAGAGCACGGCTGCCGCCAGCAACCGAGCCCGGCGCGCGCTATTTATCACGGCGCACCTCTTCGATCCGATCCAGCGCGACGCGCGGCTCGCCCACCCGCATCGACAGCCGCGATTCGTTCTCTTTGGGGAACTCGTTCTCCGCCAGACGCGACAGCGCCTGCCGGATCGCCTGTGTATGTTTGTTGTAAACGCCGATCTGCAGCGCCTTGGCGTAGCCGGACTTGTACGCGTCCAGCGCCTTGTCCTCGATGACCACCACCACCTTCTCCAGTTCGTCGCGGTAGACCTGTTTCTCTTCGGCGCTGAGATCCTTCGGCACCGGCGCCTTGCGCATGGCCTGGGCGTACGCTTCGTAGCCCTGACCGATGCGCAGCAGCGCCGCCGTCGCCCACTCCGGCGAGCGATAGGTCACCACGTCCAGGTAGATGCTCTTCGCTTGCTCCAGGAGCTTGGCCTTCTCCTCCAGCACCTTCGCCAGTTGCTTGGGCTTGCCGGCGATCTTCAGCTTTTCGTAGTCGTGATAGACCAGCTCGCCTTGGATGTACCGGGCCTGGGCCGCGTAGTAAGCCGTCTCTTCGTTGCCGCCCGCCGCGGCCATCGCCGCCGCCGAAGCAGCGGCGTTCTTGCCCTTCTTTTTCGCGGCGGATTTTCCCGCCCCGACGCCGCCGTAAAGGGCCAGCACCTTGCCTGACACCTCCTTCGCCTTGGCGTCGCTGCCGGCCTTGAGGTGCGCGTCCGCCTCGCGCGACAGCGCCTCCAGGTGGCGCGCATCTGTCGGATAGGTCCTGGCGTAGTCGCCAAAGCTGGCGGCCGCCGCGCGCCAGTCTTTCAGATCCGCTTGCACGAGGCCGATCTGAAAGGCCACCTCGCGCGCGTCGCTGCGGTCCTTGAACCGGCGGGCATATTCGGCGAAGTGCTTGATGGCCCGGTCGTGCTCGCCCAGCGTCTGGCGCAGCACGCCCGCGCTGCGCAGGGCGTCCGCCGCGTGCGGGTTCTGCGGGTATTTCTGGGCCAGGGTTTCGTACAGCGCCGCCGCCTTGTCATAGATGGCGATGTTCTCTTCGATGCGCGCGGCGGTGAACAACCCCTCGGGCGCTTCGCTGGCCTGCGGAAATCTTTGCGCCAGCTCTTGGTAGGCGGCCACTGCTTCGTCGGTCTTCTTCGCTTTCTCTAAAACCGCCGCCGCGTTGTTCAGGGCCTTCGGCGCCTGCGGGTCCTTCGGGTACTCGCGCGGCACGCGCAGGAAGAAAGCCGACGCCCGCTCCAGCTGGCCCTGCGCCATGGCCGCCTCGCCGGCCTTCATCATGGCGCCCACCGCCAGCTTGTCCAGCCGGGCCTGTTCGTCCTTCGACGAGAACGCCTTGGTCTTCTTCAGGCGGAGCGCCCAGCTTTCAATGTTCTCGTAGTCCTTGGCCTTGTTCAGCGCCTCCAGGATCCGATCGCCCGCCGCCGCCGCGTTGGGATCGTTCGGGTAGCGCTCGACGATCAGCCCGAACCGCTTCACCGCTTCGTCGTAGTCGCCGTAGTCGAAGAAGAACTGCCCGTTCTTGAAGATGACGGTGATGATCTCCTTGTCGTTGGGGAACAGCGTGGCGTAAAGATCCGCCGCCTCGCCGAAGCGGCGATCGCTGTCGGTGATCTCGCGCTTGCCGCTTGCGCCCGGCGCCGGCGCCTTGCGCAGCTTCTCGAACGCGGTCATCGCCTGCAGCAAGGCGTCCTTGTGGAACTTGCCCACCGGCTGCATCTTGCCGACCGCCAGATACTCGCGGCCGGCGTCGTCGTAATTCTGCAGCTTGAAATAAAGAATGTCGGCGCGCAGGTAGCGCAGCTCGGCCGCGTCGGCGGCGTCGGGAAAGTTGGCCAGATAGAACTGATAGGCCTCGGCGGCGCGCGCGTAGCGATCCTTGTCGACCACCTTGCTGGCCTTCTCGTTGCGCTGGGCCTCGGCGTGCAGGGTCTTGGCCAGCGTGCGGATGAGCTCCTCGCCCATGGTGCGGGCGCGCTGGATGGCCTTGGGGTGATCTTGATTGGCTTTGGCCCAGGTGCTGTTGGTGCCGTAGGCGTCGGCCAGCTTGCGCATCTCTGTCACCGCGCCCTTGGGATCGCCCAATAGCTGATACGACTCGACGATGCGGCGGTGGTAGTCGGGATCGTCGACGCTGTTCGGATCCAGGGCGATCAGCAGCCGGTACGCCTCGATGGCTCGTTCGTACCGCGTCTGATCGAACACCGTGTCGGCCAGCTGGCGCAGGACCTTCTGCGAGTATTCCTTGCCACCGATCTGGGCCAGAAACTCAAAAGCGTCCTGGGCGGTCTTCGAATCGTCCTCGGTGAAAAGCTCGACCAGATAATCCAGTGCTTGTCCCTGCAGCTCGGCGGCGCGCTTTTGCTCGCTCTCGCTGGCGCCGGCTTTCTTCTTGGACAGATCCAGCACGTCCTTGAATCGCTGCGCCGAGCGGCTGGTGTCGCCCAGCTTCCAATAGCACCAGGCAGTCTTGAACAGCGCCAGGTCGTACAGCTCCGACTTCGGATGGCGCAGCACCTGCTCGTATGCCTCCAGCGACGTGCGGTAGTTCTGCTGGTTGTAGAAACGAAACTCGCCGATGGCCATCCAGGCGTCGGCGACGTAGCGCGAGCGCGGGAACCGATCGAGGATCTGCTGGAAGTACTTCACCGCGTCCGCGGTCTTGCCCTGGTCGCGCAGCGAAAACGCGTACAGATAGATGACCGTGTCGATCTTGCGGAACTTCGGGTACTCGCGAATCAGGAAGTCATAGACCGACTGCGCCTGCGCCAGATCGACCGTCGGCGGCCGGCGCGGCACCTTCGGGCATTCGCCGCGATCGTTGTGGCAAGCAGTGACTGCCGCCTGATAGCGGCCCATGCGATCCAGATAGCCGGCCTTGGAATCTTCCCAGTAAAGCTCGGCGAGCTTGTACAGCGCCTCGGCCTGTTCGCGCGAGTGGGCGCTGTCTTTCAAATACGCTTCCAGCAAGCGGATGGCTTCCTGTCGCGACGCCACCACTTCTTTTTCCTTTTCGACGATCGCCTGCTCCAGCACCGGCGACAGCGGCTTGTCCTCGGCGGCCACGGCGGATCGCCCCGGCGACCACAGCGTCGTCAGCAGCAGGGCCAGCGCGGCGGCGACGGCGCTATTTAAAATTGGAATATTCATCGGACCAGGACTCACCCTCGAAGGGCCAGTACTCCTCGTCGTCGCCCATCAGCCCTTCCAGTTGCAGCTTGGCGAACATGTCGGGCGGATAGCGGCCGTCGCGCAGGTTGGCGATCTCGATCTCCAGTTTCTTCTTCTTGCCGATCACGGCGTCGATCAAGGTCAGGCGTGACTGGCGCAACAGGCGCCGGATGCGCACGTCCAGATCGATCAACGCCGCCTCGGCCAGACCGGACGCCGCGCTGACCAGACGGGCGCGCAGCTCTTTGACCTGACTGCCCAGCTGCACGGCGGTCTGCGCCTCGGCGGCGAACGGACCTTGCGGGCTGACCGGGCGGGCGGCGCGCTTTGCTTCGTGCAGCAGGGCGCCGACCTCCGCTTCCATTTCGGGATCGCCGGCGGCCAGCGGGCGCAGGTCGGCGATCTGCTGTTCCAGTTGCACCGCCTCGCTGGCCTCGGCGCCGCGCGCGCTGCCGGTCTGCTGGGCGGTCAATTCGTCCCACACCGCGATCTGTCCGGGCAAAAGGCCTGACTCGCGATCCAGGGCGACGATCTGGTTGTAGTAACGATAAAAACGGTTGTCGATCTTCAGCAGGTCGACGACGCGGTCGCCTTCGCGCCCGATGCGATCCTTGGCCAGCAGGCGGCGATAAAGCGCGCGGCGGCGACCCGGGTCTTTGATCAGCGCTGCCACCTCCACCTGGATCGGCACGTACGTCTTCACCAGCGTGTCCAGCTCGGTGCGCACCCGATCGAAGGCGCACGACTTGAGATCGATCATCGCGTGCAACAGCAAGACGTCGGGCGCCAGCGGCGACTGCGGGAACAGGCGATCGAATTGATCGATGAAGGCGCCGGCCGCTTCGTACTCGCCTTTTTGAAACATCGACCAGGACGCTTCGAACAGCGCGTCCGGCAGGCGATCGGAATCCTCCGGCACGCGAAAATAGAAATAGTACGCGTCGTCGTACTTCTGCTGCTCGTGCGAGATCCGGCCCAGCGCCAGGTACGCCAGGTCCTTGATGGCGTAATAGCGGCCGTCGATGAAGAAGGTGAAGTGATCCTTGTCGGCCTGTTCGACGATCTCGCACAGGTTTCGCCGCGCCGATGCGTAGTGGCCCTGGCGGGCAGCGATGAGACCGCGAAAGTACAGCGCCGACGCGACAAAGCGCGACTGGCGGTCGACCGCGGCGAACGCCCCGTCGGCGCCGCCCAGATCGCCGCCTTCGTAGGTGACCTTGCCGCGCAGATAACTGTGTTCGCTTTGACTGTCGTGGGGCAGCTCGCTGGCCGCCGGCAGACCGTCCAACAGCGCCAGCACCGCGGCCTGCTCGCGCGATTCCAGGGCGATATCAAGCATTGCTCGGTACGCCGGCACGAAGTACGGCTGCTGCGGCCCGCGCCGCAAGATGCGCAGCAGGTAGGTGCGCGCCGATCCGTACGACCCCGACCGCGCCAGCGCCCGCGCCAGCGTGAACTCGGCGTTCTGATACTCCGGCGCGTACGACAGGTTCTGCCAGGCCGGCGATTCAATGATGCGGTAAAGGCGGGTGGTGGCGACCTGCGGGTTGCCGGTGACGAGGTCGGTCTCGGCCGCCACCAGCGCTTGCTTGATCTTCTCCACCGACGGCGCCGGCTCGGCCGCCAGCGCGCCGCTCTTTTCCAGATCGGACAGGTACTGGCCCACCGGATCGGCGCGAGCGGCGGGCGGCTGTTGCTGCAGCAGCAAGAAGAGAAGCGCGCTGTTCATTTTTCGTTGTCGATCTCGACGTCCAGGTTGGGCTCGTACTCGGGCGGGCTGCCGTCCTCGTCGGCGGTGATCTCGACCTTGGTTCGCATCTGCCCGGGCACGATGATGGCGAAGGTATGTTCCGAGACGTAGCCCAGCTTCTCGGCGTCCTTGGTTTTCTTGCCCGGGTGAACCTCCAGGCGCACGGTCAGCGCGTGCGGGCCCGGCTTCACGCCGCGCTCGGCGACGTTGATCAGCTCGTCGGTGACGGGCTTGTCGCCCGAATCCCAGACCTCGCCGCCGTCCAGGCGAATCTGGGCGTGGCGGATCAGCTGACCGGCGCCGCCTTTCCAGCGCAGCGTGGCCGACAGCTTCGACGGATACGTCGCCTCGGCGACGATCTGAGCGCGGGCCCGGGCGCGGAACAGCTCTTCACGCAGGCGATCATAATCGGCGCGCAGCTTGTCCAGCTCGGCGGCGCTGGGCCCGCTGGCGGGCGGCGGCGGGGATGGTTTCTTCTCCGCGGCCGGGACGTCAGCTGCGGCGGCGTTGCCTGTGCCAGGGGCCAGCGCCGCGTCGTCGCCGCCACCGCGTTTCGTCGGCTGCGCGGACAGCATCGCCGGCCAACAGAGCATCGCCACCAGGATCGACGTTGATCGACGCATTCACTCCCCCAAGGGCAAATACAGGCTGACGCCCAGCATGGTCGACAGGTCGTTGACCAAAATCTTCCGGTCCAAAAGCTGCTGGCGATAGATGTGGTCGCGCAGATCCAGACGGATGGCCATCGCCTTGCCGACGAAGAACTTCAAACCAAAACCGCCGTTGCCGGCCAGGTCACTGGACAGCACGGAATCAACCACGCCGCCGCCCGCGGCCAGATACGGATCGAAATGGATGATCGATCCGCCCACCCGCAGCTTGCCGTGCGCCGGCGCCCACACCAGATCGGCGTCGAACAGCAGCGCGCGCCGACTTTTGTTTTGCAGCAGCACGAACGACCGTTCCAGCTCAGACCCGGCCGAAGAATTCAGTCGGGTGTAGGCCCCGGAGGCCTCCAGAGCCAGATCTTCGGTCATGTGGTACGCGTAGGCGGCGCCGACCACGTAGGTGCCGTCCAGCAGATCGGACACGTAGTACCCGCCGCGCAGGGTGAACTCATGGCGATTGGTCTGTTGAAACAAGCGATCGCGCGTGCCGCGCATGCGGCGCTTGGCGAACAGATCGGCTTTCACCGTTTCATCCACGCACGCGTCGCCGCCGGCCTGGCCCGCGGATTGGCCGGCCGCTGCCGGTTTGTCGTCGGCGCGCGCCGGCGCCGTGCAAATCAGCAGCGCCGCCGTCCCGGCCAGCGCCATTGCCCGCGACTTTATCCCGGCAGCCACAGGCTCACCCCGGCCAGCACGGTGACGTTGTTGGTGATGCGCCCGCGCCCCAGCACCTCTTGCGGCAGCAGGAAATCGCGCACGTCGATGCGCATGGTGACGAAGCGCGAGAGGTAAAGCTTGATGCCGGCGCCCACCTCCCAGGTCAGGCCCTGCACGCTGTCGTGAAAGGTCTTGCCGCCGCCGGCGACCAGGAAGATGTCGCTGTGGACGATGGTCTCGTCGGAGAAGCGCAGCTTGGCGTGGATGGGCGACCACATCATCGACGCGATCCCTTGCCAGGCCACGCCGGGCGTGAAGTGTTGTTCGCGATCGAAGCCGTTGAAAGGCTCCTCCAATCGAAACCGCACCGGCGAGCGCGTGACCAGCACTTCCAACCCGAAGTCCTCGGACGGGAAATACGCCAGGGCGCCGCCATAACTGTAGGTCGACGACAGCGTGTCGGAGGCGTAAAAGCCGCCGATGCCGGAGACTTCAAAGCGGTGGCGTTTGAGAAAATCGCGGCGCTGCACGCCCTTGCGGCGGCCGGCGCCGGCGGCGTCGCCCTCGAGGCAGGTAAGCGCATGTAAGGCGGAATCAGCGGATTCGTTCGCGTCTTCCTCGTCGCCGCCGCCGTTCGGCCCGTCATCGGTGGTGCCGTCGGCGGTTTCCTCGTCGCTGTCGCCGTTGCCTTGAAATGGATCGCCGGCCGGGGCGGCGCCCGGGCGGATCGGCACCGGCGGGGGTGTCGCCGCCTTCGCCGGGACCGACAGTCCCAAGGCGAGTATCAGGGCAACGACAGCGACGCCAAACGCACGAGACACCGTGGCTAGCGTAGGCCCAGACAAAGCGCGTTGGCAAGGCGCGCGGCGGTCTTTTTTCGTGATTTTCTCGACGAGAAGATGCGATCGTCGCGGACGAAGGACACGCGTTTGATTCGCTTCGGTAACGCAACCGCCGACTCGCCTGTGGCGCAACCGTCAAGGACGCCTGTGGCGCAACCGACGGCGCAACCGCGGCGGGCCAGCCTGGTCGTCGCTGCGTCGATGGTTCTGTTCACCGTGGCGGTGGCGGCTTTCGGTTGCGCGTCCGCCGACATCGTTTCGCCCGATGACGGAGCGGCGTTGGACAGCGACGGCAGCTTGCCGCCGCAGCCGTGCACCACCACGACGGTGTGCGACGGTCAGACCGTGCGGGCATGCAGCCAAGGTGTGCCGGGCACGGTCGTGCAGATCTGCGACGACACGCAGGCGTGCAGCGCCGGCCGCTGCACGACCTTGTCCTGCGCCGCCGCCGAGCGCGGACAGTCGCTGGCCGGCTGTCTCATCTACGGCGCCCTGGTCGACAACACCGATCGCGACGATGCGCTTTCGTCGCTGGTCATCGTGGTCAATCCGGGCAACACCGACACCGACGCTCAGTTGTTGGTGCGCGACGACACCGGCCAGTGGAACAACATCGAGACCGTTCACGTGCCGGCGCTGGGCGCGGGACGGTTCGATGTTCCCAGCCAACATGTGGAAGGTGTGGGCGTGGGCCAGGCGCTGGCCTTTCGCCTGCAAAGCGATCAGCCGTTGACCGCCATGTTGATCGAAAGCGACGATCGCACTGAGATGTCCCAGAGCACCGGCGGCACCATGCTGTTGCCCAGCCAGGCGCTGGGCAACGAGTACATGGTGATGACGTATCCGCAGCGCTTGCTGCCGGAGCTGTCCGCCACCGCCGGCAGTCACGATGGGGCGGGCGAGATCACCGTGATCGGCACCGTCGACGGAACCAACGTGACCGTGCATTTGTCGTCGACGGCGTCGCTGGCGGCGGGCGGCGGATTGTCCGCGGCGGGCCCGGGCGGGTCGGTCGCCGTGATGCTGGACGACGGCGATGTGTTGCAGCTGCACAGCGAAGACGAGGGCACGGATCTCAGCGGCAGCGAGGTGTTGTCCGACAACCCGGTGGTGGTGTTGTCGGGGAACATCTTCACCAGCTATGGACGCAGCGGTCCGGGGATCAACTCGCCCGACCTGGCCCTGGAGGCGATGTGGCCGGTGCGCAGCTGGACCGAATCGTACGTGGCGGCGCGCCTTGGTCCGCAGAAGGACACCTGCGATTCGATCTTTGGCGGCGCTTCATCATTGTGGCGCATCCTGGCGGCGCGCGACGACACGCACGTGACGTTTGATGCGCCACTGGGATTGGCCGGCGGTCTGCCTGCCGGCGAGCTGGTGCTGGCGCAGGGAGAGGTGCGCGAGATCTTGGTGACCAGCGCCGGAAGTTTTGTCATTCACGGCAGCAAACCGATCTTGGCCACGCAAGGAATGGACTGTGAAGGCACTCTGTCCGCCGCTGTCCCGGTCGATACGTTATGGCACGACTATCGTTTTGCTTTGCCGGCCAACTTTGATCACGAGCTGATGGTGGTGCGGCACGATCCGATGCCCGTGTTACTGGACGGCGTACCAATCGCCGAGAGCTTGTTTCAGCCTGCCGGCGGCATCTTTGAAGCCGCGCGAGTGGCCATTCCGCCGTGCGTCGGCCTTCCCAGCAATTGCCTGCACGATCTGACGGGAACGTTCGGCCTGACCCTGCGCGGGATGGACGTGCTGTGCGGGTACGCGCTGACACCGTTCATCGGCTCGCACTGCGGACCGGTGGCGGGTCCGGATTGCATTCCTTAGCGGTTGCGAGCGCTCCGGCTGAGCTTCTCGCCGCCCTTGGCGCGCAGGCGCGCAAGCAGTAGCTCTTCGGTGGTTGGGCCTAGGCGGAGCGGCTGCCACGCCCTGGGCCAATGTCCGGCGCAGCGACTCACGGAACGGAGTAGCAAAGCGCCTGTGTTTGAACGTTGCAGCTCTTGCTGGTCGTAGCCGTGATGTTCACGGCAAACTGGCCAGGGATGAGGCCAAGTTGGGCTGATCCCTGATGCACGACGACAGCCTGACTCTGGTCGTCGAGGCAGGTTGATTCCGCGTGCAGAAAGGCGCCGTCGAATGCGAGCTCGCAGGTGGGGCCACCCAGACTGGGAACGATCGCTCTCGAGGGAATCAGCAGCAGCAAGTTGGTCGCCGTGCCCTTGGTGAATCGCAGGACGTCCGGTGGGCCCAACGCCAGGTCAGCCACGACGACTCCCTGCCCGCAATCGATGTCGCGGCTACCTGAAGCACACTCCCAGTCTCCTAGCAGCAGAGCGTCCGCGAAAAATAGAAAACCCTTCATCGTTCGTCAGTTCTGGCTAATCGATGGCAGGAATTCAGCGGTCGGACGAAGCCAGGTCCGCTGCCATTCCCGGGTTAGGCAGCCTCATCGGAACCTTCTGTACGGGATTGCGGACATCTTCACAATATCTGGTGAATATCCTGCAACTTCCAAGAGGACCTCGCAGGACATTTTCGCAAGCTGTGCATTGTCGCCCGGACCGACGGTGACGGTCCCTAGCGGCAATAGGTCGCTTTCGTTTTCCACCAGTCGAATCGGAATGTAGGGGACCAATCCCTGGGGCGACAAACGACAACGAACTAATTTTGGAGTGGGACCACGCGACGGAACAACAACGAGTCGCCATTCCTGTTCCTCGTAAAACCCTGGGCTCTTAAGGCGAAAAACTTCGACCACGAGTCTTCGCCAACAGATTCCCAGTGCTGTCGCGAGAAGCGCGCGGGCGGCCTTTTCGCGACTCGCATGAATCGCGAGATATTTGTCAAACCCTTTGGCCAGCTCTGCAAACAGGGCGCGGGTACGGGTCCGAAAGCGATCAGTATCGTAAGTACACTTGTAGAGACTCAGGCCGATGATGGCATCGGGCGAATCGTTGGTGGGCTCAGGAAGGCGGCTAAAGCCGATAGCATACCCCGAATTATCAGAACCGTACGCGCGCCATTGTGAAAGCTGGTCGGCATTTTCAGAAAATGACGCCACATAGATCGCGCCGATTTCGCTCAGTCGCATGGTAGCGAAATGCTCCACGAACATTTCAAGAAAGGTCCGCACTCCCAATTCTTTTGGACCTTGCAGGAGATCATTTGCAAGCTCGAGAGCGAGTTCCTCGCCATACGTCAGCTCACCAGCGTCGTTCAAGTATCGGAAATGAGTCGCCCATATCTCCTTCGACTTCAAAATCCCATCGAGTCCGGCGGAGCTTGTGTAGTGGAACAGTAATGCCGGCGGCGTATCCTTTGAGCCCTCCTTGAACAGGTCGGACTCCATCTTGTCGAGCGCCAACAGTTCTTCCGAGGTGAGTTCGTCTTGAAGGGCCATCGCAGTCTGCCTAACGTATCGTCATTAGCCAGGCTCCCGAGGCATCGTGGCTTGTGCCTGCGGCACGAACCCGATTGGCTGTTTCGTTCCCGCTCTCGACCCCGCCAGAGTTACCGAGGGCGCCCACTCAATGAAATCCGTCACAATCTTTAGGACAATAGGACCCGCGATAGCAGTGGGTTCAATCGCCTCAACAAAATCGCCGGGCACCGACTCCCGTTCCCCGCCGGGCAAGGTCGTCTCCGCCGGATATCGGACCACTACGACCAATCCTGACTCGGACTGCCCGAAAACGAGTGTCGGCCCATGTTCGAATCCCCAGGCCTGTCTGTTCGGCGTTCGGAGAGAAATGCCCGTAGGGAAGGCGCCGAACGAAAGCTGAACTCCGTCGAAGTGCTCAAAGGCGGCCGCGTGCGTGACGTAGAGGCCACGCTCCACCTTGGGTGCACCTCCGACGACGGCCGTCAGGGTTTCGATCAGAACTTCTTTTGCCGCTTGCCACGCCTTCCGGCGCGCGGTAATGGCTGCCCGGCCTGCGCGTTCCAGCTCCTCGAATCGACCGATAGCCTTTGCTGCAATACTGATGTCCTGGTCCATGTTCTCTCCCGCTTGCTCTGGCAACGATACCGCCGTTCAGCGGCGGGCGCGAGAGGGAGTAACGGCTTGTTGGACGGCCTACCTTGGGTTCGTGGCCCAGATCATTAGGCCGACGAATGGAAGCAACGACCACCACAGTGCGAGCGAAAGGAGGAGAAAACGCCGAGCTCGGCGTGCCAGTGCCGGATCCGGCGAGCGTGCGAGTCGTCGGAGATGCTGCCGCTCGGGCGCGAAACTCCAATTCGGCCAGCTGAT
Source organism: Polyangia bacterium (assembly GCA_036493295.1). Taxonomy (GTDB): domain Bacteria; phylum Myxococcota_A; class Polyangia; order Fen-1088; family Fen-1088; genus DATKEU01. Next base: position 12,107 of record DASXQB010000019.1, on the reverse strand, counting down.
CTTGAACCCGTGATCGCGGACGAAGCGCCGTACGCTGAGAAAAGCCAGATTTGCCAGGATGGTGTACCCGACAAAAATGACGACCGCTCTCATTGGCATCTGCTGTTCCCCGGGTTTAGAACGTGGGCGCAAATCATGATGCCTTTTGCTGGCTATCTCCAGGCCGCGGCGAGATCGCGGCGCGCCGCCGCCTCGTCACCGACGATCGAGACCACCCCTTCGCTGGCGCAGCGTTTGAGGGCGGCCATCAGGGGCTGCGGATCGATCGCCCGCAACGTTCCTGGCACCTGGTCGATGCTGGCCAGCGGCCAGCCGTGGTGGCTGGCATCTAGCACGGCCGACACCCAGTCTTCGGGGGTATCCAATGCCAGGTTGTACTCGCGAGCCACCGCCCAGCGTCCGCCATCCAGGCCGTGGCCGGCCAGCCAGGCCGGCTCGGCAAGCTGGGCGTGGATCAACCCAAGCGCTGACGACAGTCCTTTGTTCTCTACCGCTCCCGAGATGATCAGGACCGCCGAGCCCTCGCGGAAAATGCGCGCCGTCGCGGTGAACCCATAGCTCGTGCCCAGGTTGTTGCGAACGTCTTTCCACAGCCGACTCTGGACGGTCTCCGCCAGCACGTCGTACGCCACCGCGGCGCTGGCACTGGCGACCGGCGGCAGGCGGCAGCCGATGCGCACCTGAGCCTGGGTGGCGCCGGCCCGATTCACCACGATCGTCGCCGGCCTCCCTGCCGGGCTCAGCGGTGCGGGCGGCGCGGGCGGCGGCGCGCCGCCGGTCCAGTCGCCGAAGGCCTCCTTGGCCAGCGCCTGCGCCTGCGTCGGATCGACATTGCCGACGATCGTCAGCGTGCCGCGCGCCGGGGCCAGCGTGGCCTCTAACCAGGCGTTGGCCTCATCGGCGGTCGGACGATGCTGGTCGGGCATCTCGTTCGTGTGCTGGTAAAGCTGTCCGGCGAACAGCGCGTGCTGGAACGCGCGGCGCGCGCGGTTCTCCGGGATCTGCTGTTCCTTTTGAATGTACGGCAGGAAATCGCGATCGAACGTGGCCAGGCGGGCGTCGTGGACGCGGTAGCGCTGGGCGTGCTCGGCCAGGATCTTCAGGACGGGACCAAGATGCGGGGACGGCGTGTAGACGCGGAATCCGAAGCTGTCCTCGTTGCTGGAGTGGGTGATGAACGCGCCGTGGTCTTGCAGGCGTCCTTGCACGTTGCGCTGCACGAGGGCCGCCAACAAGGCCAGCGACGAAGCGCCCGGCGTGGCTTCGTCGGCGGTACCGCCGGCGAACGTCAGCCCGATGGTGACCATCGGCGTGTGGCCGTGGCGGGCGCTGGCCACGGTCAACCCGTCGTCCAGCCGAGCGGTGGTGAATCGCCGGCCCAGCTCCAGCGGCGCTGCCACCCGCGCAATCGACGCCACGTCGTAGGTGACAGTCTGGTCGGCGGCGGTCGCCGGGCCGTGCGCGGTCGGCGGCGGGCCCGTTGTTGGCGCCTGGCCGGTCAGCGGTCGCACCAGGATCATCCGCGCCCGATCACGGTTCAGATAACGATAGTGAAAGTCGACCACGTTCCCGCGATCCAGCCCCTCCAGCGCAGAGACCTTGCGCGTGAACAACGAGGCGTCGTCGGAAAAATGGATGAAGGTCGCCCGTTCCAGCCCGCGCCGGGTGATGTCCTCGGCGCTCAGCAGCGTTTGCGACAGGATTTGCGCGCGCTCTTGATTGAAGAACAACTGAGCGGCCGCGGCGGCGGCGCCTTCCCCGTCGCTTGCCATCCAGTACTCAAACAGCTTGTTTGTTACCCGGGCGGCCGATTTCTCCGGGTGGCTGCCAGTTCGCAAGATTACCCGGCACAGCAGCACTGATGCCTGCGCGCCGGGAACCACCGCGGTTTCCGTGCCGACCACATCGTTATCCCAATAGGCGCCTTGCGCGGCGTTGCCCAAGCTGAACTGGCCCATCGCCATCAGATGGCTGTTGCGGTCGTAGGTGCGCGGCATCGACCAGGCAAGGTAGATCTCCGGCGTGGGCACAGGGGCCTGCATCTCGACCATTGGTCCGGCGCTGGCCGGCGGCGCGGGCGGTTCGGGCACCAGCGCCGGCAGCCGCGGTCCGTGCACCACGGGATCGCCGCTCGGGTGATTCAGCGCCGGCGACAAACTGGCTTGCATCAGCTTCTCGAACGTCTCCAGCCGGACGTCGCCGATCACCAGCACCGTCATGTTCGCCGGTCGATAATGAAGGGCGGTGAAGGCGCGCGCGTCGGCCAACGTCAACCCGGCCAGTGTCTGGTGCGTGGCCGGACGGGCATATGGATGGTCGGCTGGAAAAATCGTCTGCTGAATCTTCGCCCACACGCTGCCGGCGACGTTGGTCTCGGCTCGATAGCGCAGCTCGTTTTCCACCACCGCGCGCTCGGTGGCGAAGGTCGCTTCGTCCAGGTGAACCAGCGGATCGACGATGCGCAATCCCTCCAGCGTCAGCAGATCCAGCAGTGAATCTTTCTGTCCGAACTCCCAGTAGGTGGTGGCGTCGAAGTTTGTCTCGGCGTTCCGGTTGGCGGCGCCCGCCTGATCCAGCAAGCTGCCGAAGCTGCGGCCGGCCGCTGGGCTGGCGCGAAAGGTGAGGTGTTCCACCAGATGGGCCAGGCCTTCCTTGCCGGGTGGATCGGCGGTACTGCCCACACCGACGACGTTCACCACGCCCACCACCGGCGCCGAGTGATCTTCCTCGACCACCACGCGCAGGCCGCTCGGCAGGTGGAAATCACGCAGGCGGAAGGTGACGGTCGGCGCCGGCTGCACCTGCGGGCCGCCCGCGCAGCCCGTGCTGGTCACGACCAACAACAACCCGGACCATCCGAACCAGCGAGGCATCATCACGCGTCCAATCTCCCCTCAGGCGAGCCCAGACGCGTAATAACATCTTTCGCGGCGGCGATTTGTAAAACCGCGGGCGTCTTCAGTGACGCCGCCCGCGCCCGATCACTGCCTCCACCACCCACGGTAAATGGCGATACGCCCACACCAGCAGCTTGCCGTGGGTGGTGATGATCGCTTCGCGGCGGCGGGCGGCGATGGCGTCGATGATCTGGCGGGCGGCTTTGTCGGTGGGCATGCGCAGCCAGGCGGGGGCGCCCGATGTATCTCGCTCGCGCAGCCGGCCCTGGTTGTCAACGCGGCCGATGTCGCTGACCACGAACCCGGGCGAAATCAGCGTCACGGCGATTCCCTCGCCGGCCAGTTCGTCGTGGATGCTCTGGGCGAAGGAGCGCAGGGCGAACTTGCTGGACGAATAAGGTGACATGCGCGGCGTCGGCACGTGGCCGCTGACGCTGCCGATGAAGGCCAGACGGCCGCCGGTCTTGCGCAATTCGGGCAGGGCGGCGTAGGTGGTGCGCAAGGCGCCGAAGAAATTGGTTTCGAACTGCCGCCGGTAATCGGCTAGCGTCAGGCGGGCGGCGGCGCCGACCACGCCGAAGCCGGCGTTGGCGATGGCGCCGTCCAGCGCGCCGAACGCCGCCACGCCGGCGGTGACCGCCGATTCGACAGCCCCGTCGACGGTGACGTCGGCGGCGACGGTCACCACCGACGTTCGCGGCGACAGCTCGGCGGCCAGCGCTTGCAAACGATCCAGGCGGCGCGCTGTAAGGACTAGCTTGGCTCCGCGCGCGCCGAGCTCGCGCGCCAGGCCGGCGCCGATGCCCGACGACGCGCCGGTGATCAGGAAGACCTTGCCGGCCAGCGAATTCATGTCACCCGATCGAGACGCCGGTCAGGCGTTGCCGGGCGTGCGCAGGGCCTGCAGATCAGCGCGCAGGCGATCCTGGGTGAACCCTTCGTGGGTGCGGCGCAGATCGAAGTACAGCAGCACCGAACCCAGAATGGGGATGGGCATCAGCACCATGGTGAACAGATCACCGAAGAATGAACCGAAGAACAGCGCGTGCCGCGGGATGAACACCCAGGCCACGGTCTCGGCCAGCCAGCGCACGAAGGCGAACACGATCAGCACAACCAGCACGCGCGGCCAGTCACGGCGCACCAGCTCGACGCTGCGCTTGAGGGCGGCGCGGCCGCCGATGTTTTCGATCAGCACCACCGGCGCGACGAAGGTGAACAGAAATCCCAGGATGATCCCCGGCACCACCAGCGCCACGAACCCCAGCGCCACCAGCAGGCCGGCCGGGATCAGCGCGGTCAGCAGCTTGCCCAGGCGGCGAAACAGCAGCATCCACACCTGCGGCCAGCGCGCGTCGCCGCCCAGGATGCGATCGGCCACGCTGATGGTCAGCGCGCCGCTGGTCAGCGGCACGACGATCCCGTGCAGGATGAACGCCGTCACCATCGTGCCCAGCAGGCCCAGCATGAACAGCCAGACTCCGCCCAGCACCGCGCCGGTGGCGACCGCCTGGCGGTGGCTCAGCTCTTCAAAGTTGCGGGCGTTCTGGCGCGAGAACTCGTCGACGGCGTGCGGGTCCACCCGGCCGTTCTTCATGCCTTGTTCAAAGGCGTCGCGCGAGGCTTGCGCGGCCTTGCGGCCCAGCTCGTCGGTCTGCTGCACGTAATCCGCCGCCACCAGCGCCGGCGTCATGATCGCCGACAAGGCGAAGGACTTGGCGATCGAGGCGGGCACGAACAGCACCGCGCAGGTGATCAGCAGGGCCCGGGCGTGCGTGCGGTAAAGATCGAAGGCTTCGCGCAGCAGCGTGAAGACGGACTTGCCTTCCGGTCGGGGTTGGTCGGCGCCGCCAGGGCCGGCAGTGGCGTTCGTGGGGGCGCCCGTGTCGGTTTCCATGACCGGCCGAGCATAGCGCAAGCCGTGGTAAAAGATCGCGGTGTCCGCGCGCCGGCCAAAAGGGTCTTCGTCGGCGGTAATGGCGCTGTGCGCGGTGAGCGTGGTGACCGCGCTGCTGGGGCCAGGCACAGCGCGCGGGCAGGGCTCGCCTTCGCCGCCGCCCGCGACCGAGACGCCTTCGCCACCGCTACCGCCTTCTCCGTCGCTGCCCCCATCGCCCGCGCCGGCCGCCGCCGCGCCGGCGACCGCGCCCGCCGAGCCGACCACGCCGACCCCGCTGGTGGTTCCGCAGGCGCCGCCGACCCCGCCCGTTGCGCCGCCGCCGGCGCCGGAGACCACCACCGCTGCCGCGCCGCCGCCGGTGGAACGCCCGCGGCTGTCGCTGGCCTTGGGCATGGGCGTGTCGTTCGACAGCACGGGGCTTTCGCCGCAGCGGACGGCGGCGGTTCCGTCATTCTTTGCCGTCGGTGGTTTCGGCGACGGGTTCGTGGGGATCGACTTTGGCGTCTTTGCTTCGACCGCCAGCGGGCGCTTTCGTTCGCCCGACGCGCCCGTCGATCGCCTGGCGGTGGATGCCATGCTGGTCTTGCGGCCGCTCTGTCACGGCGTCGGTCCCGACGAGACCGCGTGGGGACTACGCTTGCTGCGCACGCTGGGCGGCGAGCTGGGCGTCGGTTACGAACGCGACGGCCGCGGGGTTTCAGCCGAGCAGCGCATCGGCCCGCGCGTCGGTGGCCGCATCGAACTGCCGCTGACCTCGGCCGCCGATCCCAGCCAGCTGCGCTTGCGCCTGGCCGTGCGCCGCTTGTTCGCCGGCACCAAGGACACCAACGCCGCCGACGTTCCGGTCAGCGACACCGCGCTGGAAGTCTACGGCGCGCTGGCCGTGGTGTTCTGAGCGCGCTGTCGGCGACGCGGTCAACGCCGTTTCACTGAAAGCGGATGTTCCGCATTTTTCCCAGCGCCTGAATGATGTCCAGGTGGACGTCGAAGATGGGCTGGTTGGCCTGGATGCGGGTCAAGATGGGGCCTGGATACGCGTCGATGCACGATTCGGTTTCGCGCCGGTAGACCTCCAGACGATTCTGGATGACGGCGTCGGACGCGTCGTCGGTGCGGCTTTGCGCCTGGGCCCGGCGCCGGATGCGATCGATGACGATGGATTCGTCATAGACCGACAGCTTGAAGATCTTGATGACGTTCACCACCTTGTTCAGCAGGTCGACCTGCTGGCGGTTGCGCGGGATCCCGTCGACCAGGACCAGATCGTCGGCGGCCAGCTTCATCTCCGTCAGGTGGTGCGCAAACAGCTCCATGACCAGCGAATCGGGGACCAGGTTGCCTTTGCCCAGGTGCTGGTGCACGGCCGCGAACAGCGGGTTGGCGGCGGTGAGTCCCCGCAGGATGTCGCCCATAGCCACATGGCGAAACCCGGGCAACAAGTTGAGGATCTTTCCTTGCGTGCCCTTACCGCTGCCGGGATACCCGAATAACAGAATCGCGCGGTTCATTGTTGGCTACGACGATAACAGCGCTTCAGCGATCGATGACGAAGTTTTCGCCGGCCAGTTGATTGCGGCCCAGCACGTCGCCGCGTTCGTTTTCGATCGAAACCTGAAGCCGCGCCGAGCCGGCGGCCACCCGCGGCAGCGCGCCCAGGTCCAGAATCTTCGTCGCGCTGTCGGCGGCGACGGTGATGGTGCGCTGGCCGTGGTTCAGGACCCGACCGCTGCTCGCCGACGAGACGGTCCATTTCAACTGCGCGTTGGTCAGCGCCTGCGCGCCGTCGTTCACCACCCACAGGGCGATCGCGCCGGCGCCGTTGTGAATGTCGTAAGCGATGCTGGGCAGCACCGGTTGCATGGCATCGCGAAGCGCGGCGTATCCGCGTTTGGGTCGCCGGTGGTAGTCGACCACGCTCCAGGTGATGGACGGCCAGTCGTCGACGAACATGAATTGATAAAGGCCGGTGCTGCCCGCCCACTTTCGGCGGCGCAAAAATTCAGTCTGAAATTTGATCAGGTTCGCCTGGTACAGCTGCGACGCCGCCACGAACGCCGCCAGATTGGCGCCGCGTTTGACGTGGGCGATGGCGAAGGTCTCCTTGGCTTGAAAGTCGGCGAAGCGCCAGGCCTCGCGCCCGCGCGCACTGTCGGGCGACAGCGCGTCGCCGTCGAACATCGAGTGCAGCGTCTCCAGCACCGGCAGCGCCTGGCCGCCGTATTCGGTGACGACCGATTCGGCCGGCGGCGTGCGGACGATGTCGCCGATGCGGCCTTCGTACCAGCCAAAATAACTGTGCCCGTCGCCGGTGCCTGAATCGCGGTGGGCGATGCGCGCCGGATCGCCCGCGCGCGCCACCGCCAGCAGCGCGTCGTCCAGGGCCTGATTCTGGTGCGGGTCACGCTTCTTCATCCACTCCATGGCGTGCGGCGATTCGTTGTGCATGCACCACACGATGATCGACGGGTGATCGTAGAACCGTTCCAGCATGTCGCCGGCCTGGCGAATGGCCTGGCGCTGGAACGCCGGCTGGTCGGTGTATCCCCATTGCAGCGGAAAGTCCTGCCAGATCAGAAGACCCAGTTCGTCCGCCAGTTCATAAAATTCCGGGCGTTCCAGGTGGGCGTGCACGCGCACCGCGTTCAGGTTCGCCCGCAGCATCAATTCAAGATCGTGCGCATAGAAGGCGCGCGTGGCCTGCGACAGCCACTGGGTGGCGATGTAATTGGTCCCGCGAAAATAGACCCGCTGGCCGTTCAGGCGCACCACCCACTGGTCGTCGCGGGCGATCGACCGCACGCCGAACGTCACCGCGCGCGTGTCCAGCGGCGCGCCGCCGGTCGCCGTCAGTTTGGCCTCGAGCTGATACAGGTTCGGCTTGCCGCGATCCCAGCACCACCACAACGCCGGATGATCGATCGTCACCTCGGCGCGGGCGGTGGCCCGTCCGGGCGTGGCCTTGAAGGCGATCGACACCGGCAGCGCCGCGCCGTCGGAGAAATTCTTCGGGCGAATCACGCCCGACAGCGTGGCGTCGACGGTGGCCGATCCCCAGTTGTTGGTCACCGCTTCGATGAGCAAGCGCGCCGACGCCGCGCTGACGTCGGTGGGCGTCACTTTCACCGCCAGCAGGTCGACGCCCGTCGACGCGCGCAGGGCGATGCCGCGCAGGATGCCACCCGTGCCGCGTTCCTGACCGCGCGCCGTGGTCGCGCCCGGCCGCGTGTCGTGATAGCCGAAGATTCCTTTCACCTGATCTTGCTGCTTGGGCCAGCTCACCGGAAATTCCTGGGCCAGGTCAACAACCAGGCTGGGCGCCGACACCTTGAGGGCGATCAGGTTCGCGCCGGGCTTCCACGCCGGCGACAGATCCACCGACCAGGCCTGGAAATACCCTTCGTGGTGTCCGACCAAGGTTCCGTTGACGAAGACCTCGGCGTCGTAGTCGACCATGTCCAGATCCAGCAGCGGGCGTGTTCCCACCCCGCCGCCGTTCCAGCTCACGGACCGGCGAAACCACACCGTGCCGCTGTAGTCGAAGCCGGTCTCGGCCGGCGGCGGCGTCAGCTCGCCCGGATCAACGGTCTCCGCCGGCGGCGCGCTGGCCCGGGCGCGCGCGGGGTACGTCTTCGCTCCCAGCAAGTACCAGTTTGACGGCAGCGCCATCGTCGGCCAGCCGCGATCGTCGACGTCCGGGCCCGCCATGCTTTCGCCGCCGTTGTACGGCAGGTATTTCCAGTCGCCGGCCAGATTCACCGTCGGCGCGGGTGCCGGCTCGGCCGCCATCGCTCCCACCTCCGCGACGGTCGCGGCGACGAAGGCGATCGTCAGCGCGGCGACGGTGACAGAACGAATCATGGGCGAGCAACCTATCAACGGGCGTCGATCGGGTGGGGGATTTTGTGACTATCTGCTCCGGAACAAGAGCGGACCGCAGGGTGATGCCGCGTTGGTTGTATCCGTCAAAAGGCGACCTCTCGCGCGGCATCACCCGAGGACCGCTCTTGTTCCGGAGCGAACAGAGCTCAAGCAGAGACGAAGCTAGTTGCCCGATCGGAACGCGTCCCATTGCGCCGTCAGCTTTTCATTGCCTGCATGCGTCCGCAGCGTCGCCGACCAGGTGCCCGGCGCTGGCGGCACGGCGAAGACATCGCCCAGTCGATCGGCCACGCCGGCGTTGTGCGTGTCGATGATGGGCACAGCGCCGCTGTCGATGATCAGATCCAACCCGTCGCCGTTGGCCTTGGCGAAACCGGCGTCCAGGCGCGCCGCCAGGGCAGTCATCCCTTCGGTGCACGCGTTGAACAAGCACCCGCTGGACTGGCTGATGTCGGCGCACAGCACGGCGTCCAGGGCTTCACAGCCGGCCAGCGTCGTCGGTGGCACGCTGGCCGCTCCCGGCAGCGGCGTGGACGCCAGCGCAAACAAAGCGCGCACCATACCGGCGGAATCGGCGGGCAGCCCGCGGGTCGCCAGCGCCAGCTTGCCGAACGCCACCCGCGCCACCGTTCCCAGGCGCAACGTGATCCGCTGCTCGTCCAGCGACAGGACGTCTTCAGCGGCATTCGCGCGGACGTACAACGCTTGCAACGACGGCAGGCCCAGCGGCGGCAGCGCGACGTCGAAGGTGGCGTCGCTGGCGGTGCCGAGCTCGACGCTGTTGAACGTGTGGGTGACGACAAACGCGTTCGGCGTCGGCGTGGCGGCGATGGCCAGCTGCGATCGCAACGTCAAGGTGCTCAAGATCCGGCCGGCGTCGTCGGCGATGGCGCCCAGACTGACCAGCGCGCCGGGTTTGGGCGCGCCGAACAACGCGGCCAGCAGGGCGTCGTGACTGGGCAGACCGTCGCTGTCGCGGCTGCTGCGACAGGCGGACAGTCCGCCGCCCGCCGCCGGCAACAGCAGACCCCGTCGCGCCGCCACCGCCGCGCCGATCGGCCCCTCGCCGCCGTCGACTGGCTGGCAGTCGTTGGGATCGCCGGGGACGTCTCCGCTGAGCGCGTCCAGCGTGCAGTCCAACCAAAGCTGCGCGGGATCCAGCGGGCAATCCTGCAGATCGATCCAGGGGGCGGCGATGAAGGCTTCGGCCGCCGGTGGATTGGTGAAGGCGAAGTGCGACGTCACGTCGAACTGCCCGACGACGCTGGGATCGGCATCGCCCATCGGCAAGGCGACGCGCACCAGATCACCGGGGACCAGCGTCTTGCCGGGCAGATCGACGCAGCCCTGGGCTTGCAGCGCCCCGCGCCGGTCGCGCGCCCGCCCCACCACCGCGTGCGACAGGACCGTGCTGATCAGATCGAACTGCACCACCCCGTCGGTGGTGGCCACCGTGCGAATGGGCCGTACCGGCGTCGGCAGATGCGCCAGCGACAAGGCGGCGCAACGGTTGTTGTCGAAGAACGCCACCTCGATGGCGGTCACGACGGTGGCGTTGGCGTCGCCGGTGATGAACGGCGCCACTTGAATGCTGGCCGCGGTGCCGGCCATCACCAGCACGGCCGCCTCGGCCTCGGCGCTTTGGTTGGCGGTGCTGGCGTGGACGCGAAAGATCGCCGGCTGGCCGGCGTTGACGTTGATCATCGCGGTGCCGGTGGCGTCGGTCAGCGAGCTGTCGTTGGCCAGCGTCGCGCCCTGCGGTTGGCTGCCGACGGTGGGATCGTCGACGATGGAAAAACTGATCGGCTGCCCGGGAACGCCGGCGCCGTCCGGCGTGCGCAGCACGAAATTCAACATGCCCCGATCGCCGGGGCGGATCTGCACCGTCTCGGACACCGGCGCCAGCACCAGATCGGTGGGCACGCCGGTGTCGGGCGCGGCGGTGTGCGTGCCGCACGCCGAGGCGAACACCGCCGCCACCAGCGCGGCGCCCGCAGCGGCGCGCCGTTGCCTGTGGACAGCCTGTGGGTAGTTTGGCATTCGCTGAATCATCGCTGTGAGATCGAACGCGACCTGAGTCTATCGAACCGGGTCGGTGGCGGCGTTACGCGTGACCGACGCCCGCGCGCGCGTCGATGGTTTGCCCGCGCGGCGGCCGATTTTGCTGTGGACCGGTGACGCCGCAAAGGCCAAGCTCGAAGGCTGTCCATGGCCGAGTTCACGCATCTTCATCTGCACACGCAGTATAGCCTGCTCGACGGAGCGATACGCCTCGATGACCTGTTCCCCAAGGTGCTGGAGCGGGGGATGAAACAGGTGGCCATCACCGACCACGGCAACCTGTTCGGCGCCCTGGATTTCTACCAGAAGGCGAAGGCCCACGGGGTCAAGCCGATCTTCGGCTGCGAGACGTATATCGCGCCCGATCGCCACGACAAGACCGAACGGCGAAGCAATCACCTGATCCTGCTGGCCAAGGACAACGTCGGCTGGAAGAACCTGTCGTATCTGAACTCGATGGGTTACCTGGAGGGGTTCTATTACAACCCGCGCATCGACAAGAAACTGCTGCGCGAGCACAGCCAGGGGTTGATCGGCCTGTCGGCGTGCCTGGGCGGCGAGGTGGCGCAGACCATCATGCGCCGCGGGCCCGAGGCCGCCGAGACCGCCGCCCGCGAGTTCGAGGACATCTTCGGCAAGGGCAACTTCTTCTTGGAGCTGCAGCCGAACGGCCTGGAAGAGCAAGAGACGGTGAACGGCCATCTGATCGAGATGTCCAAACGCACCGGCATCCCGCTGGTGGCCACCAACGACTGTCACTATCTGAATAAATCCGACGCCCGCGCGCACGAGATCCTGATGTGCGTGCAGCAGAAGAAGACCATCCACGACGAAAAGCGCATGCACCACCGCAACGACGCCTTCTTCGTGAAGACGCCGGCGGAGATGGACGCGTATTTCGCCCACGTCCCCGAAGCGATGGAGAACGCCGCCCGCATCGGCGAGCTGTGCAAGGTGACGTTCGATCTCGGCCAGACCTTCCTGCCGCGGTTTCAGGTGCCCGACGGCTACAACGCCGACACCTACGTGTTCGAATTGGCCCGCGAAGGCCTGCGCAAGCGCATCGAGGAGACCCACAAGCGCGGCCAGAAGATCGACGGCGACGTCTACGCCGCCCGGCTGGAGCTGGAGCTGGGCGTCATCCAGAAGATGCAGTTTTCAGGCTATTTTTTGATTGTCTGGGACTTCATCCGCCACGCCAAGGAGCGCAACATCCCGGTCGGCCCGGGCCGTGGCTCGGGCGCCGGATCACTAGCGGCGTATGCCCTGCGCATCACCGACATCGATCCGATCCTGAACAAGCTGCTGTTCGAACGCTTCTTGAACCCCGAGCGGGTCAGCATGCCGGACTTCGACATCGACTTCTGCAT
>DASXQB010000018.1:0-1805 GCA_036493295.1 Polyangia bacterium | reverse complement strand
CTGTCTACGCCACCTCTCCCATCAAGGCTTTCGTCGCCGCATGGCATCCGTTGGGCCTTCGAACCGGGGAGGCCTTCCGCCGTCGGGAAGCCTTGTTCCGGAGCCGGTCGGATGCCATGCGGCGACGAAAGCAGCCAAGCGCCCACCACGCCGAATTTGTCGCTCCAAGCCGCGCGTCCAGCCTCGGTTACCGCTCGTCCCATGTCGCCTCCGAGATCGGGTCAATTCGATTGCGGTCTAGCGCCCGATCCGTCCGCTCTTCAATTCGCCGACCAGCTCGCGCGCCCCGTCGACGACGTCGGCGACCCACAGGACATAGCGGATGTCGACGTGGATGGTGCGGGTGAGGGTTGGATCAAACAGCCAGTCGGACGCCACGCCTTCGATGTTGCCGTCAAAGGCCAGGCCCACCAGCTCGCCGCGATCGTTCAGCGTCGGCGAACCTGAATTTCCGTTGGTGATGTCCAGGTCGGAAAGAAAATCCACCGGCACGTCGCCCAGCGCGGCGTCGGCGTAGGCGCCGAACCGTCGCTGGCGCGCCGCCGCGCGCAGTGGCGCCGGACTGTCGAAGGGATCGTGGCCGGTGTGGCGCGCCACCACCTCGCTCAGCACGGTGAAGGGCCGCGCGTCCGGCGCGTCGGGCGCTGGTCGATAGCCGCGCACGGTGCCGTAGGTGACCCGCAGCGTGCCGTTGGCGTCGGGGGCCAGCGGTCGCGGTGAGAAGGCCTGCCAGGCGGCGACGTAGCGCGGACGCAGCACGGTCAAGGCGCCGTCGATTTCCTTGCTGGCGTCTTCGAGCTTTTTCAAGAAAGGCCGCATGGCCCGCCCGAGCTTGATGATGGGATCGACGCTGGCGGTAATTCGCGCCGGCGACGCGTTCAGAAGATCCACGCGCGTCGACTCGCTCTCCAGCGCCGTGCCGGCGTAGAGGGCGTCGATGGCGACGGCCAGATGTCCGGCATCGGGTGGCGCGCCCGCCAGCAGCGCGTCGACGATCTCCGGCCGATCGGCTGGCGGCAGGCGCAGGGCACGCTGCAGAGCGAGCTTCAGCAAGGTGCGATCGACGTCGCGATCGTACAGTTTTTGCACCTGGGCCTGCGCTTGAACCAGCCGTTTCCAGTTGCGTTGCTGAAAGGCCGGTCGCGATCGGCATCAGGCTTCGGGCGCTCCTCGGCCAGCCGCACGATGGTGTTGGCGGCGCCCAGTAATCGGCCAAATTGCAGCGCCTCGCCCCAGGCGGCCTGTCGAGCACGATCCCGACGGCGTTGCTCGTCCAGGGCCATAAGGCGCGGGAACAGATCCCCGTCGCGGGCCCGGCGCGCCGGATCGGCATCAATCCACGCCGCCAGCGCGGCGTCGCTTTTGCGGCGCGCCGCCGCCGCGCCGCCTTGAACCAGGCCGTGCACGATGCCGCGGGCCTTCAACAGTTGGTTGCTGAGGCCGCGGATGGTCGGGGTGGTCTTGATCAGACGGCGCGGGTCTTCCTTGTTCAGTTCTTCCAGCGCGGCCATGAAGGTCTCGGCGCGTTCGATGCTGTGCGGGTAGGTCCACGACACGGCTTCGTCGACCTCGGCGGCGGTGCGCAGGCGGCTGGTGCTGCCTGGGTAACCGGCCACCATCACGAAATCGCCGGCGCGCAGCGGGCGCGTGGCCAGGGTCAGGTGTTGCGGCGGATGATAAGGAACGTTGGCGACGTCGTGATCGGCGGGCTGTCCGTCGGGGCCGACGTAGGCGCGGAAGAAGGTGAAGTCGCCGCTGTGGCGAGGCCAGCGCCAGTTGTCGATCTCGCCGCCGTAGTCGCCGAT
>DASXQB010000017.1:0-20248 GCA_036493295.1 Polyangia bacterium | reverse complement strand
GGCGCCGCTGAAGATGCTGGCCACTGTGGTCGAGACCGTGCTGATCGTCGCCGCGCTTTCGGCCCTGGTGCGGTTGCCGCGGCTGCGCCAGATGAACCTGGAAGGGCCGCGCAAGATCGTCCTGTGTTTCGTGCTCGGTTTCACCATTCGTTCGATCTTCGTCGCCGCGCTGGGAGCGGCGTATCCCGGATATCGAGCCAGCGATCTGTTCGGCTTCGGCTACCTTTTGCCCAGCTTGCTGGCCGAGCGAATCATCGCTCGCGGGCGTGCCACCATGGTGGTGCTGACGACGATCCAGACGGCGCTGCTCGGCATTCCGCTGGCGGGCGGCGTGGCGCTGGCGCTGGATCGGGTGGCGCCCAGCCTCGCTGATCCGTCGGCGCCGGCGCGCATCGAGCAATACCCGACCTTGGCGGCGGCGATCGCGGCGCATGCGCATACCTGGCCGGCGGCGGTGGTCGTTCCGGGCGGGCGAACCGAATCGCTGGCCCATGCGGTCTCGCGCGCGCAGCGAGGCGCCGTCGACGCCCGCACGGACGACGGTTATCGGGTGTCGCGGATCGCCGGCACCCGGACCATGGTCGCCATTCTTGGCGCCGATGCTCGACCGGCGTCGACGGTGCTGCTGGTGGCTCCTGATGAATGGCGGTCCGAGCGCGCGGCGGCAGAGGCCGGTCGCCTGCGGATGCCGTTGTTGATCGCCGCGCCAGACGATGCGCGCGCCGCCGAAGCGCGAAGGTTAGGCGTGCAAGCGGCTGTTTTCGTCGAGCCAGACCCGGCGCCGTCGGTGGTGGCGGTCGATTTTGTCGCCGAACCGGTGCGGGCGCTGTTGAGGCCGGCGCCGCTGTCCGACGCCGCAAGCGCGCCCATGGCCGCCGCTGCACCGGAATCCCGCGCGCTGCAAGAGGTGGCCTTTCGTCTGCAGCGCGACCGCGACGATCGCGGTCGCTTGTCGGCGGCGTTGCAGGTTTTCGGCCTGACGGTCCGCGCGACCAGCGACGGTCGAACGCTGGTCACCGGTTCCGGCTGGCCTTCGGCGGTGTTGCGCGGCGGCTCCGGACGCGACCTGGCGCAAAAAGCAGTACTGCTGCCGCCTCTGACCGTGGCTCCCCACGCTCGCGAGATGGACACTGGCGCCGCGGCGCTGCTGGCCTGCGACGTTCTGGTCGGCGACTGCGTGTTGGCCAACGACAGCGCCACCAGTGGCCCCGACGCGCCAGCCATGGTTCTGGCCACGGCCATGGCGCAAGCCCGACCGCAACCGTTGCTGATCGTGCGCGGCACCGACGATCGGCTGGCCGGTGACGTGCTGGTGTTCAACACCTTGGCGTCGGATGCGCCCTGGCCCGACTGGGCGGCGGGTCTGCAACGGGCCACCCGCGACTGGCTGCTGCCGTCGCATCTGTTGCCGCTGGACGCAGCGCCGTTTCGTCGCTTCCCGATCGGCGTCGCTCAGTTGCCCGACGCCACACTCCTTTGGCTCAGTGTCCGCGCGCGCCGGGCGCTGGCCGGCGACAGCTCGCTTGGCCGTCCGGACTTCATCGCGCTGGCGGCGTCGCGCGGCCTGGCCGTCGTCAAGACCGATTTGCCGACCTGGTTGGCCGCGGGCGACGGCTCTCCCGTTGCCGGCGCCGTCGCCGAGGCCGAACGTCTGGCCGAGACCGGCGATCCGATCTTCCTGCAACGCCGGCTGAGCGGCGTCGACGCGGCTTTGCTGCTGGACGAGACACGCGGCCTGTGCGCTGTCGGGCTGGACGGACGCGGCCGGCGGGCGCTGGTGGTGGCCGGGGATCGCCGCGACGAACGCGTGACGATCTCATCCTTGGAAAAGGCGAACGCGGCGTTGACCAGCGGCGCGCGCACGCTGCTGGCGGCGGGACGACAGTGACGGCGCGGCGGATCATCATTTCGGCGGCGGCCCTGGGAACGGCGGCGTTGATCGCGCGTTGGCCGCTGGGCGCCGCCAACCAGGGCAGTCGAATCACCGACCTGCGCGAGGAGATCGCCTATCGCTGGAGCGGGCGCGCGCTGCGGTTCGCGATGCCCCCCGGCGCCGAGCCCTTGCGCTTGCTGGTGAACGTCGATCAGCGCGGCGAAGCGCCAATGGTCGGGCTGCCGCTGGTGGTGCGCGTGACCACCGCCTCCGACGGAAAAAGCCGCGACTATGCCCTGTGGGCCGAGCCCGGCACCGACGATCGTCACCAGCGCGCCGTGCTGTACCTGGACGGCGACGAATGGCCCACGCGCACCGCGATGCTGGGACTGCAGCGAACGATCGACGCTGCTGACGAATGGACCGTGGCGTTGGCCGTGCCGGCGGGCAGCACGGCCAGCGTTCGTCTGCTGGTGCGCGAGGCGCGGGCCGCCCATCGCGGGCAATCACTGGGGCGGCCCGAGGCGGCGTTTGTCGCGGCGGCGGCCGTTGGTCGGCTTTTGCCGCCTTTACCCGCGATCGCCGGCGAAGGCGCGCCGCCGGACGAGCAGTGGGCCAAGGTCGCCGCGGCCGCCAGCACGCCGACGCGGCGGCTGTACTTTCGCGACTCAGCGCTGCGCCCGCCGCCGTCGCCGGCATCGCCGCCGCTGGGACCGGATCAGATCGTCGCGCTGACGGTGCAAGGACCGGGCTCGGTCACCGTGCACGCCAGCAGCGCGGCGGCAGTCGGCACCGTGCGCGTTCTGCAAGCGCAAGGGCAGCAACGGGCCTTGCCGGTGAACCTTGCTGTTGATCAAGCGATAGTGGTGCCGCTGGCGCCGGGCCTGCAGACGTTGCGGTTCGATGGCGCGCTGAACGCGCCGCTGACGGTGACCGGCGCGCCGCCCGTCGCCGGCACCTTGGCCAGCGCGCGTGCCCGGCCCGACGGCGACGTCGAGCTGTCGCCGCGCTGGGTGGTGGAAGATTTTGCACGCGCCGAGCCCGAGCCGGAGACGCCGGTGGCCTTCGCGGTTGGTGCCCGCCGCGGCGTCGAGCTGTTGTTCCGCGTGCGGGCGCTGATGCACGCGCGCGAGCCAGAGCACCGGGTCGTGCTGCGTTTTCAGATCACCGGCGCGGGTGGGCGTGCGCTTGAGACGCGCGCCATCGCGCTGCTGGCGACGCCCGCGCCGGAAGACCTGGCGCCCACCGTCGACGGGCGGTTGCTGTCGCTGCCGATGTCCGTGTTCCTGTGGCCGCCGGTGGGTGCGGACGTGGTCCGGATCAGCACCAGCGAAGCGGTCGAGATCGCCGCGGCGTCGCCGGCCTGGCCCGACGATCGGCCCGCCGCCGACGCGCCACCAAGCGCCGCCGCCGCGGCGATCGCCTCCCATGTTCGCCTGCGCTTCGGCGATCCCGAACCGCAGCGTCCGTTTTTCCCGGTGTGGCCGTTGAATCGCGCCCAGCTTCTGGCGCAAGAACGCATCGATCGCCTGCGGCTGGCCCCGCGCCTTGAGCTGCTGCCGCCGGTGGAATCGCGGCCCGCGCCGTCGCTGGCGCCGCTGGGTGTGGTGCCGCGGGTGGATGTGCTGGCGCCGCTGACCCAGCCTGTTACCACGGCCACGCGCGGACTTTACTGGCCGCTGCCGGCGCGGCAGGAGGTGCGCATCGGCGCGCGGGCGGTCGCACCGTCGTTGTTGTATCTGGGTGGCGCTCGCACGCGGCGGGCGACGGCCCGAATTTTTCTCGACGGCGCTTCGCTGGGCAGCGAACCGCTGTTCACGGCGCGGGGCCGCCTGCGACTGCGGTTGCCCACCGGGCCGCATCGGTTGCGCGTCAACGTTCCGAAGGGCGTCGACCTTTATGTCAGCCGGCCGGTGGAAAACGCGGCTCCGCAGCGTTTCCTGTCCGTCTATCCGCTGGATGGGCGTCGCGGCCTGCACTTGCGGGTGGCCAAAGGATCGATCCGGCGAACCGTGGGCGTGGTCCTTTATGGCGTTGGGCCGGCTCCGGCGACTGCTCGCCTGCGGGCGACCATCGACGGCGGCCGGCGACGGTTGTTCGCGCACCTGTCGCAGGATCGCTCGCGCCTCACGCGAGAATTCGCCGTGGCCACTCAAGCGATCCCCGGCGCGCGCGCCTTGAACACCGGCGTCGCGCCCACCTGGGTTTCGGATCCGATGTTCATTGTCCTGGGCGACGATCTACCGGCGGGTGTGCACCGCGTTCGGCTGCGCGGTCAGTCGGCGGGGCAGGTGATGGCACGGTTGTTTTTGGTCGAGCCGCCGGTTCAGAAGCGTCCGCTGGAAAATTTTCGCGCAGGGCGACCGACGCCGCGCGAGCAGAAGCGATAGGAACGAAACCACGATGATGGGGGGTGTGATGCTGATGCTGATGCTGGTGCTGGCCGATACCACGCCGCCGCTGGATGCGGTTTGGGCGACGGCTCGTCAGTACGATCGGGACAGCTTTCGATTCACACCGCCCACCGACGAGCGGGAAAACAGCATGCGATCGTTGATCAGCGCGGTGGCCAAGACCGTGGCCAGCGGAAAATCGCCGCAGGCCTGCGCCGCCGACGCGCAGAAGCTGGGACTGGAGTTGCAGCCCGCGCGCGACGCCGCCGGGCCAGTGTGGACGCTGCACGAATCGGCCAGCCAGCGACGGGGAGATGGCTTTTACGTGTTCCGCGCAGACGGCGCGCCGCTGTGCTTGCAAGCGCCGCACATTTTCTTCGACCAGGGCACCGGCGAAGTGGCCCTGGAGGTTTTCGCCGAAACAAAAGCGGCCTGCCTGTTCACCAACACCGTTCATCGCTATGCCAAATCTGACGCGGGCGAAAAGATGGCCGACGTCGCGCACGCCGATCGGACGCTGTTCAAGGCGGCGACCGAAGGCCTGCTGCAAGCGCGTCCCATGCCGATTGTCCAGTTGCACGGCTTCGGCGACAAACGCCAGCTTCCGCGGGACGTCCTGGCCGTCGTCGCCGACGGCACCAGTCAACCGCCGGTGAACGGGCCGGCGGCTCGCCTGCGGACGGCGCTGCAACCCTTGCTGCCGCCGGGACGCATCTGGTTGTTCGGCAGTGATACACACGAATTGGGCGCCACCACCAACGTGGAGGCCGCCCTGGCGCGCAAGGCCGGCGTGGCCTTCGTCCACCTGGAGATGAACGAGACCTTGCGCCGTCATCTACGCGCCAACGGCGGGCGCGCCATCGCCGATAGCCTGCGCCAGATCTTTTCTCGCCAGCCGTGATGCTGCCGTTGTTTTCCTTGCCGCTGCTGCTGGCGGTCGCTGCGCGGCCGGTCGTTGATCCACCGGCGGTGCTGTCCGATCCCGACCCGGGAATGATCGTGCGCTGGAAGACTGCGCCGGCCGTCGCCGGCCGGCACGCCAGCCCGGGCCACCCGGTGGTGGTGCGCGCCGGCGCGCCGGCTTTGTTGCGGGTCCGTTCGTCCGCGCCGTCGAGGCCGGCGTGCCGTCTGGTGATTCGCCGACGTTTTGGCGACGGGCCGACCATCGCACGGGTGATCTTGCCGGCCACCACCACCGACGGCGATCAGGTGGTGACCGTGGCGCCGGGGGTGATCGACGTGCATCGCAGCGGCGACGAGCTGCCGCAGTCGACGTTCGACATCGAGCCGCCAGCCGGCTGCCCACCGGCCGAGGTGGACACCTTCGTGGCGGCGCTGGAAGACGACGACGGCTCGGCGCTGCGTCTGGTGGAATCGACGCAGGCCCTGCGCGCGCAGGCGATCGACGACGAAACCCTGGAGCGCTGGCTGACGATCGCTCAGCCGCACCGCTGGCAGCAGGATGTGGCGCGGGCGCTGGGTTTGGGTCGGCTGCTGGCCGCCACCGGGGCATCCACCGAAGCGGTCGCCGCGCTGGTCGACGCCTGGCTGGACGAGGCCCTTCGCGACGCGCCCGACGGCGCGGCGAAATATTGCTGGCACCACCCCATCGATGGCGGCACGGCCGGCCGCCGCGTCGGCGACGATCGGGCGCCGTCGTTCCTGATCCAGCCCGGACAATCGATCGATCTGGACGTCACCGATTGGGAAAGCGTGCACCTGGAGGTGCGCGTTCCGATGGGCGACGGGCCAGGCGGCGTCATCGCCGCGCGCGTTCGCTTGAGCGTTGACGATCACGTGCGCGCCACGCTGCCGGTGATCGCCTCGCGCGATCCGGACGCGCCCGACGTGACGCGACCACGCGCCATGGTGTGGCCCATCCCTGAATCGGCCAGCCGGCTGCGCGTCATCGCCGTCGATCGCCCGCTGTGGGTGCGCGGCGCGCTGATTCGCCGCAAGATTAGCGCGCAGTCGCCTTCGCGGGCCACGCTGCTGGCGCGTCTGCGCGCGGTGCGCGGCGACGAAACGACCGCAAGACCGACGCTGGTGGCTGCCCTGGCGGCCGCCTGGCTGGGCGACGACGCGCTTCTGGCGCGGCTGTCCAGCGATCAAGCGGCGTCCGCCGGCACACCGCTGATGCAGGCGTTCGCCGCCGCCGCCCACGCCGAGGCGACCATGAATTCGGCGCTGGCCGAGCGCACCGCCTTGCGGTTGCAGCCGCTGGCGCAGGCGGGCGGCTCGGGCATCGAACGAGCGGTGGCGCACCTGTTGTTGCTGGCCATGCACCGGATCGTCATCGACGACGCGTTTGCCGCCGGTCACATTCGTGCCGCCTATCATCGCGCCACCAGCCTTTTCGCCGCCGGGTCCGCCACCGACGAAGACGTGGCCCTGCTGGGCGACATCGAATCGCTGCTGCCGGATGGCCTGGTCCTCACCTCGCACGCGCTGGCGGCGGTGGACGGTCTATTGGCGTTGCGGCCGCTCGACCGTCAGCTGTGGCTCACGCGGGCGCACGTTTATGCCGTGGGCACGCGCTGGCGTCACCTGGGCAGCAACACCCCCGCTTCCGATCTCGGTTTCTTCGAGCCGATCCCGGACGGCGCGGCGCCCATCCCGGCGCGCACCACCTTCTCGGAGATTCCGCCTGGCATCGACGGACGGCAGATCGATGTGCCGCGGCCGTTGCAAGCGCACCTGCGGCCGGTGCTGTCTTTCGTCACCACCCGCGATGCCAGCGCCGACCCCGGCTATCGCGCTGTCCTGTTGGACGGTGCGGTCCTGGTGCGCCTTCCCGCGCTGACCGCGCTTGATCGCTTTGACGTCACCGTCGAACCGGGGCGGCACCGCCTGACGTTGGGCGATGGTGATTTTGGCGGGCAGGTGCTGGTCAACTATGCCGTCGCTGCAGCCACGCAGCAGGAGCGTCGTTACGTTCAATCGCCGGGAGCCGAGCTGCGCGTGCAGATGCGCGAGGTGGGGCCGCCCTCGGTGGCCGCGCTGACCGTGCGGCTGCTGGGGCCAGGCGCGCAGGCCGCCCCCCAGCGTGTGGATTTGACCGTGACCACCGGTCACGCCCGGCCGGTGCGCTTCACCGTCGAGGCCACCGCTCGACAACCGCCGGCTCGCGGCGACGTCGACGCCGGGCGCTGGGTGACGGCGCCGGTCGAAATGACCGTTCCGCTGCCGGCCGGCACGTCGGAGATTGTTCTGGCCGCGAAGCCGCCGCCTGGAGTTCGTTTGCTGGTGAACGTCGCCGCCCGCGAGCGGCGGGGGGTATTCGAAGAAGGTTCCATCGATCTCTCGCTGTTCGCCGGCGCGGGCGGGGCGCTGGCTTCGCCGGACAGCGACCTTCCGCGCGCATTGATGCTGGCCGAGCGCGACGAGGTATTGCTGGCGCGGGAGACACTGACGGCATCTTTCCGCGACGCCAGCACCGACGACGCCCACGTCGCGGTGCTGGCGGCCTTGTGGCGTCAGATCGACGATCTGCAAGGCGCTTCCGGGACCACCGCCAGCCACGCTGCGATCTCGCCGGCGCTGGCGCTGATTCAGAGCGACGCTGGCGGCGGCGCGACGGTCCTGCCTGAACGACTGCGCGTGGTCTTGGATGATGCAGAGGTGCTGACCACGGCGTCGGCCGCGTCCTTGCGCCGCCGCGCCGGCGAAGGAGCAGCGGGCGATCTGGCCATCATCGCCGCCGCCCGCGTCGCCGAGACCGCGGCGGACAGTCAGCGGGCCGCCATGCTGTGGCGCGCGCTGGCCGTCGCGCACCCGGATGTTCCGTCGGTGCGCCGCCAGGCGGGGCTGGCCATCTTGCAAAGTCGGCCAGGGTCGCAGCGGGCGGCGGCGGCCGCTTATGTCGAGCTGTTCGCAGCCGCCGCGCGCGATCCCAGCGATTCAATCACCGCCCGCATCTTGCACCGGGCGAACGCCCAGACCCGGCTGCGCCCGCTGGCGTTTCCCGAACAAAGCGCCGGAAATTTCCTGGTGCACGCGGAAAGCAACGAAGAAGTCGAACGGACCGTCGATTGGTTGTGCGCGGCGCGGGCGGCGCCCAGCGACGGTCCGTCGCCCGACGATGGCGCCGCCTTGCTGACGCACGGACGCGACATCAACCTCAGCTTTGCGCTGCCCCGATCGACCGGGGTGCGCCTGAATCTTTTTCCCGTCGAGCTGCGGCCGTACACCGCCGGCGCCACGCGGCCCCCGCCGGTGGTGATCGAGTGGTCGTTCGACTTTCGCCGGGCCAAGCGCACCACGTGCGCGGCCGATCGTCGCTGCCTGACCGAGGTGAGCAATCTCGGCGCCGGCGCACACACGTTGGCGGCGCGCGTGCTGGGCGGCCTTCGGCCGGCGATCTGGGTTCAGGTCCACGACGATCGCCACGGCGAATCGACCAGCGTGCCGATAAGCGCCGGGATCGATTACAGCGTGGCCACGCCTGAAACAGCGGTGCGGCTGAAGGTGCGCGGGCCGGTGCTGGTCAAGGTGGAAGTCCGGCACCCCGCCAACGACGGGCACATCGCCCGCGCTTTGTTTCGCGCGTCGGCCAATGGCACCACTGCCGCCGTCACCCGCGAACTGGTGTTGCGCGGCGTGGCCGATCGCCGGGTGGAGACCCGCGGGGTGGGCGCTTTGACCGAAGCCGAGCAGGTGTTTCTTCCTTTGCCTGGCGACGCCGATTATCTGGTCGAGACGCGCAGCAAAGGCGGCGCCGTGCTGGCGCGATTCTCGGTGCGCGAAGGCATTCCCGATGACGCCAGCGCGGCCAGCACCTCCTTCGCCTTCGTCACGCCCGAACCCAGCACGTACCCGGCGCCCACCGATCTGTTCACCGCGCCGACGGTGGTGGTCCACGACGGCGATCTGGCGCCGGGCTGGGACGACGTCGGTTCGGTCGGCGTGTGGTCTGAGCTCACCCGCGAGTCGACCAATCCCGAAGGCGCGCCGGTGCAGGTTCATTCGTCGCTGGAACTGGGCGCGTCGTACCGCCGGCAGATCGAAGCGCTGCACACCACCGTCCGCGTGCAGGCGTCGCAGCGTTTCTACGACGAAGGCGAACCAGGCCAGACCACCTCGTTCGAGACGCTGTTCATGCACCCGCGGCTGGAGTGGCTGCGCCTGCAGACCTTCGGCCAGGGCGTCACCCAGCGCGTGCTGGGCCAGCAGGCGTGGTCGCTGGAAGGCGGATTCATGCTGGAGCCAGTGGCGACGTTGCGCCCGGGCTTGCACCTGGTCAGCAAGCTGTCGCCGTCGTGGTCGGTGCGCGCGGTTCCGGGGCTGCGTTCCGAGCAGCTGAGCCTGGTCGATCCCGATCTGTACTCCGACTATGCGAAGAACCACCCGCGCAGCTTGTTCTGGGAAGAAGGCCTGGAGATGGAACCGTTCCTGAACATGGTCCTTTATGGCAACGCGCGCCTGACCACCAACCCCAGCTTTTCGCCGCTGGACCCCGACCATTTGTCGGCGACGGTCTTTGTCCGCACCCTGTTCGCCCGCACCGTCGTCGAAGTGTCAGAGCGAAGCACCTGGTTTTTCGCCGACAGCCTGCGGCCGCACCTGGCCCGTCACGACGCGGTCTTTCTGCGCCTCCTGCAGACGTTCTGGGCGAACGAGCGCAACGAAATCGAGATCGCCGCCATCGCCGACTATGACTTTGCCACGCGCAGCCCGGAGGCCTTGTTGAGCGTCACCTGGGAAATGTCGAACGGCCGGCGATTCCAGGACCACACGCCGCTGGAAGGGGAAGACTTTTTCTTCCCGCAGCGCGGGCCGGGGTGGGGGACGTCGCTGGCTCGGGTGGCGCCGTGACGGTCGACGAATTGCTGGCGCTGCAGCCGCCGTTGTTGCGCGCCGTCGGGCGCAACGCCGCAGCCGCCGTGCTGGCGCGGGTCGGCGCGGGTCGCTCGCTGGCGCAAGCGGCGGACGATGCGCTGAACGAACGCGCTCATCGGCGGCGGGAGGCGGCGTCGTCGGAGACTGATTCGTCGGCGCGCGAGCGCCACCTGATCGCCGGCGCCGGCCTGGAAATGCAGGCTCTGTGCGCGTTCGCCGCGACGGGGACCGCCGACAGTGAAAGCAGCCAGCGCACCTTGGTCGCCGTGCGGTTGGTGCAAGACGATTCGTGGCGGCTGGTGCAGTCCGGTTTTGACGGCTTGATGGCTGATCACGCGGCGGGCCGGATCGTGCCGGCGGCCGCGGCGCACCGGGCGCGCAACCTGGCCGCTGACGTCGGCGCGCCGGTGTGGTCGCAGGTGGCGGCGCTGCGTTTTCTGGCCGCCACTGCCGGGCGGCTGGCCGGCGCCATCCTGAAACACCGGCTGACGCCGCGACCGAGTCCCGACGATCTCTTCGTGCGGGCTGCTGCGGCGCAGATTCTGTGCGACGTCGATCCGGCGGCGGCCAGGCTGGCCCTGATCGGCGTGGCCGCGGATCCCAGCGAATACGTCCGCATCGAGGTGTGCGGCCTGTGGGCGCGTCTGGGCGACGTCGCGTCCCTGCGCGCGCGACTGGATCCGCAAGTTGAACCGTCGCCGCGCGTGCGAGCCGCTGCGGCGGTGGCGGTGGCGGCTCTGGAACCGATGACCTTGGCCCGGGTCTTGACGACCGAGCCGCACGAGACGCCTTGTCGCGCGGCGCTGGAAGAAGCCGAGCGGCACCTGGCCGCGGCGCCGGCGTTGCTGCCGGCGATCAAGGCGCTGGCGGCGGAAGGCCCGACCGGCCTGCTGCGACGACTGGCCGCTGAAACCTTGGAGCGCATCCACCACAAGACCGATCCGGAAGCGACGGCGGCTTTGACCTTGATCGAAACCGCTGCTCGCGCGCTGCAACCCGGCCAAGCCCAGCCGATGATGGCGCCTTTGTCCGAACGGGCGCTGGGGCGCGCCTTGGCGGTGGCCGCCGCGGGCGACCACGCCCTCACCTTGCAGCGGCGGGCCGCGGGGCACTGGCGTTTGTTTCGCGGCGATCACCGGGTGCGTCGCCTGTGGCGGATCCTGCACGAGCTGCGCTCGCCGTCGGGTGAAAAGCGTCAGAGCCACCGTCACACGGTCGGTCGTTTGATCCGAGGGCACCTGCGCGCCGCCTCGGGGATTCTGGCCGAGGTGTCGCCCACGCCGGTGCCGGGCGAGCGCTTGCTGGTCCCGGCCCTGGGCGAATGGGGACGCCATCTGCCCACCGTCGACGATTTGCTGAACCGGCCAGCGGGCGGCCGGGCTTTGGTGTTCAGCAGCTTTGGCGTGACCACCATCGACTATCCGTCGCGGGCGGCGTGGCCACGAACGGTGCTGGGGTTGCACCGCGATTACGCGACGCTGGCCGGTCTGCGCCAGCGGGCTCTCAGCGGCGACGAACCGCGCGAACGGCGCGCATATGCCGACGCGCTTTTCACGCGCGGCCTGCGCCTGGCGTTCGAGGCGCACCGCCCCGAGGCCAGCCCGCACGAAATCTGGGATCTGTTCCCGTCGGTGTCGGGCGCAGGCGCGCAGCGGCGCTCGGCTGTTCCCGCGTACGGCGTGCTGCCGCTGTTTGATCTGGTCGCGCAATCGTTGCAGCTTCCGCGGCCGGCGCCGCATTTGCTGGCGGTGGGTGTCGCCGCGTTCGGGTTGATGGCCGCGCGCCTGCACCAGACCAAGCATCGGTTGAAGCAGGCGCGGGATCGCATTCCGCTCTCCATCGGCGGCTGGGGCACGCGCGGCAAATCCGGGACCGAACGCTTGAAGACAGCGTTGTTTCAGGGCCTCGGTTGCCGCGTGCTGGCCAAGACCACCGGCTGCGAAGCGGTGGTGCTGCACGCCATCCCCGGGGTTCCGGCGCAGGAGATCTATCTTTACCGCCCGTACGACAAGGCCACGATCTGGGAGCAGCAGGAGATCGTCCAGCTAGGTGCCAAGCTCGGCGTCGACGTCCTGTTGTGGGAGTGCATGGCCTTGAACCCGACGTACGTTCGCATCGTCGAGGGCGCGTGGATGCGCGATGACCTGTGCACCATCACCAACGCCTATCCCGACCACGAAAACATCCAGGGACCGGCCGGTATCGACGTGGCGGAGGCCATCAGCCAGTTCATCCCGCTCGGACGCCCGGTGTTCACCGCCGAGGAACAGATGTTGCCGGTCCTGCGCAGCACCGCCGATTTGCGCGGCGCGCATCTGGTCAGCTTGAACTGGCGCGACGATGCCTTGCTGCCGGATGATCTTCTGGCGCGATATCCGTATCAGGAACATCCGCGCAACATCGCCTTGGTGGTCAAGATGGCCGAAGCGATGGGCGTGCCGCGCGCCGTGGCTCTGAAGGAGATGGCCGACTGGGTGGTGCCCGATCTGGGCGTCTTGAAAACCTATCCGGAGGCGCGCTGGGAGGGCCGCCGCCTGCAGTTCTCGAACGGCATGAGCGCGAACGAACGCACCGGCTTTCTCAGCAACTGGACGCGTCTCGGCTTCGACGACAACGGCGATCGACCGGGCGAATGGATCGTCACCGTCCTCAACAACCGCGCCGATCGGGTCAGCCGCTCGGCCGCCTTCGCCGAGATCGTGGTGCGCGATGCCGCCGCTCATCGCCACGTCTTGCTGGGCACCAACCTGGCCGGCCTGGACAAGTTCATCCGCGACGCGCTGGACGCTTTTACGCGCGACCTGACGCTGTTCGACGCCACCGACGCTCACCTGGGCGGCGCGGAGCGCATCAACCTGGCCCTGGAGCGAGCGCGCCGGGTGCTGATCCGCCTCAAGCTGCACGAGCTCGGTCCCGACCGGCTGCACGCCGAGGCGATCGCGATGGCGCGCGGGCTGGGCGTGGCGGTGATGATCGATTCCGCCGCGTTCGTCCCGGCGATGCAAGCGGCGACAGGTTCACTGGACGAAGCAACGCGGGCGGCGCGGGTCGCCTTGGCGGATGGGTTGCGCGCGTCGCTGCAGACGCTGGGCGCGTTCGCCGACGCGGCGCTGGATCATCTGGCCACGCTGACCGCCGCCCATGCCGCCGTCGATCGCTGGCAGCGCGAGCTGCGCGCGTCCGCGGGGGACCGACAGTGGCGCGCCCTGGAACAAAAATTCCGGAAGCTTTACGGCGCGTTGTTTCGCGCGACTTTGGTGGTGATCGATGATCCGGCATCGACGGGCGATCAGATCATCGATCGTCTGGCGCGCACCGTCCCGCCGGGATTTCGCGCCCGGGTCATGGGCGCCCAGAACATCAAAGGCACGGGCCTCGATTTCGCGTATCGCTGGCTGGCCTACGAAAAGACCGTCATCTTCGCCAATCGCCTGGCCGCGATCGCCGCCGATTCAAATGCGACGACGACCAAACCCGACGCCGAGGTCGAGGCCGGCGCCTTGCTCGACACGCTGACAGCGCGCGATGATCTGGGCGTGTTGGACTTGTCTTTGGCCCTGCAAGCCGTCGACGACGCTGGGACGCACGCGCCCCACTGGCCGGCGCTGGTCGCCGCCCGCGCCACGCTGGCCGGTCAGCTGGAAGCACGCACGCAGGCGCTGGGGCAGTCCGCGACGCGCGCCTCGTCGCCGGCGCGGCAAGCGGCGACCCGGGTGATCGACGTCTTCGACGGCGTTCGCCGCCGTCGCAAGGCCGACCGCACGTTGAACGCGCTGGCCACCGGACGACTGTCCCAGACGATCGTGGCCGGCATCATGCGCGAATTGATCGCTCAGCAAAAAGATCGCTGACGGCGGCCGCCGATTTCCCTGGTCGATTACAGGCGGCGGGCCGAACGAAACGACTGCGCGTAAAGCCCGGTTCCATCCAGCAGCGACGCGCCGTGGTCGTCTCCCAGCGTCGGGCCGTTGGCGTTCTTGCGGCTGGAGATAAAGCGGTAGTGTCCGGCTTCGTCTTTGTCCAAAAACATGCCGACGTGATCGATGGCGGGGCCGTCGGTCGGATCGGCGTCAAAAAAGACCAGATCCCCCGGTTGCAATTGATCCATCGTCATCGGCGGCGCCTGCTGGTTGGAAATGATCACGATGCCCGGTGACGAGGCATCCATTTGCACCGCGCGGCGGGGAAGCGCCTGACCGGCGGTGACTGGGCCCGGCGCCAAAGGAACACCGTTGCGATAGCCCCACAGCATCCGCATGTACCCCGAACAATCCAGGCTGTGCAGCATGTCTCCGTGCGGCCGATCCAACGTGCCGTCGGAGAAGGTCCAGGGCAGGCCGAGATAGTCATTGAAGTCGGCGCCTTCCTCGCGCGTCCCCAGATCGGTGAGGGGACCGTAGTCGGCGTCGCCGGCGATCTGCACTTTTTTAGCGTCGAGGATGGGCGGCGCGCCGTCGATGTATTCCATCGCCAATGCCAGCAAGTCGGGGCTGGGATCGACCAGCGCAGCGTCCAGCCAGGCGGTGGTCTTGTCGTCCAGCGCGCCGGAGAAAGGCGCCGGCAACGCGCGTACCCAGGCCGTGGTGACCACCGCATTCTTGGCGGTCGGCTCTTCGAAGCGACGCTGCGGACCGACCAGGACGACGGTGCGCGCGCCGTCGGTCAGCACGGCCAACGTGGTTCCGAACGGCCGCTCGGCGACGGTACGCGGGGGATCAGACAGGCGTCGCGGGCTGAAAGGATCTGGCGGCGCTGCCACCGGCAAGTCATTCGCCGCGTCGCCGTGGTTGACGGCCGCCGGCTTGGCGCAGGTGCCGGTCGTCAGCACCATGGCCCACGCGCAAACTGCCCAGCCGCGCAGCGAAACCATCGTCCGCCATCCTAGTCGGAGGGCGTACCGTCGACAACTGCCGCGCCGGTGAGTCGGCGTCGTTTACGGAATGATGACGTCGGGACAACCAAAGATCGCCTGCACGTCGGAAAGCTTGCCGGCCTTGGCGTCGTCGCACCAAGAACCATAAAGCTGAATCGACGTTTGACCCGTGCCGTAATCCCACCCGTTCAGGTGTCCGGGATCCCGAGGAATGCGCATGCCGCTGGCGTTGACGGCCACGTTGGCCGGATCCGGCGGCGGGTTGGCCAGGCCGAACGTGCACGACGCGATCATGCTGCCGATGGTTCCCAGCGCGCTGACCAGATCCGCGCTGCTGGAGACCGGATAATATCTGGGATCGGCGGCCTGCGCTTCGCCGCCGGCGATGGCCATCTGGGTGAGGGTCATCTCGGCGTCGGTGACCTCGCCGACGCCGACGACAAAGACCGGAATGCCCATCGCCGCGGATGCCATGACCGCCTGGACCGCGCCCGCCGCGTCAGAGGCGTTGTTGTTTCCGGCGGGCGCGCAGTTGGGTTCGCCGTCGGTGGCCAGCAAGATGAATTTCGGGTTGGTGTCAGGCAAAGACTTTAGATAGGCGCTGCCCGCGGTGATGGCGACCTGCGTGGGCGTTCTGCCAGAGGGCATCTGGCCGGTGATCGCCGCGGTGATCGGCATGGCGTTGGACGGCGCGATGCCCACAGTCGCGCCGTCGCTGACGGCACACTGATCGTCGTCGGGAAAGAACTTCAGTCCCCAGCGAATGGTGGCGTCCGTGCCGGCGACGACCTGATTGATCGCCGTGGTCATCTGCGCCCACTTCTCCATGGGCTGACAAGCGGCCCCGCGGCAGTTGCTTCCGTCCGGTAGCTCTTCCATCGATCCCGACTTGTCGAACACGAGCAACAAGTCCGGCGGAATCTTGTTCAGGCCGAAGGTCTGGGTTCCACAACTGGAGCCATCGGTCTGGCCCGTTCTGCCGCCGTTGTTTCCACTCTGGCCGGCGCTGCCGGTGGCGCTGCCGCCGCTGCCGGTTCGCGGGACGGTTCCCCCGCTGCCGGAATTTTCAAGGTTGCCCCCGGCTCCGCCGGTGGACGACGTGCCATCGCTCGGCCGCGTGCCAGCGAGCTGACAACCAAAGCCGACAAACGCGCACAGTGCGGCGATCACGACAATCGACAGTTTCATCTTTGACTTTCGAAAGTGGTCGAGTGTCGCGCCTCCGAAAATCGGATCGCATTTTCCGGGAACCCCTTCCCGCGTCGACCAATTCGTCAACCGACAAGGGCGTCGCAAAGTCCAGATCTTCACGAGAGTCGCCATGCCGATGGCACCGACGACGATCCACAGCCTGAAAAAGCAAATTGGGCCATTCGGCGCTGGCGCTGTGCCGGCAATTGCCGGCGCCGGCCGCCGTTGCCGGCGTGATACGGTCAGGCATGCACAAAGGCCCAATCTTGGTGGTACTGGGGGCGTTCGTGGTCCTCGTCGGCGCGACGGGTTGTGGGGGTGGGAGCCCCAAGCGTCTGACACCAACCGACGCCGGCACGGACGCGGCGGGCGGCTCGGGTGGTGAAGAAGCCGGCTCTTCTGACGCCACCGGCGGTGACCTTGCCACCGACGAACCGATCGACACCTCGTCCTTGTCCGACGCCGCCGACGACCTGGCCGGCGATGCGCCCAGCGAGGCCGCTGACGCGATCGACGCCGGTGCCGATTGCCTGGCGCCCACCGGCGAGGCGGCGCTGGTGCCCGCCACCGAGGGTGTGCCGGCGGATGGCCTGGTGTTGTGGCTGCGCGGCGATCGCGGCGTGTACAAGACGGCGGCGCAGGCCGTCTGCGCGTGGGCCGATCAAAGCGCCAACCAGTTCTTGCTGACCAGCGGACAGACGCGGCCGGTGTGGACGGCGGCGGGCGTGGGCACGCAGCCGGCGATTCACTTTGGCGCCGCCGGCCAGCAGTTGGGGATGTCCGGCGTGCTCGGGTTGGCGCCCACGTCGGCGCGCACGTTCGTGGCGGTGTCGATCCTGGTGCAGACGACCCAGCGGTTTCAGTCGATCTGGCAGGGGCAGTCCGGATCGCCTGGGACGTACGTCGGCGTCGACCAGAACACCTTCAACACCGCGGGCAGCCGGGAAGGTGTGTACGCCATGAACAACGCTTACGACGCGATCCTGGCGACGGCGCCGGTGCCGCGGATCCACGTCTACACGCTGCCGACGATGACACCAGGAACGCCGATCCTGCCCGTGATCGACTACCGGGTGAACGGCGCCATCCAGACGCTGACGCGCAACCCGGGTGGCCTCGGCAACGGAAACTTCGAGGACTTCAGCGGCGCCAATTTCACCATTGTCGGCTCCGGCGCCGAGGGAATTGTGGCCGAGGTGCTGGTCTATAACCGCGCGCTGGTCGTCGACGAACGCGTCGCCATCGAGACCGCGCTCAAAAACCGGTACGGCATTCAATAACGCCGGGTCTACAGAGCGGCGATGAAAAATCACTGGGCGTCGATCCTGTTGCTTGTCATCGGTTGCGGATCATCATCGCCGCTGGCCAGCGACGTGGATGGTGCGGCACCGCCGACTGAGCAGCCGGACGGAGATGAGCCAGCCGACGATCCCGACTGTGGGCCGATGGAGAACCTGCCATGCCGATTTGACTCCGATTGTCGCGACGCCTACCTCGCCTGTGTTCCGCCCGGCTACGTGACGATCGACGTTTGTCGCGATCCCGTCATACAAACGGATCCCGCTTGTCCGTATTACGCTGTGGAGAGCAGCGCCCCGCTCTGTCCGCAGACAGTGCAGGTCACTTCGACCGTGTGCGAGGTCCGCTATCAACACCCGTGTACCATCGACACCGACTGCGGCCCGGCGGGTTTCACCTGCGTGAATACCGGATGTCAGCCGCAAACCAGCGCGGCCTGCGAAACCGCGGCCGACTGTCCAACGGGATGGGAGTGTTACGTCCCTTGCGCCTGTCCCGGCGTCCGCGACGCCAAGTTCTGCCAACCACCGTTCGCCGTTTCTTTTTGTCCGGCCTGCCCGGGGGGCCAGCGGGCACCACGAGTTGACGCCGGCAACCCCTAGGAGTTTTTCCATGACTGATCGTGAAGCCCGGTTTTCTGTTCGTGGCACCAGTTGGTTTGCCTGGCTGTGCGGTTTGGCGTTGATCGCTGCGCCGTCGATCGGGTGTGGAGGCTCGTCGCCTGCGCGCGCTGGCACCGGCGGTCAGGGCGGAGGCGGGCAGGGTGGCGCGACGGGCGCGGACGATGCCGGCAGCGACGAGGGAGGCGATGCGCCAGCGGCCGGCGACCAGGGCGACAGCGACAACGCCGACGGCGCAAAGAGCCCGCTGGGCGGCTGCATCGACAAGGTCGGCGGCACCAACACCTCGCCGATGATCGTCAATCACCCGGATGGCCTCTGCGACACATACGGCAGCTTCACTTTGACCGTGCATCAGTCCGCCGCATCCACCGCCGTCAACGTGACCCTGTTTCGCGTCGACAACACCGGGCTCAACCTGGGCGCGTCGGACAACCACTTTAACTTCGGCGTGTGGAGCACCAGCGCCGGCGCCCAGAACATCCCGGGAAACTATGTCGCCCATCTTTTCATCGCCACCACGCCCAACCCCGGCCCCGACGACTTTCAAGCCCTCACCGATCCGCTGGTGTTGACCCTGTCCGAGGGCGACCAGACGTTCTATTTCTTCGCCGACGGCGACGACATGACTGGAGGCACGTTCGGCTTTGGGATCAACGTGTGGGTGATCGGCGATACCCCCAGCGGTCCATCGCTGTCGGGCTTCGAGGCCGTGCCGGGCGGCGTGCTGGCGGCCGACGCCACGACGGGTTGCTCGCCCGCATACGACGGAACCTGCGGCAACAGCGCGCACACCCTGGTGGTGGGCGTGGTGGCGTTGAAATCATTCACTGTGGCCGGCATTGGTGGCGCGGCCGCGCCCGTCGACGCGGGAGCATCCGACTAAAGGCGCGCTCGCCAGCGAAGAACGCGACCAAGCCTCGTTCTAGGTGCTGACTGCGGGAGCAGCCGGTCCTGGTCACAACGCGAAATCAATCGTTGGTCGTTCCGCATCCCGCGCGCGGCGGGTCGGAGGTTCACCTCTGTTTTGAATGGCGCGGGGATATAGTCGCGCCCGTGGCGGGTCTCGGTGTCAGG
This sequence comes from Polyangia bacterium, assembly GCA_036493295.1. GTDB lineage: Bacteria > Myxococcota_A > Polyangia > Fen-1088 > Fen-1088 > DATKEU01. The sequence continues at coordinate 1,084 of DASXQB010000017.1, read as the reverse complement.
TCGTTCGGGCTCGGCGCGCTTTTGGTCGCCGGCGTGTCGGGGGCGGGATGTTCCTCGCGTTCCAGCACCTGCCGCAAGACGTTCGCAGCGCAGCGGTGGCCTGACGCCGTCGCGGCCTGCAGCCGAGCGCTGGCCGGCGGTGATGCCGCGTCCGGTGGGTTGCTGGCCTCGGCCCATTTAATGATGGGGCACAGCGCGCAAGCGCTGGAGGTCGCCGAGCGCTTGCGCGAAGGCCCGGCGCGCGCGGCGGCATTGCGCACCATCGCCTTCGTGCGCGAGGCGGAGGATCCAAAAGCGGCGCGGGCGCTGGCGGAGGAGGCGTTGGCGTTGGATCTGGCGCACGGCCAGCACGCCGAAGCGGCGCGCGATGCCCACGTTCTGATGGGAATCCACTGGAAACACGGCGAGCTTTCCGCCGCGCTGGCCACGCACGAAATCGACGCGCGCGAGGCCCGGCTGTCGGGCGATCGCTCCCTGCAGGGGGCGGCCGAGCTGGCGCGCGGCGAGCTCTGGCGGCGGCTGGGCGACGCCGAGGTGGCACGCGCCGCGTACGCCACCGCGCTCGCTTACCTGGACGATCGTCCGTCCACGCGCGCGGACATTCGGCTGAAACAGGGCCGCCTGGAGCGCGAGGTGAATCATCCGGCGCCGGCGCGAGAGGCATTTCTCGACGCCTTGGCGCTGGCCAGCGAACGGCGCCGGCCAGATATCGTGAACGCGGCCCTGCTGAACCTGGCCTGGGCCGAACGCGCGTCCGGTCGCCTGCCGGAGGCGCAACGCTGGCTGGCGCAAGTCACCGATGTGGCGTCAGCCGACTATGCGTATGAAAAAGGGTTGGAGCTGCTGGCGGCCGGCCAGGCGCGCGAGGCCGAGGTGGTGTTGGCGGCCGCTAATCTGCAAGGTGCGCAGGCCGAGGCGCAATATTACGTGCCCCTGGCGCGCGCTGAAGTGGCGCGCAAACTCGCCCGACCGGCAGAGGTTGAACGACATCACCGGGAAGCCGTCGCCGGCGTGGAACGGATCCTGGCCGCCAGTCGCGAACCGGAGCTGCGCGCCTGGATTCAGGAGGCGCGGCGCGAGCCCT
>DASXQB010000016.1:0-3697 GCA_036493295.1 Polyangia bacterium | reverse complement strand
CGCCGGTTCCGGCCGCCGCGGCTGCGCCGCTGGTCTGCGCCGGCGTCTTCAAACTGCGCACCGGGCTGTCGCTGGCCGCGTTGTTGCGGCGGCCACCCAGCGCCGCTGCGTTGATGCGCACCCACTTCGACGTCAGCGGCGATCTGCGCGGGTTGCCGCTGTCGGTGCTGGGCCGCCTGGCGCGATCAGCGGCGCTGTCGGACGGCACGGCGTCGCTGCGCCTGTCCGGCGAAGGGACGGCGCTGGCGCCGACCGGCGCGCTGAACGTGCAGGTGGCCGGCGCGACCGGTCCGCGCTTTCCGCCCACCGACGGGCGGTTGGACGTTGCCTTCGGCCCGCGTGACACGCGGGTGGCGGCGCAGATCAGCCGGCGGCAGCACGTGATCGCTTCGACCAGCGCGATCCTGGGCTTGGCTTCGCGCCGCCTGTCGGATCGGGCGGCGCTGGCGCGGGCGCCACTGACGGTCCGGGCGGCGCTGGGACCGCTGCAGCTTCATCGGCAAGATGTGCCGGCGGCGCCGCTGGGGATGCCGCAGACGTTGTCGACGGTGGCGCAGGCGGTGCTGTCGATCGACGGCACGCTGGCGGATCCGCGGCTGACCGTCTACGCCATGCTGACCGACGCCCGCCTGGGCACGAAGGCCCTTGGTCAGGCGCAGGCGCGGATCACCTATGTTTCCCGTCGGCTGCAAGCGGCCGTGCAGTTTCGCGCGGACAACGGCGGCGTTTTGCGGCTGGCCGCAGCCAGCACGCCGGATCTCGGTTTTCCTCAGGTGTTGCACGTCGGCGCCACCGTCGGCAATTTGCCGCTGGATGCGACCATGCAAGCGCAGCGCTTCGATCTGACCTGGCTGTCCGGGTTCAGCCAGCAGGTGCGGCGGGTGGGCGGTGCCCTGTCGGCCGACATCAAGGCCCGCGGCACCCTCGCCGCGCCGACGGTGAACGGGCAGCTTGAATGGACGGGCGGCGCTTTGGCGCTGACGGGCCTTGGTGACTATCGCAACGTTCACTTGAAGGCGCACGGCAACCAGCGCGCCTTGTGGCTGGACGAACTGCGCCTGGAAAGCGGCGAGGGCAACGCGCGCCTGACCGGCAGCGCGGCGGTCACCGCAGCGCAGCGGTACGACATCAAGTCGTCGATGGCGCTGCGGCGCTTTCCTGTCTACGGCCAAGGCCAGCCGCTGGCGTTCGTGTCTCTGGACGCCAACCTTGCGGGAGTGGCGGCGGCGGACGAGGCCAGGGCCCGCGTGATCATCTCCGATGCTCACGTCGACCTCACCGACGCCAAGCAAAAAAAACTGCAGCCCCTGGACCGGCCGCCGGACGTGGTGATGGTGAAAGGCGGCGAACCGATCAATCGCGCGGAAGCGGTCAAGCTGGCGGCGCTCAGTGAGGCGCTGAAACAAGCGGCAGCGCCCGCCTCCAGCGCCGGTGTCGGCGGGCGTGCGGCGCCCACGACGGCGCCGTTCAGAGCGCACGTCACCATCGATGCTCCGCGCAACCTGTGGGTGAACGGCAAGGACGCGGCGCTGGAGCTGGGCCTCGGCCCCGACTTTCACGTCGAGGCGGACGGACAGCCGCGCATCTACGGCCAGGTCGCGGTGCGCCGCGGTCGCATCGACATCTTGGGGCGGCGTTTTGATCTGCAGGCGGGATCGACAGTCCAGTTCATCGGGCCGCCGTCAGCGCCGCGCGTGGACGTCAGCGCGACGTACTTCAACGAGACCGAGAACGTCACCGTCAACCTGGCCGCCAAGGGGACCATCGATCACCTGACGATCGCCGTCTCGTCGTCGGACCGGCCCGACCTCACCGAAGGGCAGCTCTACACGCTGATCGTCACCGGGCGCTTGCAGCTGGGCGGCAACTCGGCGGGGTCGGTGTCGGCGTCGTCGGAGGCGGCGTCGCTGGTGGGCGGCCTGGTGGCGTCGCAGCTGCAAAAGACTTTGGCCAAGCGCTTGCCCCTCGACGTGCTGACCTTGCAGGCCGGCGAGGGCCTGTCGGGATCGCGGCTGGAAGCGGGGACGTACCTGACCAGCAAGCTGTACGCCGGCTACGTCGGCCGGGTGGGCGCCAATCCGGCGCTGCTGCAAAATCGCAACGCCGTCCACCTGGAATACCAGCTGAGCCGGCGCTGGAGCTTCGACGGAGAATACGGCGACGTCGGCACCGGCACTGCGGATCTCTTGTGGACCAAGAATTATTGAAGCCATCACAAATGAATCCAACGAAAGATGAAGCTCTGGCCAAGGTCCCTGAGGCGACGCTTGTTTTCTGGACAATCAAGATCCTGGCCACTACGGTCGGCGAGACCGCGGGCGATGCCGTGTCGATGTCGATGAACCTCGGCTACTTGGTGGGAAGCGCGATCTTTGCTCTGATCTTCGTCGTAGCGGCCAGTATTCAGATCGTCACCAAGAAATTCCACCCGGTCATCTACTGGATCACCATCATCGCCACCACCACCGTGGGAACCACCATGGCCGACTTCGCCGATCGCTCCCTCGGCATTGGTTACGCTGGCGGAACCGCCATCCTGTTTGTGTTGCTGCTGACTTCGTTATTTACGTGGTCTCGGACGCTCGGTTCTGTGGCGCTGGAGACCGTGCACTCGCCTGGCGCAGAGTCGTTTTATTGGGTGACGATCATGTTTTCACAGACTCTCGGTACGGCCCTCGGTGATTGGACGGCGGACACGGCGGGCTTCGGTTATAAAGGCGGCGCCTTGCTGTTTGGTGTGATGCTGGCGGTGATTGCAGTCGCTTACTATCGAACCAAGGTTTCGCACACCATCCTCTTTTGGGCGGCGTTCATCGTAACGCGTCCTCTTGGCGCCGTGCTCGGCGACTTTTTGGACAAGCCGCTGAGCGCTGGAGGCCTGGCTCTGAGCCGCTATTCGGCGAGCGCCGTTCTGCTGCTGCTAATTGCCGCGTTCATTTGCTTTTCCACGCAAAGAGCGGCGCGACGAAGCCATTGACTGAAAGTGAGACGGGAGGAACTTCGATGGCTTCTCGTGTTTGCTTTGACGGCTCTGGACCTTGCTGCCCGTGCCCGTTATCTCAACGTCGGGCTTGGAATCTGGCTGATTGGTTCGGCGGTGTTCTTGCCGAACACGAATCCTACGACGCTCGCTAACCACGTCGTCATCGGGCTCGCCTTGGCCGTTAGGCCGCACGCCCGAACGGTTGCGACTGGAAGGTGTCAACCAGCAGCGTTCGCAAGCGGCTCCGCACCACCCACAGTCCAACAGCGGCGGCGCTGGCACAGGCGACAGGATAACCGAGGCTGGGTGGCCAGCCGACGCCATGAGCAGCGGCGACAAAAACCGCCTCGCCTCCCAGCAAGATCAGCGACACCGCCAGCGCTTCGCGCCGCAGGTCGAAGTAGTACAGGAACAAGATCTCCAGCAGCGCCATTACTTGTAGACCCGCGCCGGTCACCGCCAACCGGAACGGCCAGGCGGCGCTCGGCGGCAGACCCGCGGCGCGCACGATGCTCGGCGCCGCCAGCAGCACCATGATCATCACCGTCGCCTGGATAGACACTGCGCCGCGCAGGATGCGCGTGCTCTCGGCGGCGACGCGCTCGGCGCCGTCGCGCAAACGAACCAATGGCGCTCCCCGTTCAAGATCGTCGTAAAACGTGCGGAAGCGGCGGTAAAAGGTGCTCTCCACCTGGACGTAGATCCACCCGAAAG
>DASXQB010000015.1:0-2800 GCA_036493295.1 Polyangia bacterium | reverse complement strand
TGCTTTCCAAGATCAAACCGTCGCGTGGAGCGGTGATCTCGCTCGGCTTGCCGCCCAGCGGTGAGATCACCCGCGCCAGCACCGCCGCCTTGCGCACGTACTGGCCGGCGCTGGCGCTCGGCTGCACCAGTCCCCCGTGCGTGGCCCGCACCACCAGCGCACCGTCGATGATCGGCGGCGCCGGCGGCGTGGTGGGTGGCAGGCCGCGTTGCTTGGTGCCGTCGCCGGCTGGGCTGGGTTGAAAAACGCCGACGGCGATCAGCACCGCGCGCACCGCCGCCACCAGATCCTCGGCCTCGGCTGATTCGTTGCCGGGCTGGCCGGCGGCGCGCAGTTCAATGGCGATGGCGCCCGACCCGATGGCCGACGCCAGCAGCGATCCGGGCCGCGGCCGGGTGCTCAGCGCCGCCACGGCGCCGCTTTGCAGGGCCAGGCGGCGCGTGCGCGGATCGGTCAGATCCGCGCGCACGGTGAGAGCGCCCCGCCGCCCCGGCGCCGGCGAGCCCAGCGCCACGACCAGCGACGCGCCCACTGCTAGCTCGGAGAACAAGGTGAAGGCGTCGCGCGCCGCGCGGGCGCCGCCGGCGTCGCCGGGAAACTCCCAGCCCCGTCGCGCGCGTCCGCCGGGCGCGAACTGTCCGCCCGGGCGCAACACCGGCACCACCACCAGGCTGCCGGCCATGGCCACCGGATCGATCGCGCCCACCAGAGCGCTGGCCGCCAGCGCCGCCGCCGCTTCGAAGCCGCGCGCCGCCGCCACCACGCTGACCCGCGGGCCGGCCTTCTGCCCGACGGCGGCCCAGGCCGGCACGTCCCGGCGGCGCGCTTGCGCCGCGGCTGCCTTGGCATCGGCCGAAGCACCGTCGGTGGCGGACGCCGCGGATGGCTCCGGCGGGCGGCTCGCCGGAGCGCCGCCCGCTCCCAGCACGATGTGGATGGCCCGCGATTCCCCGGGCGCGATGGTGATCCCGCCGATGCGAATTCCTCTGGCGGGCGGTTCGACCTGCATGACGATGACCGAGGCGCCCGCGGAGCTTTCTTACTTACCGGTCCCGAAGCGGGCCACCTGGGCCTGCAGCTTGGTCAGCGCGTCCTTGTCGAGATCGGTCATGCGGATCCCGATGCGCAGCTCTTGCTTGGCCGCCACCTTGCCCTTGGCCTTGACCAGCGTCTGCCCTTGCTCGTCGACGATCTCCACCTTCAGCTGGGTACCGAGCGCAATATCGGTCTCGGCCGGGATGAACATTCCCCCCATGCGCACGTTCAAAAGCGGGTTGTAGGTGAAATAGCTGGCGGTGGTCGCCGACAGGACCACCTTCACCTCACCCTCGGAGAACGTGATCGGCTTTTTCACGCCGGAGGTCAGCGCGGCGATGTTGGCCTGCGTAGGCAGCAGCGTCTTGCCGGTGGCCGGGCGCGAAAAATCGAACGGCACGCTGGGGTGCTTGCCCTCCTCGGCGTTGACCTCGACGATGCGGTCGATGAGCTTGCGGCTCTCGCCGTCGAGGTCGATGAAACGCAGGCCCATCCCCTTTTCGCCGGCGGTCACCGCGCGCACCACCAGCGCCGTCCCCTTCAGCATCACGAAGCCGTCGTCCAGGCTGAACTCGAATTCGATCTTGGTGCCGATGGGCGGCGGCGAATCGCACGACAGGAACATGCCCGACGCGCTGACGTTGACCGACTGGGTCTCGACGAAATCGATGAAGCTGGGGAACCGGCACAGCACCGGCACGTTGACCCTGGACCGTGGCGCCCTGTCGATGAAGGCGCGCATCTCTGCCGTCGACAGCCCGATGCCCGCCGCGCCACCGACGGTGGGAGCCGCATTGCCGGTATCGGCCACCGGCTTCTTGGTCGATTCGTCGGCCATGGAGACTTCTCAGTATACAGCCCCGGTCCCGTCGGTGTCGTCGGCGGCGGTGTGGCATTCTCTGCGGATGCCTTCCAGGAAACCGGCGACGAAAAAACCCAGCGGCACCTTGCGACGGCGCCGCGGCGTGAAGGTGCGGCCGACTGAACTTGGACCCACCGACTTGCCGCTGGCCGCCGAAGCCCAGACTCCGGCCGTGGCGCAGCTCGGCGACGACGTGCGCGCTGACGGGGGCGCCGTGCTGGCGGTCTATCGCGAACCGCTGGGCGGTCACACGCTCATGCTGGCCGCGCTGCCCATCGCCGACGTGGTGCCGACGCCATTTCAGCGCGACATCTCCGACGCGCACGTGCGACGGCTGACGCACGCGCTGGATAAAACCAAACGGTTTTTGGACCCGATCATCGCCGTGCGCGAGAAGACCGAGGCCGGCCGCTACTGGACGCCGAACGGCTACCACCGCCTGACGGCGATGAAGGAACTGGGCGCCAAGACCATCCTGGCCTTGCTGGTGCCCGAACGCGCGGTGGCCTTTCAGATCCTGGCCCTGAACATCGAAAAGGCCCACAACCTGCGCGAAAAAGCGATCAGCGTGCGCCGCATGTACGTCGACCTCTGCGCCAACACCGACAGCGCCGAGGAGGATCTGGCGCTCGAGTTCGAAGAGCCGGCGCTGATCACCTTGGGGTTCGCCTATGAACAGCGCGGGCGGTTGTCGGGCGGCGTTTACCATCCGATCCTGCGCAAGGTCGACGGCTGGATCAAAGGCCCGGCGTCAAAGGCGCTGGCCCGCCGGCAGCAGCGCGCGGTGATCCTGCTGGATCTCGACGAGGCGGTGACCGGCGTGGTGGACGCCCTGAAAAAACGCGGCATGCAAAGCCCTTATCTGCGCAACTTCGTCGTCGCCCGCATCAACCCGCTGCGCTT
>DASXQB010000014.1:0-6206 GCA_036493295.1 Polyangia bacterium | reverse complement strand
TTTGCCCTTCTTTCCCAGGTAACGAGCCTGGGCGGCGCGGATCTCCTGCTCGGTGGAAAGACCATCGATCTCGGCGCCAAATTCGGCGCTGAGACGATCCAGGTCGGCGACGATCCGCGCTGCACCTTCGCTGGGCATGGTGGGCCCTTTGTTCAACGTTTGGCCGCGACCGATGACGGTCGACGGCGGGTGCGGCCTTCTTAGGCCGCGGCGCGCGCCGTCTCGACGACCTTCTTGAAGGCCGCCGGATCGCTGATGGCCAGATCCGCCAGGATCTTGCGATCAAGCGCGATGTTCGCCTTGTCCAGCGCCGCGATCAGGCGCGAATAGGAGATGCCGTTGTCGCGCGCCACGGCGTTGATGCGCACGATCCAAAGCCCGCGGAAGGCGGGCTTGCGCTTGCGGCGATGAAAGAATGCATACCGCCATGCATGATGGACGGCTTCGACCGCTGCTTTCCAGAGCCGGGAGCGACCGCCGCGGTACCCTTTCGCGTGCTTGCGAACCCGGTTCCGGCGTTGGCGCGACTTGTATCCACCTTTTGCGCGAGGCATGACGTCCGATCCTTTTCCTGCTTAGGCGTACGGGAGCATCGCTTTGATCTGATGCTCCTGGGTCTTGCTGACATAGGCGCCGCGGCGGAGATTCCGCTTGGCGGACGATGACTTTGACGAGAGGTTGTGGCGCAGATAAGCCTTCTTCCGCTTGACCCGGCCATTGGCCGTCAGCTTGAAGCGCTTCTTCGCGCTGCTGTTGGACTTCATCTTAATCTTCGGCATGGGAGCGCGGGAGTATAACCAGTTCGGATTTTGGCGCAAGAACAGAGCGCAGAGCCGTCCGGGAAGAATCGATCATGGCCGGGCAGGGGTCCAGCCGACGAACAGGGAGGCGATGGCGTTGGTGCGGTCGGAGCCGGCGAAGGGGATTTCGCCGATCAAGGCGGCGTTGATGCCGCGGGCCAGGGCCAGGCGTAGTCCGGCACGCGCAGCGAGGGACAGCAGGCCGGGATCGGGCGTGGCTTCCAGATGGCCGGTGGCGCCGATGATCAAGGCGGCCACCCGGCCTGCACGCCAGCTGGCTTCGACCACGCCGGCGGGACGAAAGGCGCCGTGGGCCTGGCCGTCGATCACGGTCACCGGCACCGGAGCGGCCACGCCGACCTGAACAGCGAAACGCGATCGCAGGGGACGCCAATAACTGACCCCTGCCTCGCCGCCCAGAAGAACGCCGTTGGTCCGCGCGGTGTCGAGCGGCAGCAACAAGCGCGCATAGAGGGCCAGCGCGCCCGGACCGACGTGGCCGACATCGCGAAAAACACCCACCGTCGGCGGGCCGACGTCAAAGGCGTGCGACCGCACCACGGCGTTCGCCACATAGCGAAACGTCACCACGTCCAGCCCAACCGACATCCAGGTTCGCGCCGTCAACGGGTACCGCAGCCGCACCATCGTGCTGGCCATGACGTTGCCGTAATAGTCCGGATAGTCGCTGGCGACCAGCAACGTACTGCGCAGCCGAGCGAGGACGTCAAGGCCGGGACAAGCCTCCGGCACCTGGCCAAAGTCCGCCGGACCGTCGCCGGCTGGCAGCGGTCCGGTGCCGCGGGGATCAACCCGCGCGCTGATCGCGTCCGGACACGCCGGCTCGATCGCCAGCGCTGCCGCCGGCAAGCAAACGAAGACGATGACCAGCACGGCGCGCTTCATGGCGCCAGCCCGGGCGCGGTCCAGGCGCCGCCGTCCAGGTTCAACAAGAAAGGATTGGTGAACGCCGTCGGCCACACGCCGGGCGCGATCGCCTCCAAGTCAAAACGTGGATCGGTGACCGCCCGCGGCCGCGTCGGCACGTCGCTGTCGGGCAGATCCGGCAAGCCGTCCGATACGCCGTCAGCGTTGTCGGGCGGCAGATCCTGATTCATGCCCGCCTCGACGACGATCCAGGCGTCGCCCTTCACCCCGGCCAGCAGATCGGAGAGCCCCACCACCACCTGCGTTCGCCCGACCACGGCGCCGAAATGATCCAGGCCGTCGAACGCCGCCGAGACGTCGACCGCCTTGGCCATCGTGCCGTTGACGAACACCCGCACCTGCGTGATCGGAACCCATGGCGCCGCCGTGACGTCGACTGTCAGCTGGCTGTTCGGACCAGGCACGATCGGATCCAGGCCGGCGCGGTGCTCCTGTCCGGTGGCGTCTGCCACGGTGGCGTCCAGCACCGGGCCGTTGCTGCCCACCATGTGCCCGGCGCGCACGTCGGCGTTGAATGCGTCGATGTCCAGCATGGTCGGGTCGTGGGCGCCGAAGACCAGATTGCGCGGGTAACCCACCCGTTCCAGCGTCAGCGAGTGCGTGTCGCTGTTGGCCGCCCCCGCGCGCAGAAAACCTTGCGACAGCAGCGAGAACCACAGCGCGCGATAGCGCAGCCAGTCCCGCCTGGACGCGCCGGTCATCACCTCCTGCACGTCCCAGTCGATGTTGCGGCGCCCACCCGCCGGGCTGCGCAGCAACACGTCCGCCGCGAAGCTGGCCCCCGGCGCGACCGGCGTACGCGGATCGTACTTCAACATGTGAAAGAATCCCTGATCGCGCCCCAGCTTGGTGTCCGACTCGGGATGATTCAGCTGGCGGACGCCGGCGCTGGCTTTCGAAAACAGCGGCTCCATGGCGTCCATCAGCGCGCCCGGTTCGCGCAGTTCGTCCCAGGGGGCGCCGTTGCGTGACAGCTGCGGTGCGTACGTCAGCGGCCAGAAATTGAAATGGCCAACGGTCTTGGGAAACGATTCACCGGGAACAGTGAACCACAAAATATTCGGCGTGGCCTCGACGCCGGGGATCACGGTCAACCCCTGCGGGACGCCCAGCTGCGACAGCGCATCTTCATACGTCGACACCACGTCGTGATCGCTGGCGACGATGACGTTGACGTCGGCGGCCAGAAAGCTGAGCACCCGATCTTGGTCGGGGATCTCCGAGTCATAGCTGCCGCTGCCGTGAACATGGAAGTCACCGGTGATCACGCCGGCCGGCAAAAGGCCCGCGATCTTGCGGGAGGTCAGCGTGACGCTGGACTGGTCACCCGCGGCCAAGGTGATCTCCGTGCGATCCAGCGTGGCGTAAGGTCCGCGCGTGGCATAGACGAAATAGTGCCCGGGCGGCACCAGCAGATCGATCTGCCCATCGACCACCAGCGCGCGGTTGCACGCGGGCGAGCCACCGTGCGGCGGGCCCAGCATCGGCACGCAGCCGCCAAAGATTCCGTAGAGACTGGGCAGCGCGTCCGGCGCGGTGGGTGGACGGTCGAACGGGATCAGCACCACCTCGGCGAAGGGCGCGCGCGCGCCGGCGTCGCCTTCCACGCGTACCAGCAACCGCGCCGGGGCCTCGATCGAAATGTCGCCGGCGTCCTCGTCGGTGGCGCCGACGACGATCGAAGCGGCGGGGCCCGACGGCCGCCCGAAGGCGAACGGCTGGATCCGGTAAGCCCGGTTCGGCGGCAACGCCACCGCGAACGAGCCGTCCGGGCCGGGGATCGTTTCAGACCAGGGCGTGCGATCGGTTTCATCATCGGGGTCTTTCCCCGACGCCGGTTCATAAAATAGCAGCGAGCCCATGCGGCCTTCATTGCCGGCGATCGGCGCGCCGCCCGAGAGCACGCGCCCGTGGACGGTCACCGGGGCCGCCTGGCCAGTCACCTGCGCGCGCGCCGCCAGCGCCGCGCCGACCGCGGGCGACAGACCCTGACCGGCGGCGGCGATCAGAAACCGTTCATAGCTGACGCCGTCGCCTGACAGGGTCGGACGCAGTGGCACCCCGGCGGCGCTGAGCGTGGTTTGATTGAAGCCGGCGCCCTGCGCGTAATTGCACGGTACGGCGGCATAGCTGACATCCGGCGCCGCTTGCGAACGCGCGCCGATGAACGGCCATTCGCGCCAGGCGTCCCACAGCTTCAGCAAATCCAGATCGGGCAAGCGAAAGCCGCCGCCGCGGATGGGGACGAAGGGCAACATTGTGTTGTCGCCCCAGAAAAACCCGTCGGTGAGGTACAGCGTGTTCGGATCGGGCGCGCCGTTGTAAAGGTCGCTGCGCACGCGCACGCCCGGCTCGCAGAGGCGCAGCTCGTAACGGGTCACCACGGTGACGCGCTTGTCCCCGTCCAAGTGGCCGCGAAAGACCACCGCCACGAACGGCGTCGCGCCGGGCGCAGTCAGGCGCTGATCGATCACCTGGTACGATTCGTAATGAACGGCGTCGCGCGGAAGGACGCCGGCGGCCTGGTAGATGCCGTTCGTCTGATCGCCGCTGGACATGTCGGCGGCGATCGGCGCGAAGTCGATGATCGTTCCGCCCGAGGGCGCCAATCCCTGCGGGTGCTCGGGCGCATCGAGGATGATGCGGACGCGATCGTTCTGCAGCAGGAAATCACCGAACGCGGCCTGCGCTTTGGGACCGGCGCTGCGGACCACGCTGGCCACATCGTCGAAGCGCAGCACGTTCAGACTGTCGGCGCCCGCCTGGCAGTCATAGTGCAGCGCCGGGCAGGCGGCGGGCGGCACGCAGGTGCCGTCGTCACCGCCCAGGCAACCGTCGCGCCGGCATCCGCCCAATCCGGCGGTGGCCGCCACGGCAGCGATCGCATAGAGCGCGAAGCTCCACCTTCGGCCGGGGGACGCCGCGGAAATCCGATGATGCCGTGGGGTCCCCATCCGAAGGTGGCGTGGCGGGCGTGCGCGGTCGCCCTATGACTTGGGTGCGGCGGTCTTGTTGGGTGCGGCGGCGGGCGCGCTAGTCGCCGGCGGCGGCGGCGGTGCGACGACGGGCGGGCTGGCGACCGGCGCGGGTGCGGCTGCGACGACGCCGGACGCAGCGCCGTCCACCGATGGCGGCGTCGCGCTGGCCGCCGGATCTGCCGGACCTGGAACAGGCGCACCGGATACGGCCGGGACCGCGCCGGGAACGGTTGGAGCACCAGGGACGGGCGCGCCCGGCGGACGGATCACGCCACCGCGCGGGCCGATGGTCATCACCATGCGGCGACCTTCCATCATCGCTCGCTGTTCGACCATGGCGACGTCGTTCACCGCCTTCAAGACCTGGTCAAGCATGACCTGCCCCATCTCGGGGTGAACGATCTCGCGGCCGCGAAACACGATCACCAGCTTGCACTTGTTCCCTTCGGCCAGGAACCGGCGGATGTGTTTGACCTTGAAATCAAAGTCGTGCTCGTCCGTCTTGGGACGCAGCTTGATCTCTTTGAGGACGATCGTGGACTGGTGCTTGCGAGACGCCTTTTCCTTCTTCGACGTCTCGTACTTGAACTTGCCGAAGTCCATGATCTTGCAGACCGGCGGCGCTGCCCGAGGGTTCACCTCGACCAGTTCCAACCCCTGCTCTTCCGCCATCTTCAACGCTTCGTGCGTTGGGATGATGCCGACCTGACCTCCGTCAGCGGCGATGACCCGCACCTCCGGAACGCGAATACGGCGTCCGACGCGGTAGTTGTCTGCTGCGCTTGCGGGAGCTTGAAATGATGGTCTTGCGATGCTCTTTCCTCCTGTTGTTAGCCGCTGCCGATGGTCGGTTGCGCAGCCTCCGTCGCCACGCGCCGGACGAATTCGTCCAGCGGCGTTGCCGGTTGCTGCTGGCCTTCACGCGTGCGCGGCGAGACCACGCGAGCGGCCATGTCCTTCTCCCCTACCACGACCATATAGGGGATCTTTTCTAGCTGTGCCTTCCGGATCTTTGAGCCCAGTTTTTCGGGGGCTACATCCGCCTCGGCGCGCAGGCCGGCGGCGCGCAGGCTGGCCACCACCTCGTTGGCGTAGGCTTCCGCCTTTTCGCTGACCGACAGTACGCGCGCTTGCAACGGTGCCAGCCACAGGGGAAACGCGCCCGCATGCTGTTCGATCAGCACGGCAATAAAGCGTTCCATCGATCCCAAGAGGGCGCGGTGGATCATCACCGGCCTCTTGCGGGTTCCGTCCTGGGCGACATATTCCAAGGCAAACCGTTCCGGCAACTGGAAATCCAGCTGGAACGTGGAGCATTGCCAATCGCGGCCCAAGGCGTCTTTGATCTTGAGGTCGATCTTCGGTCCGTAAAAGGCCCCCCCACCAACATCGACCTCGAATTTTCGGCCGGTCGCCTCCAGGAGATTGCGCAGCCCCGCTTCAGCGCGGTCCCAGACCGCCGGCTCGCCCATGAAGCTTT
>DASXQB010000013.1:0-7681 GCA_036493295.1 Polyangia bacterium | reverse complement strand
GACAACCAATTTACAAAAAGCCAGAACCCGCCTACAATGCCGGCCGGCGCCGATTGTGCGCCTGTTTCTTAACCTCTGCAGGAGTGGGCGCGATGACGAAATCAGGGCGAATGGGGCTTTTATTGATGGCGATGTTGTTCGCCGCCTGCAGCAGCAGCAGCAGCAGCAACGACGCCGCTGCTCCCAAGGACAGCGCCACGGACAAGGCCGACGCCGCCGCCAATGACGCAGGCGCCGACACCGCCAGCGATGATACTTCCAGCGACGATACCGCGACTGCCGACGCAGACGATGCGCCGGCGACGGAAACCACCGCGGGCGACACTGCCACGGACACCTCCGCCACCGATACCACCACCGACGGCGCCGGCACCGACGCCACCACCACCCAGACCAGCATGTCCGTTACCGCCGCAGCCGGCGGCTCGCTGCAACTGCAAGGGGCGTCGCTGACCATCCCCGCCGGCGCGCTGGCCGCCGACACCATGATCACCGTCAGCGCCGGTCCACCCGCCGCCGATCTGCCGATGAAAGATCTGATCAGCGGGATGGTCTACGACCTCGGCCCGAACGGTACCCAGTTCCAGACGCCCATCACGCTCAGCCTGCCGGTCGGCGCCATCCCTGTCGACAAGGACGCGGTGATCGCCTGGCTGGATGCGAAGACCGGCGCGTGGGTCCCGCTGACGTCGGGGGTCTCGGGCGCGACGGTGCTGGCCCAGACCTCGCACTTCACCACCTTCGCCGTGCTGCTGGTGGGCAAAGGCGGCGTGTGCCCGGCGGTGGCGGCGTGTGGCGGCGCGCTGCCCGGTGTGTGGGACGTGACCAGCCTCTGCACGCCGCAGATGGGCGTCAAGACGTTGATCGACTGCAAGGACGGCACGTCGGCCACCTCGGCGGCCAGCGCGCAATTCAGCGGCACCATGACCATCAACAACGACAACACGTATCACTATGTGTACGGCTACACGATCAAGACGTTCGTCACCTATCCGGCGGCGTGCGTGACGCTGGCCAACAACGGCGGCAACACCATCGCCGCGTGCGCCGATCTCAATCCCAGCGTCAGCACGGCGATCAAGACAGCCGCCACCTGCAGTGGCACTCTGGCCGGCGGCTGCAGCTGCGTGGGCAGCCAGAACACCGGTAAGGACCAGATGGGAGCGGTGACGGCCACCGGCAACAACGTGGTCTTCGCACCGACCGGCGACCAGTCCGCCCCTGACAACAACACCTACTGCGTGCAGGGCAACAAGCTGACGGTCATCACCCCTGACGGCGACGTCTACAACGGCGTCAAAGAGTAACCACCGACGACGGCATTCCGCCCCCGGCCGCGCTCATAGCGGGCACCAACCGGTGGCGGAGTTGTCGATGCCCTGACTGCAGATCCGCTCGCGGCCGTGGGCGTAGTGAGCGTCGACGAACTGACCGAAGGCGGTGGCGTCGAAGCAGTCGGCGCGCAAGGTCCAGGTCCAGGCGCTGGCGGCGAAGGCCACGTCCAGATCGGGATCGGGGACCAGCGTGATCAACTTGCGCGACAGACAGATGTCGTCGGGCGCCTGGCTGGCGATGAATGCTTGCACCGCAGTCAGATCGACGTTGCAGGCGGGCGGGTCCGACGGGCAGCGATAGCTGATCACCACCGCCCCGTGCTCGAGATCGTGAACCAGGTATCCCCACGGCACCGGCTTGGCGTAGGTCTGATAGGCCGCCCAGATCGGGTAGTGATTTCCCGATGACGGCGGATTGGTCGCGTAAGTGACCGGCGAGCACTCGTCGACGTGGTTGGCGCCTTCGTCGGGGTGGTTTTGCACCACGACGTTGCAGCCGCCGCCGTCGTCGGCGCCTGAAACCATTCCGTCGGCCCCGCCGCCCGCGCCGTCATCGTTGCCCGCGTCGTCGCTGTTGTCGCCGCCGCTGCCCGGCGCGCCGCCCGACGAATCACCACCGGTGCCAACGCCGCCGCTGCCGGTGACCATCATCGGTAGACCGTCGCCGCAGCCAGCCGCGGCCAGCAACAAGATCGTCGCGCGCGCCACCCGCGCGGTCCGTGGTCCGTAAGCCAACATCGTCGCTGAGCTTACGTGGTCTTTGTGCGCGCCGCATGCGCGTTCGCTGTCAACTGCCCAGCAGGCGCTCCAAAAAGGCGTGCAAATCACTGAGCGGCGCACTGATAAAGCTGCGGCCCACCTGCGCCGCCAGCCGAGCCAACGGCGGGCCCGATTCGGCGACCTCGGCCAGCGCCTTGCCGGACGCGCCACCGTCGGTGCCGGTTTGCGCCTTCACCACCAACGCCTCCAGCGCCACGAAACGGTGCGGGCTGTCGGCCTCGGTTTCGAGCAGCGTCCGGCGCAGCTCGGCGGCGGTCTGCTTGCGCGCCCACGCCCGGGCCAGACCGGGGATGGCGGCGTTGCGCACGTCGTACGACGGGTCGCGCACCGCGCGTTCGAGATAGGCGGCTGCCACGTCGGGCTCGCGCTCGGCCAGCTGACCCAGGGCGCGCGCCGCGCCGGTTCGCAACGCCTCGCTGCGCTGGCCCAGCGCCTCGCCCAGCAAACGCGCCCCCGCCTCGCCGGCGCCTGATAGCTGGCCGATGCCGACCATCGCCGCCTCGCGCGCGCTGCGATCGCCACCGCGCAACATCGATTCGAAGATCGGCAGCACCTCGCGCGCCCCTGCGCCCGACGCGCCCGAGAGAATCTGCGTGGCCTCGGCGCGCACGGCGTTGGCTCGATCGTCGACTGCTCCCCGCACGACGTCCAGCGCCGGCGGCGACAGCGCGCCCGCCGCCCGCACCGCGGCCAGCCGCACCGTTTCGTCGCCGTCAGCGGTGGCCTGACGAAGCACGGTCACCAGGCCCGCCTTGGCCGCCGCTTCGACCACCAGCCGCCGCTCGCCGGCGTCACCTTGAATCAAGGCGGCGTTCAACGTGCGCTCGACCTCGCCGCCGCGCTTTGATCCGGCGAAGCCAGCACCCCCGGTCGGGTTTCCCGACCCTGGCGCAGACGCCGCAGCGGTCACGCCGGCCAGCGCGCGCACGGCGGCGATGCGCACGTTGCGATCCGGATCGCCCGCCAGCTTGGTGAGCGCGGGAATGGCCAGATCGCCGGCCTTGCCGCCCAGGCGTCCCATCGATTCGGCGGCCGCGATGCGCACCGACGCCTCGCCCGCGTCGCCGAGCTCGATGGCGATGCGCGCCGCGCCCTTCGGATCGGCGTCGCCCAGATCGCCGAGACAGGCCGCCGCCGCCGTGCGCACCTCGTGGCGGTCGTCGCGCGCGGCGATGCGCAAATACGGCGACGCGGCGGCAGCGTTCTTCTTGCTGATGCCGCAAAAGGCGTTGGCCGCCGCCGTGCGCACGCCGGCGTCGCTGTCTTTCATGGCGTGAGCCAGCGACGGCAAAACGGCGTTCGGCCGCGTCTCGCCCAGGCGCCCCAGCGCATCGATCAGATTGCGCCGCACCACCGGCCGCACCGTCTTGCCCGCCCGGCCCAGGATGTCGGCCACCAGGTTCACGTTCACCGCCGTCAGCGCCATCAGCGAATCCAGCGCCGCCCGTTCCACCTCGACGCTGGGATCGCGCAGCGCCTTCTCGGCCAGGCTGATGCCGTCGCGCTTGAGGTACGCGAACGATCGCGCCGCCTCCAGCCGAATGTCCGTCGACGGATCATAGAGCAGACCCTTGAGCGGCTTGAGCGCCAGATCCGGCCGACTGATCGCCACCGTCCCCCACACCGCCGCGCCGGCCGCCCGCGCTGGCGCCGCACCTTTCATTTCGGTGCGGGCGATCTCCTCGGCTTGCTCGGCCGAAACAAAGCGCGCGTACAGCGGCAGCGCCGCCGCCCGCAGGCGCGGCGAGGCTTCGGGGCGCACCGCTTTTTCCAGCAGGGCGTGCAGATCCTCCGACGGCACACCAGCCCGCCGCAACACCAGCAGCGCGGCCACGCGCGCCTCTTCGGGCGCTTGCTCGTTGGCCACCACGCGCGACAGCGCGCCCGCGCACGCGGCGGGCGCGCGCGCGGCGATGGTCTCCAGCAAGGCCAGGCCGGCGCGGCGCACGCCCCCGTCGGGGCTTTGCAGCACCTGTTGCACCGCCTCGGCAGCCGGGCCGGGCGCGCGCTCGGCCAGGGCCAGCGTGGCGTCCTCGGCGTTCTTGCGGAAGGCCGGATCGGGATCGCGCAACGCCACGGTCAAGATGCTGCCCGCCTCGGCCGGCGGCAGCGAGGCCGCCTCCCGCAGCACCGCCGCCCGCACGTCCAGCGACTTGTCAGCCAGGGCCGTGCGCAGCGTGGCCCCGTGCGCGCCGCCGCCCTGCCGGCGATCGATGGCCGCCGCCACCTCGACGCCGCGGCGGCGGATCTCCGGCGCGCTGTCGGTCAGCGCGGCCGACAAGATCTCGTCCTCGCCGGCGCGGCCGCTGCCGATCACCGCCAGCGCCTCCAGCGTCTCGCGCCGGTCGCGCGGATCGCTGAAGGCGTGCTTCAAAGAGGTCACGCCGTCGGGATCGCCCAGCAGCGCCTTGGCCACGCCGCGCGGAACCGGACGCAGGCCGCTCAGCACCTCGCGCAACCAACCCGGCACCGGCGGCGCGTGCGGCCTGTCGCTGCGCGCGCCCTTCTTGTCGGCGCCGGCGTCCAGCGTGCCCGACGCTTTGCCGGCGGCGATCTTCTCCGCTTCCTCGGCGACCAGACCGGCCGGCGAAAACCCGGTGTCGGCCAGCACGGCGCCGAAACGCGGATGGTTGGGTAGAAAATTGAAGAACGACAGACTGGATCGCCCCAGGCGCACCACCACCCGCGCCGCACCGCCACCGCCCGGCGGATCAAAACCCAGCGTGTACGACCGCCGCAGATCGGTGAGCAGAAAAACCCCCAGCCCGATCAGCAGCACGACCGCCACGCCAACCTGCACCGCCAGCCGACGCACCCCGCGGCTGACCGCCGCCTGCTCGTCATCGGTCAGCGCGGCGCCAAGGTGACGGCGAATGGCCACCAGATCGCGCACGCGCAAGCGCTCGCCGGCGTTCAACCGCCGCCGCATCCAGCGTCGAGTGGCCGTGGCCCGCCCGCGATCGGCGATGGCGAAGTCTTCGATCGGCCCGCGCAGCGCCGGATGCACCAGGGCATAAAAATCCCCGCGCCGCGACGGCCGCGAGCGGATCAAGCTGCGCTTCTTGAACGCGTTCAGGATCTCCACCAGCTGCGGGCGCGGCCGGCGCAGGCGATTCTCCAGCCGTTCGATGCCGATCTCTTTTGACTCGGCGACGTCGACCAACACGCGGCGGGCCAGCGCGCCACCGGCCTGCGCGCATACCTGATCCAGATACAAAAGCGGCAGCACCTCGGCGCCGCCGCTGCGCTGGTACTTGCGCACCGAGGTCAGGCGCAGATCCAGCAGCGCCGCCCCGACCAGCTGCAGCTCCAGCGGCCGGGCCCGCCCGCGCATCATGTCGGCCGCCACTGCCGCCGACAGGCCGCCCTCGAAGAACACGCCTGACTGCAGCGCGGTCTGCTCGAAGATCTCCGTCACCTGCGTCTCGGTCAGGGGGCCCAAGGTCATCCAGGCGCCCGGCTGCGGCGTCACCCCGGCGGTGCGAAACAAAAGATCCAGCCGAGGGAACCAGGCCTCCGTCACCGACAGCACCACGCGCAGACGGTTGCCGCCCGCTTCCAGCGCGCGCGAAAGCAGCGCGCCCAGATCGGCGGCCGCGCCCAGCTCGTCACCCAGGATCTCTTCCAGGTGATCGAGGATCAGCACCGTACCGGCGCGCGATTCGCGGGCGATGCGCGCCAGATAGTCGGCGACCTCTTGATTCGGCTGCGGGGGATCAACGCCCGCCCGGCTGGTCGCCTGCAAGACCTCGGCGTCAATGTCATCGTAGGCGCCGAGGTAGATCGCCACCACGCCGCGCTTTTGCAACGCCGGGATCAAACCGGCCCGTAAAAGCGACGTCTTGCCGACACCCAGCTCGCCGGTCAGCGCGCTGACCCGGTTGGCGTCGGTCAGCACCAGCTCGGTGAGGCGCGTGGTCTCTTCGCGGCGCCCGTAGAACGTCTCCGCCGCCGCTTCATCGAACGGAATGAATCCGCGGAAGGGCCCAGAGGCGGGGACGCTGCCCATCATCAATGGATCAGAATAGCCCAGAAGGCTCTTCTAACGAGCGCGATCGGGTGCAAGTATTTTCGCCAGGCTCACCATTGGTCACATTCTCGTGGGCAAGCCCGTTACGCGCTGATCGGAAGTGGACAACCGATTGGAGGGCGGCTTTCGCGCGTTTGCGCTCCTAACGGAGCGCCCTATTCTGGATCCGTCAAAGAGCGCTCCTCGTCAGAGGAGCGCAAACGCGCGACCGCAGCGGTTCAATCGAATCGCACCCTTCGCCCCGCGCGTAACGGGTTCACTTTTCGAAACCGGCTCGAAGAAGTGACCAATCTTGAGCGCTCACGCTTGTCGGATATCGGATTCCAGCATCTCGGGCTCTTCGTCGTAGTCGGAGATGATGATCTCGCGGTTGTGGGCGTCGGTGGAGGACGGCGTGAAGAAGCCTTCGACCAGATCGGCGACCTCTTCGTGGGCGGTGCCGCGCTTGACGGTGGCCAGCGCATAGACGACGTGTCCGTCGTCGACGACGGACAAGAAACCCACCCGGCGCCCATCTTCCACCGACCACAGATCCCACGATTCGCCGGCCTGGGTGCGCGTCACGCGCGTGGCATAGAACGTCCGCGGCTCATGGCGCGTGATGGGCGTGATCTTCGGATCGCGTGGCACCGTCGGTTGTCTCCCTCGAGGGTGGGCAGAATATCGGCGTTGCATCGCTGCGGCAAGGGTCTGGCCCGATTGGTGGCCGGCGCCGCGCGTCCTTAACTTTGTCCGAGCGGCAGCTCCAACCAGAAAGTCGTCCCGCGCCCCGACGTGCTGGTCACGCCGACGGTGCCGCCGTGGCGCTCGGCGATCAAACGGCTGATGTAAAGACCAAGGCCGAGCCCCCGGGTCTTCTCGGCGGTGGCGGCGGCGCGAAAATAACGCTGGAACAAACGCGTCTGATCCTCGGCGCTGATCCCCGGGCCGCCGTCGACCACCGCCACCCGCACGCGGCCGCCGGCGCGGCTGATGCGCACCTCGATGGGCGACGTCTCGGGCGAGTACTTGGTGGCGTTGTCGAGAAAATTGGCCAGCACCGCCCCCAGCCGTTCGCCGTCGCCGGTGATGGCCATGGTCTCGGTCGGCACGTCGGTGACCACGCGCCGCGGATGAATGCGCCGAAACGATTCCAGCGCGCCTTGCACCAGCGCCCCCAGATCGACCGTGCCCAGGTGAATGGGAAACTGCCCGGCGTCGACGCGCGTGGTGTCCAGCAGATCGGTGACCAGCCGCGACAGCCGCTGCACCTGAGCGCGGGCGAACGCCAGATCCTCTTTGCCGGCCGGCTCGCCCTGATGAGCGCGGCGCTCGCACAGTTGCAGGGTCATGGCCAGCGGTCCCAGCAGATTCTTGATCTCGTGCGCCACCATGCCCAGCACCTGCTGCGCCTCGGCGGCTTCGGCGGTCAGCGTGACGGCGGGGGTTGTCAGATCGTCCTTCGGATCGTCTTTGGGCTCCCGGTCTGACATCTCTATCTCCCTAAGGTCGCTCAACGACGGTGGCAATGCCCTGGCCGACCCCGATGCACATCGTC
>DASXQB010000012.1:0-5471 GCA_036493295.1 Polyangia bacterium | reverse complement strand
CTAAATGCCGCGCATGACCACCACATCGCGCGTTGTATCGTTCTTCTTCGCGGGAATTCTTCTCGGTGCCGGCTGCACCACCTCCAGCCCCGGTAGCGGCGGCGGCAGCGGGGGCGTGAGCGGCAGCGGCGGCAGCACGGTCGGCGGCAGCGGCGGCGACAACGGTGGCCAGCCGGACGCCGCCGGTTCGGGCGGCAATGGCAGCGGCGGCGACAATGGCGCCGCCGGAATGGACGGCGGCGTGCCCCCGGCGGGAAACAGCTCCGGTCTGCCGCGCACTTCCACGGTCAGCGCGCTGACCGATGATCAGAAGGGGACGCTGTGCGACTGGTGGAACGCCAAGCAGGGTGGTTACGGACAGTCCGCTGACTGCGGCGGCGGAGACACGGAGAGCGACGATACCGATCAAGACGACTGCTTGTCGGGCCTCGATGATTGCGACAGCGCGATGGTCTCCGACTTTGAAGATTGCGCGAACGCTGTCGGCGCCAACCTGTGCATGTTCGACACGGCCCCGGCTTGCACCACGTTGTTCACCTGCTTTAACGCCGGCGGCGACGACGCAAACCCCTAGCCGGCCAGCTGGCTCAGCGGGCCGCTGCCGTCGTCTAGCGTGCCGAACTTCGTGAGGCTGCTCAGGCCCATCAGGTTGCAGATCGACACCAGGAGCGGGTTGTGCCGAATCTTGCCGTAGTCGATGTAACGGCCGGTCTTGATCTGCCCGCCCGCGCGCCCCGCGACGACGATCGGAATCGGCTGCTGCGTGTGAGCGGCCCCGTCGGCCAGCTCGTTGCCCCAGACGACCATGGTGTTGTCCAGCAGCGTGCTCCCGCCTTCGTTGATCGCCGCCAGCTTGTCCAGCAGATACGAAACCTCGCCCGAGTGCCAGGCGTGCATCTGTGTCATCTGCGCCCGCGCCGTCGGGCTGGTGTCGTGCGAGGTGGTGTGGTGGCCGGTGGTGAGTCCCAGCCAGGTGTACCGAATGTCGCCCGAGGCGCCGTCCCACAGCAGGCTGGTCACCCGGGTCATGTCGCACGCCAGGGCAACCGTCATGAGATCCAGCTGCAGTCGCGAGATCTTCGGGAAGTTGTCGTTGGCGTGCGGGTCCAGCTTGGTGGCCGGCAGCATGGGCGGCGTGCAGGCGGTCATGGGCTCGCTGAGCGCGTTGTCCAGACGCGTCTCCACGTTGCGCACCGACGTCAGGTGGGCGTCGATCTTCACCTTGTCGCTGGTCGACACCTTGGTCATCACCGAGTTCAGGTTCGCCAGCACGGCGTCCATCACGCTCTTGCGGCGGTTCCGCAGCTTGGTGATGTCGGCCATGCTGGTGTTCGGGCCCATGTTCATGAACATGCGGCTGAACATCACGGTCGGGTCGTCCGTCGTCGGCAGCGGCATGTTCGGGCCGGCGTAGCTGACGCGCGTGTAGATGTGTGCTTTGGGTTGATAGACACCGAACTCCAGCGACTTGAACGGCGTCTTGATGTTCTGATTGTTGTAAAGATCGTTCGCCACCTGCTGGTCGACGGAGATGCCGCCGCCCCAGCCGCACGGCCGATCCATCGTGTTGTTGGTGAAGTCGTTCCCCGTCAGCATCGGCGTGCCGTTCCACATCATGCAGATGCGCATGTGGTCGACGCCCGGGCCATCGCCGTACTGCCACCCCATACCGTCCAGCACCAGTAGATCCTGCACGTGGGACTGCAGCGGCGTCAGGCACTTGTTGAGGCCGTCCGCCGTCAGCGCGTTGCCCGTGGGTGTCGGCTTCCAGTCGGTGTGCACCGTGCCGTCGGGCGAGGTCAGCAGGATGAGACGCTTCTTGACCGCCGCTGTGGCCGCTTCCGCTTCCAGCGTCGGAATCAACGCCAGCATGCCGCCGGCGCCGATGCTGCCCAGAAACGCGCGACGCGAGAACACTGGCCGGGTCATGGCGCCCCCTTCTCGAAGCGTCCGTACCGGAACGCGTCGGTCGCCACCAGCTCGACAAGCAGGTCGCGAATGTTGTTGGTCTTGTTGAACGTGTCCGACGCTGCCTGCAGAGAGCATCCGTCGTTCGGTCCCGCCGTGCGGCCAAAGGCGTAGTTGAACCACTTCTGGGCCACGCAGCTCCTCACCTCGGCGCTCTGGGACAGCTTCTGCGACAGCTCCAGCGCGCCGTGGAAGTCGCCGTCGACGTCGGTGCCGGTCAGCGTGCCGCTGCTGTCGACCGGCTGGCCCGCCTCCATGGTCAGAAAGGCGCCGATGCCGTCGTAGTTCTCGAGTCCAAAGCCGATCGGATCGATGAGGGCGTGGCAGGCCGCGCAGACCGCCTGCGTGCGGTGCTTTTCGAAGCGCTGGCGCGAAGACACGTTCGGATCCGGGGCCGGCGGCGTGAGGTCGACGCCGGGCGGGGGCGGGGACAGCGTCTGGCAGAAGAACTGCTCGCGCACCAGCTTGCCGCGGCGGATGGGCGAGCTCTGTTCGGCGTGCGACATCACCGCCAGCACGCCCGCCTCGGTCAGCAGGCCGGCGCGCTGGTTCGGATTCAGGTTCACCGGCTTGGTGTAGTCCTGGTTCGCCGTCACGGTCGCGCCGTACAGCGTGGCCAGCGGCGCGGTGAGCACCGAGAACGGCGCTGTCAGCAGCGTCTCCAGCTTGCCGTCACCCGCGCGGATGACGTAGTCGGTGAAGGCGCCGGTCTCGGCTGCCATGGCGTCGCGCAGGTCCGGCGAGTAGTTCGGATAGACCGTCATGTCCTTCTCCAGGGACGTGATCTGGTCCAGACCCAGCCACTGCTGGTGGAAGTTGGCCATCGTAACGGCGGCGCGTGGATCGGCCAGGAGACGTTTGGCCTGCGCCCGTAACGCGTCCGGCGACGACAGCTCGCCCGCGCCGGCGGCGCGGAACAGCTCCGCATCCGGCATCGAACCCCACAGGTAATAAGACAGGCGGCCGGCCACCAGATACTGATCCAGCGCGACGACGTCCTTCGCACCGGTCGGTTGCGGGCCGAGCTCGATCCGATACAGGAACTGCGGCGATTCCAGCATCGCCTGGATCACGCGCCGGACGCCCTCGTTGAAGCTGTCGTCGGTCATGCCGCTTGCGAACAGCGTCACCATGGTGGTGTGTTCGTCGGGGGTCAGCGGGCGGCGGAAGGCGCGCAGCCCGAAGCTGTCGATGAACTGGGCGCCGCAAGTGGCATCGGTGGTGGTGCAGGGGAGCAGGGCGCTGAGTTTGGTGGTGTTGGTCATCACCGCGTCGGACAGCGCCTCGGCCGCGTCCAGGTATTCCTCGGCGACGAGATCGCTGATCGGCGCGCTGGCGTTGCTGAAGAACGGGCCGACCTTCTCGTCGGGCGTGAAGTCGTTGGCGGGAGCGAGGTCGATTCCCAGCAGGTCACGGACGCTGTTGTTGTACTGGGAATGATTCAACCGGCGCAGCGGCTCCACGCCGACCGACGGTGACGACGACGGAACGCAGGTCAGCGGCGAGCTGACCATCGAACCTGGACCCGGCCCCATCTGCCCGTTCGGCGGGGTGGTGGTCGGATGGTCTGAGCCGCCGGACGGGTTCGACGCCCCGCCGGAACCAATCTGGCCCGTGCAGGCAACGGCGCCGGCCAATCCCAACGCCAAGGACAGCCGGAAGAGCGGACGCGTGCTGCAACCGGTCCGCGTCGTCATGAGTGGCTCCCCAAGCAGCTCAGCGGTTCGCATTGGTAGACCTCTGCTGGTTTTTCGATTTGCTCTCCGTCCAAACCTCCGACGGCTAGCGGCATATTAATCGTGGTCAAACGCGCCTGTCGATCATTCTTTGACGTTGATATCTAAAAGATTTTCGCCTTTTTGAAAAAGCAAACCATGACCGGATGTTACCGGTAAAGTTCGTATGCCGCTCGGCGGGCAAGCTCCGCTCGCTGCAGGACCGATCAGGGCGCGGCGGGAGGTCCCAGAGATATGACGCCGGTGGTGGACGAGATCGCGCCGACTGACTGAAAATGGTCGCTTGTTGCTGGGGGCCTTTCTGGTGTTCGTGGCCGGGCTGTCGCTCTGCCCAAGCACCGAGTCCGACCTGTTCTTCCGACTGAAGGTCGGTCAGGAGATCCTGTCGACGGGCGCCATCTCCGCGCAGAACTTGTTTTCGTTCACCTACCCGCAGCATCCGGACGTCGACACGGCCTGGCTGTTCGAGGTCCTGCTGGCCGCGTTGTTTCGTCTGGGCGGGTTTCCCGCGATCGTCGTTGCCAAGACCGCCGTCGTGCTGAGTACGTTCGCGCTGGCGTACTGGGTCTGCCGCCGCCGCGGTGCCGGTCCGCTTGCGTCGGTGGGTGCGCTGGCGGCCGCGCTGCTGGTGATGCGCGAGCGTCTGGTCGAGCGCCCGCATCTCTTCTCGCTGGTGGCAGAGATAGCGCTGCTGGCGCTGCTGGAATTTCTACCACCGCCCACGGCGTCGACGGCGCGGCGGCGGATGTTGGCGCTGGGCGCGGCGTTGCTGGGCATGGTCGCGCTGTGGGCCAATCTGCACGCGGGGGCGTTCGTGGCGCCCATCATTCTGGCGCTGGCGGGCGGCGGGGCACTGCTCGACCGGCTGCGCGAGCCGCTGAAACCGGATACCCGAGAGGCGGCGCCAGCGGCGACACCGCTTTTGATCGGGACGGCCGGGGCGGTTCTGGCCCTTTCACTCACGCCGATGCGCCTTCAAATCTTTCGCTACCTGTGGCTGCATTTGCATCTCCCGCGTCTGCACGCCGTCGACGAGTTCCGCTCGCCATCGCTGATCTCCGACGGACCGCTGATCGCGTTTGCGGTACTGGTGATAGTCGCGGCGGTGGTGTTCCACCGGCGCTTTAAGGTACGCGTGCTGCTGCCGGTCCTGGGCCTGGGCGTGGTGACCTGTGGCTGGGTGCGGTTCGGGGCGGACTTCGCGTTGCTCGCGGCGCCCGTCCTTGCGAGCGCGCTCTCCTTCACGATCACCGATCGACTGAATGCGGTCCGCGCCCTGGCCAGGTTTGCCACCCCGCTGGCCGCCGGGGCGCTGGTCTTTGCGGCGTTGGCGCCGCGGGTGGAAGTGATCGTGCGCGGGCAACCGATCGTCAGTTTGGGTGTGGACACTTCGGCGGTACCGCTCGGCGCGCTGGCGTTCATGGAGCGGCACGGGCTGCGCGACCAGATGTACAACGACTTCGAGATTGGTTCGTACCTCGTCTTTGCCGGATACCCGGGCCATCGGGTTTTCGTCGATCCGCGACTGCCCGCCTACCCAGACGAATTCCACCGCCTGCTGGGCCGCTTCGATCTGTCGCGCACAGAATGGAACGCCGCCATGAACCGCTACCAGGTTGACAGTGCGCTCCTGGCCTATGGCGGCGTCAACCGCCGCGTCGCCTGGTGGGATCCGGAGATCTGGGCATTGGTCTACCGGCAGGACGATGCCCGCGTGTTCGTGCGCCGGCTACCGCGCTGGACCGCCTTCATCGCTGCCCACGAGAT
>DASXQB010000011.1:0-2797 GCA_036493295.1 Polyangia bacterium | reverse complement strand
GTCGCCGGTCGCACAATCGGAATCAGCGAAGCAACTGTCATAGCTGCACGTGCAGCCGGCGATGCGCCCCAGCGGCGTGCAACGACCGTTCTGGCCGCCGGTCGCGCAATCGGTGTCGGCCAGGCAGGCCATAGGCAACCCAGTCGGCGTCATCGGGAACGCACAGCCGCCGGCTGGCCGATCCATCGGGCACGCCATGGCAGTCTGACGATGGTTCACGGGAACTGGCCTGCCGCCGCCGGCACCGCCCGTTCCCACCGCGCCACCGGAACCTGTCGCGCCGCCAGTCCCGGTCGCGCCGCCCGTCCCGATCGCGCCGCCCGTCCCGGTCGCGCCGGCACTGCCGTCGCCACCCGTCGTTCCGCCCGAACCACCGTCGGTGTTGATCGCCGTGACCTGGCCGCAGCCTTCAGCGAAGATCAGGACGGCTCCCAGAAGAACGACGCCCCATTTCGATGCGACGGTCAGCATGGAAATGAGCCAAAGCAATCAACAGGCCAGGAACGCCGGGCGGTTCGGTCGCCAGACGTTCGGCGCGCCCTCAGGTTTGAGAGCCGCCTATGACGTCAATGTCCCGATCGCCCGAACAGCGACGGTTCAACGCTTTGATCGGCCGCGCTTGTCAATGTCCGTCGGGGTGCGCAGGTTGCGGACGCGTGCGTTCCGGTTGGGATTGCCCTTGGTCGTGCTGGCCGTCGGACTGGCGCCGCGCTTTGCCGCCGCGGCCGATGACGCATTTTCCGCCGGCGCACGCGACGCGCCGGTCGCCGTCGACGTGCTTTATCACGCCGATCTCGACGGGAGGTTTGTCACTCCACGCTGTGCCGGCACGGAAGCGCCCGCACCGCCCAGCTATGCTCAAGTGGTCGGCGCCTTGAATGCCGCCCGCGCCGCGGCCCAGGCTGCAGGCGGTCGCGCGCAGCCGATCGTCCTGCTTGGTGGAAATGAGCTCGCACCTGGGTCGAATCAGATGACGGCCGCTGGCAGTCGGTGCTGGAAGCCGGCGCCACCTTGAACCCCACCGCGCTGACGACGTTTGGTCCTTTCGCGCTGAAGCTGGAGGGAGCGGTGGACTACACCTTCGTCGATCCGACCATGCTGCGCGATCACGAATTGCGTGGGACCACCAAGCTGTCCATTCCGCTGTTGCCGCTGATCTACGTCACCGCGGGTCTTGACGTTTTCGGGGTCCAGCGCCAGAGCCTGGGGTGGGCGACGGCGTATGACACCACCGTCGGCCTGCGCATCCACCTTGACGCCGCCCAGCAGCGGTTATGAACTACCGCCATGGGCGCAGACGATCAGCTTCCGTACGAGCTTTTTTATTGGCCGTCGATCCAGGGCCGCGGCGAATTCATTCGCCTGGCCTTTGAAGAGGCCGGCGTGCCGTACGTCGACGTCGGGCGGCGGCCGGAATCAGATGGAGGTGGCGCGGGAGCGGTGGTTCGGATCCTCAAGGATCACTCTGGCACCGCGGCGTTTGCCCCGCCGGTGCTGAAACACGGCGCGCTGGTGCTGTGGCAGACGCCCAACATTTTGGCCTGGCTGGGGCCGCGGCTGTCGCTGTGCCCGCCTGACGAGGCAGCGCGGCTGTCCATCAACGCCGTCCAGCTGACCGTCGCCGACTTCATCACCGAGGTCCACGACGTCCACCACCCGATCGGCTCCGGTCTTTATTACGAAGACCAGCTGGCCGAAGCGCGCCGCACGGCCGAGATCTTCGCGCGCGAACGCTTGCCGAAGTTTTTGAAATACTTCGAACAGCTGCTCGCCGACAACGCCGTTTCGAACCATGCCTTCGTCGTCGGCGGCGCCATCAGCTACGCAGATCTGTCGCTGTTTCAGGTGATGGCCGGCCTGGATTACGCCTTTCCCAAATCGCTGGCGAAATTGAAACCGGCTTTGCCTCGTCTTTGTGCCCTGGCCGCCGCGGTGGCGGCGCGCCCGCGGGTGGCCGCCTATCTGAAATCAGCGCGGCGGATCCCGTTCAATCAAAAAGGAATCTTTCGCCACTATCCCGAGCTGGACCAATAATCTCAGCGGCCGGTCTCGTGCAGATACATGGTGCGGGCGGCGAAGGCGGTGTTGGAGAAATCGGTGAAGACGCCGTCGACACCGGCCCGGTAGAACGTGAGGTATTCGGCCGTCGGGTCACCCTGGTAAAAGCCGGCCAGATATTTCTTCTCGTTGCGGAAGGTGTAGACGTGCACGAACAATCCCTTGGCGTGCGCGTCGGCCAGCAGGCTGGTGGGGGTCACGTTGTTCACATCGGCGAACACCGCTGAATAGGGGCCGCCATCGGGCGTGGTCGCCGGAAGCGGGCTGACCTTCAAGGCCATCACCTGCGGCTTCCACGGGCCGATGCCGTCGGCGTAGGTCTTCACCTCGGCCAGACCGTCAGGCGTGAGCAGAGCGCCGAAGTACCGGCCGTCGCCGCCGACCGTCCAGCTGTAGGGCCGGCCGTCGACGAAGTTGTAGACGTCGTTGGTCTGATAGATCATCTCGCCGGTCGCGTAATTGACGTCGTTGCCGTCGATGAGCTGCACCACCCTGGTCGCAAGTCCGATCGAGCGCATGTACTTCAAGCTGGCCGGATCGAAGCTTTGCACGAAGATGGGCGCCGTCTTGCTGTTCAAACCGTTGTCGTTGATCAGCTTGACGATGGCGTCTTCGAACGGATGAGTCCCGGTTCCGCAGCCGTTGGCGATGGCCTGGGCGTTGTTCCAGTACGGGTTCTTCGATTCGGGGTAGACGGTGATGGTCCGGCCCATGGCAAAGCTCTTGGCCGCGGCGATGT
>DASXQB010000010.1:0-12349 GCA_036493295.1 Polyangia bacterium | reverse complement strand
TGCGCGTATTCGCCGATGAATTGGCCCATTTTCTCGACGATGTCCATCGGGGGCGGCTGGCCCGCTTCGGTGCGTGGGTCGTTCTTGTGCATGATGAGAAAGCGCATGATCGTCTCCTAGCGGACCTGGGTGGGAAGGAGGAGCGCGCGCAGACTGGAGCTGCGCAGCTGCGTTCGCGGGGCGCCGAGCGGGTTGGTTGGGGCGAGTGAATTTTCCATGACGGTCCTCCGGTTCAAAGTGGTTCGGCCCGGCCCTCTGCCGGCTCCTGCTGACACGACGGTCGACCTGCACGGCGATCGACACGACGGTCGATCTTTTTTCAAGTGTCTGAAATGAAGTGCAAAAGACGCACTTTACAATCAACGGAACGGCAGCCGCGCTATCGTCGAGGCGTGGTGCGAGGAATAGGAATTGACCGATGGATCGGCGTTGTCGCGCTGGCCAGCGCGCTGGTCGGTTGCGGCGAGGCCGCCATGCCGGCGCCGCTCACCGGCGCGGTCTCGGTCTCGCTGTCGAGCACGCACGCGTGCGCGTTGCTGGAAGGTGGCAGCGCGCGCTGTTGGGGCGAAGACGTCTTTGGCCAGCTCGGCGACGGACAAATGACCTTCGCGGTGGCGCGGCCCGTCGTCGTATCGGGTCTGTCGGGCCTGGCGGCCGTCGTGGCCGGTTTCGGCTATTCGTGCGGTCTGGTGAAAGACGGCGCGGTCGCGTGTTGGGGCAACGACATCTGGGATCAAATCGGAGACGAGACGGGCGATGGCGGCACGTCGGTGAACGGCGACCGACACGTCTCCGTTTCCGCGCCCACCGGTGTGAACGGGCTAGGGCCCGTGGTGGACGGCCTGGCGACGGCAGGGGCTGCCGACAGCGGGGGCGCCTATACCTGCGCGCACACGGCTGACGAGACAGTTCAATGCTGGGGTGAAAACGCCTTCGGCCTTGGTGGCCCCACGGCGCTGGGAATGGCCCCCGCCTCTGTGCCCGGCCTCCTGCACGTACGGGCGATGGCGCTCGGTGGCTCGTTCGGGTGTTTCGCGCTCGACGACGGAACGGTGGACTGCCTGGGCCTGGGGCCGCTGGGACAAGGCAAGGAGTTCAGCGCGTCCGACACGCCAGTGGCGGTCGCTGGCCTCTCCGGCGTCACCGGCATCGCCGCCGGAACGTTTCACGCCTGCGCGCTGATCGACGACGGCACCGTCCAGTGCTGGGGCGATTGGGGCGGCCCAAACCCGACGCCGGTTCCCGTCGCTGTCGACGGCCTCTCGGGCGTCACCGCTGTCGCGGCCGGCGGGTTCCAGACCTGCGCGCTGCTGGGCAACGGCGGCGTCACGTGCTGGGGCAACACCCGCTCGGCCACCCCCAAACGCGTCGCTGGACTGGGCGCCGCGACCGCGATCAGCGTCGGAGGCGTTTACGCCTGCGCCGTCATCAAAGGCGGCACGATCCAATGCTGGGGAGACGACAGCGGAGGCCTCCTGGGCGACGGTGTATCGGCGTTTGGAAACGCGCCACGCTCCAACGTGCCGCCGGTGTCGGTGGTGGCAGCCGACGGTGGCGTCTGAGCGAACCGCCGGGCGGGCTCGGCGCTCGCCCACAAGCCAATGGTAAAGTGCCCCAGCACCAGAACGCTCAGGACAAAATTCATGAAGCCGACTCGCCTCAAGCTCCCCTCCTTGATCACCGTGGCCGCGGTCGCCGGTTTGTGCTCTGTCGCTGCCTGCAGCACGCCACCACCAACGCCGCCGCCTGGTACCACCATCAACGGCACGGATGCCGGCGCGCCCGCGGACAACGGTCTGATCCGACGCCAAGGAACGGATGAGGACCTGATAGCGATCGCCTGCCCCCCAGTCCGATGCGTGGCCATGGCCATGAATTCACTGATGCGAACCCAAGGACAGCAGTGGCAGTACGAGTTCTCTCTCGAACAGGCCGTCGACATGATCTGGGACGGGGGGCAGTTTGTGGCCGTCGACGCGTTCGGCGCCGCCGCAACCTCCAAGGATGGTCTCCAGTTCGCGCTGCACGGGATGCCGCTGGGAGACATCCAGCCGGTGGCGAAAAAACTGGCTTACTCGGGCTCGCTCTACGTCGCGGTCAGCCCACGCGGTCTCATTGCGACCTCCGGCGACCTGTTTACTTGGACGCCGCGCCAATCAGGCACCGCCGACGATCTGACGGCCGCCATCTGGACCGGACGTCAATTCGTGGCGGTCGGCAGCCGCGGAACCATCCTGACCTCGCCCAACGGAATCGATTGGACGACGCGCATGCCCGGACAGGGAAAGGCTCTTAGCGCCGTCACCTGGTCCGGAAGCCAGCTGGTGGCTGTTGGGGACACCTCTTTCGTATCGTCAGACGGCGTCACCTGGCAGCAAGGTCAGGCAAGCCTGCTTGCGTCAGCGGTGACCTGGGTGAAATCGCTGGGACTATTTGTCGCCGTTTCGGGCACGAACATCTCGACGTCTTCTGACGGACTGAGCTGGACCACCAAGAGCCTTGATTTCGTCAACCACAACGGACTGACCGCGATTACGTGGGGCGGCGACAGACTGGTCGCAGTCGGCGGACAAGGTTTGCTACTGGAATCACCGGATGCGGTGAACTGGAAGTTTTCTTCCGTTGGCAACGATTTCAACAAGGTTGTCTGGGCCCGTGACCGATTTTTCGCGCTGGGTTCCAACATGACGTGGAGTTCTCCCGACGGCCAAGAATGGACGGCGCTGGCTATTGGCCAATACCCCTGGGCGGGTGTGGCGGCTTCGCCCGATCGTTTCGTCATGGCGAGCGAAGGCAACCTCGACTGGTCTATCGATGGAGTGAACTGGACCCACGTCGTGCAGACGGGTCTTGGCTCCGCCTTTGGGGGCGGCGCCAGAGCCATTGTCTGGACAGGTACAAAGTTCGTCGCTCTTTGGGGCGACAACAGTACCTTCCGATCGCCAGACGGCCAGAACTGGACCCCCGGCCTCATCATGAAGGGAAGCCATAGCTGGAACGATATGGTGTGGACAGGAACCCAGCTGGTCGCCGTGGGGGATTCAGGGTCGGTGGCCACCTCGGCGGACGGCGGCACGTGGTCCGTGGGAAACACCGGCAGTCATTCTTCGCTTGTCTCCCTGGCGTGGTCCGGCAAGTCGTTGGTCGGCGTCGGCCAGACGACCGTGCTCAGCTCTCCAGACGGGATCACCTGGACACCATTCACGACCAGCACCAATGTGAACAGCGTCGCCTGGGCCGGCGATCGGTTTTTCGCCACTGGCGACATCGATACGGTCCTTCAGTCCACCGATGGCCTTCGCTGGACGACTTTTCCAGTCTTCAAGACCCTGCGAACTCTGAAAGGGCTCGTCGCATCGAACGACAACTTGGTGATCGTCGGCCAGGCCGGCTTGATCATGACCTATCCGAAGAACAAGGCCACGATGAGCTTCGAACCGCCGGCGGACCCTTCAATGCCTTGAGTAACGGCGTTGACAGGTCAACAGGCCGTCTTTCTTCAAAGTGATCAGCTGCAGCGTGTCTCCACTGGCCGTATAGCCGTACACGTCGTCCAGGATCAGCTGACAGGCCGTTTGCTTCGTAAAGGTCAGTCTGTCGTCGCTGGAATCGACGTATGTGTTCGAACGAAAATGAAATGGCATACCGTCATTGAAGTCGACATCCCCGGTCCATTGGACGTAAGCCCCGGAAGCGAAAACCCGCAAGCTGCGTGGACCAGCGCCGCGTACCAGCACCTTGACCGTGTCGGTGGCATCAGCTGGTGGCAGGGCAGCGTCGCGTCCGAGCGGACGGGCGCCCTGCTCTCGACCCTCGAGCAACGCCTACGTGAGCTGCACGATCAAGGCCCGACGCCCGCCGAGCTGACAGGGATCAAGGCCTGGGTCACGCAAGATCAGCCGCGGCGGCTCGAGACCATCAAAGGCATGGCGATCGCATTCGCCGACACCGCCGCGACCGACATGCCGAAGGACGACGCCGCGACGATAGCCGCGCGCCTCGCAGCCGTCACAGCCGCCGACGTGCAGGCGCAGACACCCGATCCGACGGCGATGAAGGCCGTGGTGGTTGGCGATCTGCACATGCTGCGCGCATCGTTGCAGGACCTTGGCTGGGGCCCGATCGAGGAACACGACAAGGCCGGCAAGTTCCTGCGAACGTTGTCCCGGTGACTGCGTCGACGCCCTGAAGCTGACTTTGAAGCTGGATTCAGCATGTCGACGCTGCTTGCCTAAACCTACACCAGCGAGCAGGATGCGTAGGTCCGATCGATCCGCCCCAAGATAGCGATCGAGGCGAAGCATGCTCCTGGAGAAGCTCATCGAACAGGCTTCCCGTCGCGTCTCGCCCGATCCGATCGATGGCATGGCGCTCCTCCGGCAGGACCACCCGAGCTCGTTGGAGGCTTCGTTGTACGAGCCCGTCCTGTGCCTGATCCTCCAAGGCCGGAAACAGGTGTTGATCGGCTCACAGACCCTGTCGTTCGGCCCGGGCGAGTGCCTCCTCGTGAGTCACGATCTGCCGGTGCGCTCCCGGGTCACCAAGGCGCCCTATCTGGCGCTGGTCTTCCGGGTGGACGTCGCCGCCATTCGGAAGCTCTACGATGAGGTCGCAGAGCCGGGGCCCGACGACGGCGCGCGCGCGGCGGAGACGCATCGGGCGGACCCGGGGCTACTCGATGCATTGGGGCGATACTTGGCGCTTGGCGACTCGCCTTCGGACGCGAAGGTGCTGCGGCCGCTCGTCTCGAAGGAGATCCACTACCGTCTGCTGGTGGCTCCGTTCGCCGGCATGCTTCGCCGTCTGATTCGCCACGACAGCGACGCGAGCGCCATCGCCCGCGCCATCGGCTACATTCGCGGTGACATTCGCTCGGCGATTGCGATTCCCGCGCTCGCGCGGCAAGTGGGAATGAGCCCGTCGTCGTTCCACAAACACTTCAAGACGGTCACCAGGACGACGCCGCTGCAATATCAGAAGGACCTTCGTCTGCTCGAGGCACGGAGGCTGCTGAAGACGGGCGGCGCCTCGGTCACAGCGGCTGCCTTCGACGTCGGCTACGAAAGCCCGAACCAATTCAGTCGTGAATACGCGCGCAAGTTTGGACTTCCCCCGAGCCAAGACCTGGCGATGGCGACTGGCTGAATCGCCGCGCGCGCCTCTCGAACCGTCAGTACCGAGCGCCCGCCACGCCCTGATCGACGAGGGAGTGGAGGCGGTCCAGATGTTCGGTTCGAAGAACGATTTCCTGGGCGGCCCAGTTTTCCTCCAGGCGCTCCGTGCTCCGCGTCCCTGGTATCGCGGCGAGGGAGACGTCGCGCGACAGAACCCACGCCAACGCCACTTGAGCTGCCGTGCCATCGACCTCTTTCGCCACTTCGGCAACGATCGCAGCCAAGCGACTATTCTTGGCGATTGCTTCGTCGGTGAAACGCGGATTGTTCAAGCGCCAGTCCCCCGGCTGCAGATCCGCCCGTGACCGGATTGCTCCTGATAAGAACCCTCGCCCAAGGGGACTGTAGGCGACGAAGCCGATGCCGAGTCGTCGGATGGTGGGCAGGATCTGGGACTCGACCTCTCGCGACCACAAGGAATACTCGGTCTGCAACGCGCTGACAGGATGAACGCGGTGGGCGCGCGCGATGGTCTCCGGATCTGCTTCGGACAACCCGATGTAGCGTATTTTTCCGGCGTTCACGAGCTCGGCCATGGCGCCGACGGTCTCCTCGATCGGTGTCTTGGGGTCCACGCGATGCTGGAAGTAGAGATCGATTGAATCGGTCCCCAGGCGCTTCAGCGAGGCGTCGCAACAGGCTTTGACATAGTCGGCGTTTCCTTTGATGCCTTGCCATCCGCCGCGCTCGTCGCGCGAAACGCCGAACTTGGTCGCTAGCGTGACGCGATCGCGGCGCCCCTTGAGCGCCTTCGCCAACAAGAGCTCGTTCGTGAACGGGCCATACATGTCCGAGGTGTCCCAGAACGTGCAGCCGAGCTCCACGGCCCGATCGAGAACGCGAAGGTTTTGCGCTTCGGAAGAGGAGCCGTAGAAATCCGACATTCCCATGCAGCCGAGGCCGACTCCTGGCACTCGAAGGCCTTGCGATCCGAGATGGACGGATTTCATGGCGGCAAGGCTACGCTCCGCGGGACGGCGGCGCCTGCCAGTTCCTCCGAGCCGCTTGCCTGATCCTGCGCGTCGAGTGAACGCTCGTCTTGCGACCAGACCGCCTCCTAACGGCTGACGATTGCTGAACATTGGCTTTGCCAAGGTACGTCAATGTGAGGCCAGGTAGAACCTTCGCCGACTTTACATTCTTCCATGATACGTTTCGTCGCTTACCAAAATTCAACGCAAAGCAGAAAGAGTTAACATGCCCTCACGAAACGCACCCCGGTCTTCTGCGCGGCAGTTCTCGGCTGCCATCGTGCTGTCCCTGCTGGGAGTTGTTCCGTCGCTTTCTTGCGACAGCGACGTCTCTGATCAGCCAAGCACGGCCAGCGAGCAGTCCGGGCTGACGCTGGGGCCGGTCAACGTCCTCACCCGCAATTACAACAATCAGCGCACCGGCGCGAACCTGTCTGAAACGATCCTCAACGCGTCCAACGTCAACGCGAGCCAGTTCGGAAAGCTGTTCCAGGTCGCGGTCGACGATCAGGTTTACGCCGGCGTCCTGTACGCATCGCAGGTGCCGATCGGTGGCGTGAACCGCAACGTCATTTACGTCGCGACCGTCAACAACAGCGTCTACGCCTTTGACGCCGACATCGGTGGTCCGCCGCTATGGCAGCGCAATTTCAACGGCACCGGTCGCCCGACCACCCATACCGAAGTGGGGATGGCAGCCTGTGGCAACAACTACGTCGACTTCAGTGGAAATATCGGCATCGTCGGCACGCCGGTCATTGACGCTGGGTCGGGGGTGATGTTCTTCGTCACCCGCACCGTCGAAAGCAGCGGCACGGTTCAGCGTCTGCGCGCCATCAACATCATCGACGGCACCGACCGCAGCGGCAACCCGGCGGCGGTGGTGATCGGCACCGCGCCGGGCAACGGCACCAACCCCGTCAGCGCCATCAAGGTTGCGGGCACTGGCGACGGCTCCAGCGGCGGCAACGTCACCTTCAACGCCACCAACAACAACCAGCGGCCCGCGCTGGCCTTGTCGAGCGGCATCATCTATGTCGGCTGGTCGTCGTTCTGCGATCAGGGGCCGTACCAGGGCTGGTTGGTGGCTTTCGATTCGAACAGTCTGTCCGTGACGGGCAAGTTGGCCACCACTCCCAACGGTGGCCTCGGCGGTATCTGGATGGGTGGCGCGGCGCCGGTGGTCGATTCGGCCGGTGCGATCTATGTGGCGACCGGCAACGGTACCTGGGACGGCAACACCAATTTTGGCGAGACGCTGCTCAAGCTGGCGCCGAGCTCGCTCAGCCGCACGGACTACTTCACCGCCGGCAACTTCGCAGCCTTGAATTCCGCCGACAACGATCTCGCCTCGGCCGGACCGTTGATCTTGCCCGGGCTGCCCACGTCGATCGTCACCGGCAGCAAGGAAGGCAAGGTCTACCTGATGAACACCGGCAACATGGGCCACATGGTCAGCGGTGACACGCAGATCGCCCAGTGGTTCCAGGCCGTCAACACCACCATCGTCAACTCGACCCACCACATTCACAACACGCCGGTGGCGTGGCAAAGCCCGGCGGGCCTGAATCTGTTCGTGTGGGGCGAGAACGACTTTTTGCGTGCTTACCGGTTCAGCCCAACGACGGCCAAGTTTGGCACCACGCCGTTCGCCAGCGGGACCAAGCTGCCGCCGCTGGGGATGCCGGGTGGGATCATGACCATCTCGGCCAACGGGTCGACCACCGGATCGGGCGTGCTGTGGGCGGTGACGCCGCTGTCCGGGGATGCCAACCACATGGTTGTCCCGGGCGTGATGTACGCGTTCAACGGCGAGACCCTAGCCATGCTGTTCGACAGCAGCACCATCGCCGACAACGACATGGGGAACCTGGCCAAGTACAACCCGCCGGTGACGGCGAACGGGAAGGTCTACGTCGCCTCGTTCTCGAACCTTGTGTCCGCATACGGCCAGCGCACGCTGGTGCCGTTTGGCGGCGCCCCGGTATCGCTGCCCGGCGCCATCGAGGCCGAGAACTTTGACTACGGCGGTGAAGGCCTGGCCTATCACGACAGCGACACCGCCAACCAGGGCGGCGCCTACCGCAAGGGCGGCGTCGATCTGCAGGCGGCGTCCGAAGGGGCGTTCAACGTCGGCTGGACGGTAGCGGGCGAATGGTTGAAGTACAGCGTCGCCATCACCGGAGGCAACTACAACATCAGCGCCCGCATAGCGTCGATGGCCGGCGGCGGTTCGTTCCGCGTCGAGCTCGAAGACGGCACAGACCTGACGGGCGCGATCGCCGTCCCGTCCACGGGCGCCTGGACCACCTGGGCCACCGTCAGCAAGAACAACGTCAATCTGCCGGCCGGCAACCACGTCCTGCGGGTCTTCGAGATCGTCGCCGGGTTCAACCTGAACAACCTCACGTTCGCGCTGAACGCGCCGACCTGCACCACCGCGGCCGACTGCAACGACAACAATCCCTGCACTGTCGACGCGTGCAACACCGGTTCGTGCACCCACGTCGCGGGCAACGCCGGCACGGTGTGCCGCGCGACGGCCGGCGCCTGCGATCAAGCGGAGCTCTGCTCCGGATCGTCGACGGCTTGTCCGATCGACACGTTCCTGGCTGCGTCCACGGTCTGCCGCGCGGCGGCCGGCGTCTGCGATCAGGCGGAGAGCTGCACGGGCTCGTCGGCGGCCTGTCCGACCGACACGTTTCTGAACCCGTCGACGGTGTGTCGCGCGGCGGTTGATCTCTGCGACCAGGCAGAGACCTGCACCGGCAGCAGCGCCGCGTGCCCCGCCGACGGCATCAAGTCCAGCGGCACTGTCTGCCGCGCGGCGGTCGGCACCTGCGACACCGCCGAGACCTGCAACGGAACGTCGACGGCTTGTCCCGCCGACGCCATCCTGCCCGTCGGAACCACCTGTCGCGCGGTGACTGGCGCCTGCGACGTGGCCGAAACCTGCACCGGAACATCCGGGGTCTGCCCGACGGACGTCTTCGTGGCCGGCGGCACCGTCTGTCGCGCATCGGCTGGTGTCTGCGATCAGGCGGAGAGCTGCACGGGCTCGTCGGCGGCTTGCCCGACCGACACGTTCCTGGGCGCGTCCACGGTGTGCCGCGCGGCGGTCGATCTGTGCGATCAAGCGGAGAGCTGCACAGGTTCATCGGCGGCGTGTCCCGTTGACGGACTGAAGGCGGCGGGGACCGTGTGTCGCGCCGCCGCCAATCAGTGCGACGCCGCCGAGACCTGCAACGGTTCGTCGACGGCGTGCCCGCCCGATGCCCAGGCGCCGAACGGCACCTCGTGCAACGACGGCAACAGCGGCACGTGCAGCGACGTCTGCACCGCGGGCGTTTGCGGCGGGACCACCTGCAGCTCGCAAGCATTCGGCGGAACCCCGCGCAGCATCACCACCACCATCCAGGCCGAGGACTACGACATCGGCGGCGAGGGCGCCGGTTACCACGACACCACCGCCGGCAACCAAGGCGGCCAGTACCGCACCGACAACGTCGACATCGAAGCCACCACCGACACCAACGGCGGTTTCAACGTCGGCTTCGTCGCCGCCGGCGAGTGGATGAATTACAGCGTCACAGTCGCCACCGGCGGCAGCTACAAAATGAGCCTGCGCGTCGCCACGATGAGCGCGGGACAGACCATGCACGTCGAGGTCGACGGCGCGAACGTCACCGGAGCGATCACGGTCCCGAACACCGCCGGCTGGCAGACCTGGCAGACGGCGACGCAGACCTTGAAGGCGTACTTCACCGCCGGCAACCACGTCGTGCGCGTGGTGTTCGACACCCTCGCCACCACCAACGGCGGCATCAACCTGAACTGGCTGACGTTCGTCGCCAACCCGGGGCCGTCCGGCGGCACCGTCCGCAGCATGACCAGCACCATCCAGGCCGAAGACTTCGACCTGGGCGGCGAGGCCATCGGCTACCACGACAGCGAGACCGCCAACCAGGGCGGGCAATACCGCACCACCGAGGGCGTGGACATCGAAGCCACCACCGACACCGGCGGTGGATTCAACGTCGGTTGGACGGCCGCTGGCGAGTGGATGGCGTACACGGTCAGCAACACCGCGACCGTCACCGCCGTCAACGTGCGCGTGGCCGACACCGCGGCTCAGACCATGCACGTCGAGGTCGACGGCGTGAATGTCAGCGGCACCATCAACTTGCCGAACACCACCGGCTGGCAAACCTGGCAGACCGTCAGCAAGACTCTGACCACGGCGGTCCCGGCCGGCACGCACATCATGCGCGTCGTCTTCGACAGCACCGGCCCGAACCTGAACTGGATCAGCTTCAACTGATCGCGGCCGGTGCGATCGAGACGAGGCCGTAGTCAGTGCATGCGGAGAGCCAGCTTTCCGAGGTAGTGACTGTCGATCTGCCTGTGCGCGACCGAGGCCTCCTCGAGCCGATAGACGTGCCCGAGCTCGACGTGAAACGGTTTGTCTCCAATGAGATGGTTCAAGCGTTCGAACGCCTCGGGCGCGGGGGTACCGTCGTAGGCGTGGGACTTGCGTCCCTTCTCCACGTGGGGCTTCGGCTCGACGCCGTTCGGATAGGCGACGCGGCCTCCCTTCTTGACCGCCGTCAGCGCCCGCGCCGAGCCATCGCCGCCCGTGAGGACCAGCGCCGCGTCGAGCCCGTCGGGCGCGAAGTCGAGGGCGGCCGCTTTCGGGTCGTCCTGTCGGCCATCGACGGCAACGTCGGCCCCCAGTCGCCGCACCAGCTCGACGCCGTCCGATCCAGAGGCGACGGCTAGAACCTTTGCGCCCATCCGTTTCGCCAGCTGGACCGCGACGTGGCCGATTCCGCCGCTGGCGCCGACGATCATCAGCTTCTCGCCCGACCGCAGGTGCAGCTCGTCGTCGAGCCCCCGCAGCGCGGTGATTCCGACGGCGCCGAAGGCCCCCGCTTCTTCGGGCTTGAGACCCGCGGGGATGGGCGCCACGTTGTCTTCGTTCATGGCGACGTACTCGGCGTAGAAGCCGCCCTTCATTGAATAGCCATAGACCCGATCGCCGACGCGATGGCGCGTCACCGAAGCGCCCACCGCGATCACCTCGCCGGCGCCATCGTTGCCGATGATCTGAGGAAAATGAGGCTTTCCCTCCGCGAACTCTCCTTGGCGGACCGAAGGATCCCAGACCCCGATCCCCGCCGTGTCGAGCCGAATCAGGACTTCGTGCGCTGCTGGTTTCGGGACCGGGAGTGATTCGGTATGGATCACCTCCGGACCGCCGAAATGATCGATCGCCGCCGCCTTCATCTTTTCGGGGATCGACGAGCTCGACGTTTTCCCTTCTCTGTCGCTCGAATGCTTTCGCGTATTGCGCATGTGGCCTCCTTGTCGTTATGGGAGAACCTGAACACGGCAGACCGGGTGAGCAAGGAAGGAACTGCGACGCTTGCCCGTCGCTGAGGCCGCCCCAAGATTTCAGGCGTGGAGCGTGGGCAATGAAGACGGCGCGGAGGCCCGAACGGTACCGGAACGCGATCGTTCCGCACATCTATGTAGAAGGCGCTTTGAACGCGATCAGGTTCTACGAGCGCGCGTTCGGCGCAGTCGAGTTCTTTCGCGTTGCCCGCCCGGACGGCTCGATCCTGCACGCCGAGCTCTCCATCGACGGCTCGGCGATCATGATCGGCGACCCCGATGACGAAAGGCGCCCACCTCGGCGCGGGCACGCCGCCCGAACGCGTACGATTTGTCGCGAAACAGGCTCTTCCCGAGCGGACGCGCCTGATCGCGCAGCCGGGCCTGCAGCTTTTCGACCAGCCGCTGGAGGCGGACATCCCGAGAAGACACGGGGCTACGTCGCGGCGCGAGCTGGTACGGTGCGCCTCAGTACGGCGCGCCCGCGGCGGCCCACGTCGGATCGGTCGTCTCGACGGCGTTGGTGGCGCCGAGCGTCCCGGTGTTGCCCGCGCCGCTCTGATCGGCGGTCGTCTGGCCGGCGCCCTCGTCGAAGGTCCACTCGCCGACCAAGGCGGCGCCCGTCGGGCTGAGCTTGTGGGTGTGCATGTCGGCCCAGATCTCCGCGCTCGTGCGCACCGCCGAGAAGAGGCGCACCTCGTCGATCGTGCCGGTCCAAAAGCCGCTCACGCCGCCGTTGTCCGTGTCAGCGCCGATCAACATCGGATGGGTGTCGTAAGGGATCGGCGGCGTGCCGGACGTGCACGCGAC
>DASXQB010000009.1:0-4011 GCA_036493295.1 Polyangia bacterium | reverse complement strand
GCAAGGTGATGATCTCCGTCGCGCCCGCCGCCAGTTGCAGCCGCGCCATGTTCTGCAGGGCATCGACGGCCGCCTCGCGATGGACGTCACCCAGCGGGTAATCAAGGCTGATGCGTCCGTCGGCGGTAGAGTCGACACGTCCGCCTTCGTCGTCGTGGTGCCCGTCGACCAGCAGAGCGATGGTCGCCTGCGCGTACGCCAGCCGTTCGGCGACGCGGCGGTGGGCATCGCCGTAGCCGGGAAAAGCCAGGGCCGCCAGCATCGGGTGGATGGGCGCTGCCTCGAAGAAGTAACCCATCCGATCGCCGCGATCGGCGAAGTGGTGCACGGACACCGACTGGGGCGGACCGTAGAAGGCTTCGATCGGCTCGGGATAAAACGCCAGCAGCGGTACCGTCGGGTGCAGGAACGTGCGGCGCCCGACTTCTCCGCTGCCCAGGCCCGCCCTCGAACGCAGCAGCAGCGCCGGTGTGTTGATGGCGCCGCCGGCCAGGATGACACCGCGCTTGGCGTACACCACCAGCCGCTTGCGCGGCCGATCGTGCTGCCGATCCAGAACCTCGGCGATGACGGCGCGGGCGCGGCCGCGATCGGTCTCCACCAGGCGCGCCCGGACGTCGGTGAAGATCTGGGCGCCGGCGGCGATGGCGTCGGGAACATACGTGATCGCCGCCGACTGCTTGGCGTCCAGCGGACAGCCCATGCCGCAATAGCCGAGGCGCGCGCAGCCTTTGACGTTGCGGTGAATCAGCTCGGGGTTCCAGCCCAGCTTGGCGGCGCCGTCCCACAGCTTGCGGTTGTTGCGGTTGACGTCGTCGTCGATGCCGGGGCCGATC
Organism: Polyangia bacterium; assembly: GCA_036493295.1. GTDB lineage: Bacteria > Myxococcota_A > Polyangia > Fen-1088 > Fen-1088 > DATKEU01. The sequence continues at coordinate 3,175 of DASXQB010000009.1, read as the reverse complement.
GACAGGCGTTCCTCGACGGCGGCAAAGTGTGGGGCCAGTGTCGCCGCGTCCAGCCCGCGCACGCCGTGGCGTTCTTCCCATCGGCGCAGCGTGCGCTCTGGCGTGCGAAACGACGACGTCCAGTTCACCGTGGTGCCGCCGCCGACGGAGCGGCCTTGCAGGATGATGATCGACAGATCCTTGGTCGCCCGGTTGCCGTGCTCTTGATACAGCGCCGGGTAGGCCCACGACTCTTGCAGGTTGAAGTCCTTGCGCGTGTAGTGCCCGCCTTCTTCCAGCACCACCACCTGCGCGCCCGCCTGGGCCAAGACCGCCGCCGCCACGCTGCCACCGGCCCCGCTGCCGACGACGCAAAAGTCGGTCTCGACCGCCATGTGGTCGCGATCGCCCAGCGAGGCGCCGGGGATGATGCCGCCGTTTTTCGCCGTCGTAGTTGTCGCTGCGCCGGTGGTCATGGCCGCTGCGGAACCTCGGGTGGGCCGGGATAACCGACGTGCGCGTAGGTCTCGGGCGACGAGTAATACGTCGCCTGGCAAAGGCGCTTCAGCGCCTGGTATCCGCTGCGCAGCAGTGCCAGCCGCGAATAACGCCAGGTTTCCAGCCGGGTGTCTTGCTCGGCCGGCGAGCAGCGGGAGAACGGCGCCGGCTGCAGGTTCGTCAAAAGCCCGCCCAATCCATTTTCGAAGAGGTGCAAAAGCTGGCGAAACTCCGCGCCGACGCGCGGGTGGGTGGTGGCCATCAGCGCGTCGATCTTGCCTGCGCAGTCCAGCGCTTGGGCGGTCGGCCAGGCCGGACCGGCGCCGTCACCGGGGACGATGCGGGCGGCAATGGCGGCGACGATGGCGTGCTCGTCGGACGTCAGCAGGGCCAGCGGACGTCTGGGAGCCGGGCCCGGGCGCACGCCGCGCAAGGCGATCGGCAGCGCGCCACCCACCAGCAGCAGGGCGCCACCCAGGATTCCTTTCTGCAGAAACCCGCGGCGCGGAATGTCGCCTGGTGAAGGCACGCGCGGAGACTAGTCCGCCACGGCGGAAAATCAACGACTGGTTGGCGAACGGCGCCGCGCTAGACGGCGGCCTTGCCACGCCGGCGCGGCGGGGCGGCGCTGCTGGCGGTGCCGCTGGCCATAGTCGCCTTCAGCGCGCCTTTTTCGAAGACCCATAGCGTGCCGGGCTCGCCTTGCTGCCAGATCTCGTCGCGGGTCAAGGGTTCAGTGGCGATGACCGCGACGCGATCTTTCTCCGTCGTCACGGCGGCAAAATCGATCTGCAGCTCGGCGTCGCGCAGCGTGGCGCGGCCGAACGGCGCCTTGCGTACGATGTGGCACAGCTTGGTGCCGCAGCGGGCGAACAGGTGCCGCCCGTCGGCCAGCAAGAAGTTTAGCTTGCCCTCGGCGCCCAGTTCGCCGCCGAGGTCGGCCACTGCTTGCCACAGGTGGCGCGGGTTCTTGGGGTATCCGCCGGGGAAAGCGGCGCGCAGTTGTTCGAGCATCCAGCAGAAAGCGTGTTCGCTGTCGGTGTCGCCGATGGGCAATTCCCAGCGCAGCCGGCGCGATTTGATGTGCGGCAGGGTTCCGTTGTGGGCGAACACCCAGTGCCGGCCCCACATCGTGCGGTCGAACGGGTGCGTGTTCTCCAGCGCCGCCCGGCCGCGCGTCTTCTTGCGCACGTGAGCCACCGACAACAACGTCTTGATCGGGTTTTGCTGGATATATTCGGCCATCGCGCTTTGGCAGGCCGGCGACTCTTCCAGGAAGGTGCGCGCGTAGCGGCCTTGGTAAAGGGCCAGGCCCCAGCCGTCGGCGTGAGGTCCCGTCTTGCCGCCGCGCAAAGCAAAGCCGGTGAAAGAGAAAACGATGTCGGTGGGGACGTTGCACGACATCCCCAATAGCTCGCACATGTCGCGTGATTTTACCCCGAAGTGAATTTCCGTCACGAAAGGTCTTGGGTAAAATGAGCGCGGGCAGGCCCAGCGAATGGCGCGCAGACGCAGTGGACGGCAGCGGAAACCTCCTCACCTGGTGGCGCCGGCGGGCGGTGACGCGGCGGCGCCGGCGGCCACGTTGGGCCCGCGCGGGGCGGCGTTGATTGTCGCGCTGGCCGCCGTGGTGGCCTTCGGCGGTTCGCTGCGCAACCAGTTCACGTACGACGAGGGCCTGGTCATCGGCGAGGCGGACGGCTTTTTGCGCTCGGGTTCGCTGGGCCCGCTGTTTTCGCCGCGCTATTTCGCCGCCAGCCGCGAAGGTACCTACCGCCCGGCGGTCACGTTCAGCTACATGATCGATCGCGCGTTTTCACCCGAGCCGATCGTCTTCAAGGCCCAGAGCCTGTTGTGGCACGTCGGCTGCTCGCTGCTGGTGTTGCTGCTGGCCGGGCGGATTCTGCCCGCCGAACAGCGGCGGTTCGCCCTCTTCGCCGCCTTGCTGTTCGCCGTGCATCCGCTCGGCACCGAGACCGTCGACAACGCATCCTTCCGTGAGGACGCGCTGGTCACGTTCTTCACCGTGGCGGCGCTGCTGCTGGCGCTGTCCGATCGGTTGGTGGCGGCGTTGGTCTGTTATGCGGTGGCCCTGCTGTCGAAGGAGTCGGCGGTGGTGTTGCCGGCGTTGCTGCTGGGGGCGCGCGTGCTGGCGCTGGGCAGCGCCACCCGCGCCTTGCGCGCCGCGATCCTGCGCGAGGCGGCGGCCCTGACGGCGGTGACGATCATCTATTTGATCATTCGCTTCGGGCCGATGAACACGCCGGGTGCATACGCCAGCTTCGCCGGCGGCACCCGCGGCGCCACGCTGCTGGGCATGCCGGCGGTGTTCGCCCATTACCTGCGCCTGCTGGTTCTGCCCTGGCCCCTGTGCGCGGACTATTCGGGCTATTTCGACTTCGGGCCGCGTTCGCTGATCAGTCGGCTGCCGTCGTTTCTATTGCTGGCGGCGTTTGTCTTTCTGCTGGTGACGGCGCTGCGCAGCGGTCGCCGGGCCGTGGCGTTTGGCCTCGGGTGGTTTGTCGTGGCGTTGCTGCCGGTGGCGAACATCATCGCCGTGCCGGTGCCGGCGGCAGAGCGCTTCTTGTATCTGCCGCTGGTCGGCTTGTCAGTGGCGGTGGCGGCGGGCGCGGCGCTTTTGGTGGCACGCTGGCCGCGGGCGCGACAGCCGCTGCGGGTGGCGGCGACTGCGATCGGG
>DASXQB010000008.1:0-3262 GCA_036493295.1 Polyangia bacterium | reverse complement strand
TGGTGGGCACCGACGGCGTGGCCCACGTGCTGGACTTCGGCGTGGCGCGCGCGAAGATGCAAGACTTGCCCACCGGCGAGCGCGATCGCGGTGGCAAGCCGGCTTATCTGGCGCCCGAACAGATCCGTTTTCAAAAGATCGACCGGCGCGCCGATCTATTCTCCGCCGGCGTGGTGCTGTGGGAGCTGCTGGCCGGGCGGCGATTGTTCCGCCACCACGATCCGCGCATGGTCTGGGTGAGCATCCTTTCTGGCGACATTCCGCCGCCCAGCCGCTTCAATCCCGCCGTGCCGCCGGCCTTGGACCTGGTGGTGTTGCAAGCGATGGAGCGCGACCGCGGACGGCGCCACCCGACGGCGCGGCATTTCGCCCACGCGATCAGAGACGCCATCGACGTGGCCAGCACGGCCGAGATCGGACAGTGGGTTCAGGGCGTCAGCGGCAGCGTGCTGGGCCGGCGGGCCCGACGGGTCGCCGAGATCATGGGCGGCCACGATCTGCCGGTCCGCCCCGCGCCGCGCCGGTCGCGCAAGGTGCCGCCGCTGATCGCGCGGCTGCTGGGCTGGCTGTCGTTGCGTCGGCGCTTCAGCGGCCTGGGTCTGCTGGTGGCGGCGCTGGCCGGAATGGCCATCTCATCGGGACCGAGCCGCGCGTTGTTACAACGGCCCACGCCGTCCGCGGTGATTCAGCTGGGACCGGCGGTTCACCCGCCCGAGTTCGTTCCGCTGGTGTCGGCCGCCACCGCGCACCCAGCGGCGCCCGCGCCGGCGCCCGAGCAGGCGCAGGAGGTGGTGCCGCCGTCTCCGGTGCCGGCGTCGGCGCCCGAAGCGGTTCCGGCGATCGCCGAGCAGGAAGACGACAACCCGCCCGCCGACGACGGACCGACCGTCTTCACTGTTGACGACGGGACGGCACCGGTCACGGCACGAAGCGCCCGCAAGACGCTCACCCCGGCCGCCGCTCGCAAGCAGGCAGTGGCGCAGATCGCGGCCATCAACGGTAAGGCGATGCTGGCCTATCAGCGCGGCAACGCCGAAGGCGCCCGTAGGCTTCTTCGCGGAGCCCTGACCGTCGCCGAGCGGGCGCGCCTGCAAAGACATCCGGTCGCCGCGGTCACCCACGCCGATCTGGGCATCGTGCTGGTGAGCGGGTTCAGGCAGCCGCAACTGGGCGTCGAACAATTTCGCCAAGCGTTGAAAATCGATCCAAACGTTCCCCTCTCTCGCCGTTACGCCAAGCCGCCGGTGGCAGCCGCCTTTCGGGAGGCGGTGGCCCGTACCTGAAGGCTGGAGCCTCCACCCTGCTGCAACCGCCACCATGACCCGCAACGCCAGGGACTCTTCTCTTGGTACGTCAGTTGCTGTTGCCAGGAGGCATGTCGATCAACACTGCCTCGGAATGCGCCCCAACGATCGTCGGCGCCGCACCTGATACGGCTGCGCTCTATCGCGACTACGCTCGGCGGGTCAGTCGCTGGGCGACCCGCTTGACCAGGTCAACCAGCGACGCCGAGGACGTGGTTCAAGAGGTCTTCTTGATTGTTCACCGGCGCGCATCGTCTTTGAATGACGTTGGCAGCCCGGGCTCGTGGTTGTTGAAAGTGACGCTGAATGTGGTGCGGCATCTTTGGCGGTCGCGGGGACGATTGTCCAAACGCGAAGAGTCATTTGATTGGGAAGGCAGCACCACCGCTCCGCCCGATCCATTGCAGGCCCTGGAGACGCACCGATCGCTGGAGAAATTGCGGGCCGCCATCGACACGCTGGCGCCGCATTACCGGACAGTCTATTTGCTGTGCGAGGTCAATCGCTTGCCGACGGAAAAAGTGGCCGAATTGACCGGCCTGCGTCCTGACACATTGAGAGTGCGTCGCCATCGCGCGCGTCAACAAATCGCTAGACAATTGAACGCCGGCACTGTCATTGACGCGTGCGCTGCCTGAATAAATAACTGTCGTAGACAAAAGGAGGTCAATCGTCCTAGTGTTCGGGAACAAACTGGTTGGTCACGCGCATCTGATTCCAGGGAGGTCTCGATGGAAGCAGAACGTGAGATCCGGACATCGATCGTCTCCGGCTCGTACAATCAGCCTCCGGCTACGCGATCGTTCCGGATGGCCGTGGTCAGCGGCCCCAGCGTCGGCGCCAATCGAGCCATCGAAGCGCGCGCGTTTCGCATCGGCAAGGCGTCGGCGAATGATCTGACGCTGTCCGATCCCACCGTCTCGCGTTTCCACTGCGTGATTGAATCAACGCCGCACGGCTTGATGCTGCGCGATCTCGGCAGCACCAACGGGACGCAGGTGGGCGGCTGCTTCGTCGAACGCGCTTACCTGACGCCGCTGGTTCCCATCCAGATCGGCAGCAGCACGCTGCAAGTGATGTCGGTGCTGGCGGAGAGCAACCCGTCGTCGGACGCCACCCAGGACGTCCGGCTGTTGGGATCCAGCCCCGCGGTCCGGCAGTTGCTGGGCGTGCTGCCGAAAGTGGCCAACGCCGGCGCCACCGTGCTGCTGGAAGGCGAGACCGGCACCGGCAAGACGCTGCTGGCCGAGATGATCCACCGCGCCGGCCCGCACCCCGAGGGCCCGTTCATCATCGTCGACTGCGGCACCATCCCGCCCAATCTGATCGAAAGCGAGCTGTTCGGACACGAGCGCGGCTCGTTCACCGGCGCCACCGAGCGGCAGATCGGGGCGTTCGAAGCGGCCAACGGCGGGACCATCTTCCTTGACGAGATCGGCGAGCTGCCCCTGCACATGCAACCCAAGCTGCTGCGCGTGCTGGAAGAGCGGATGATCAAGCGCGTCGGGTCGACCAAGTCGGTGCAGATCGACGTGCGGGTGGTGGCTGCCACCAACCGCGATCTGAAAGAGGGCGTCGAGCTGGGATCGTTCCGCGCCGATCTCTTTTATCGGCTGGAAGCCTTGCGGCTGCGCCTGCCGCCGCTGCGCGAACGACGCGAGGACATCCCGCCGCTGATCGAGCAGTTCGCCAAGCGGGTGCGCGCCGACCTGGATCCAGTGCTCTTGGATGGGATCAAACGGACGCTGGGCAAGCGCAAGGATTGGCCGGGCAACATCCGCGAGCTGCGCAACGCCGTCGAGAAGGCAATCTTGCTCGGCGACTTCGACCCCAGCCTGGGAACACCACCCGCCGAACCCAGCAGCCCCGGTGTGGTTTTGCCTGACGATTCGGCGGAGTTCGACCTGGGGGTCTCGTTTCGCGACGCCAAGGATCGAGCGGTGGCCGACTGGGAGCGG
>DASXQB010000007.1:0-26478 GCA_036493295.1 Polyangia bacterium | reverse complement strand
AGCGGCTGAATCGAAGAGCCGTCAAGCCACCTCGGCCGATACGACCGTGCCGGAGCGAATGGTTTGCAGCACGACGCAATATCGTTCCGTCAGCTTTAACAGCGTCGCCTTTTCTTCGGCGGTCGCGTCGGTGTCCAGGTTGAACGTCAGACGGATTCTCAGGAAACCCACCGGGGCCTCTTTCGACACGCCCAGGGTGCCACGAAAATCCAGATCGCCCTCGGCGAGGATCAGGGCGTCGCGCAGCGCGATGCCGATCGACGTGGCGACCGCGCGCAAGGTGACACCGGCGCACGCCACCAGCGCCTCCAGAAGCATGTCTCCCGAGCACGCCGCCGTTCCGTCGCCACCAGTGGCCGGATGCAGACCGGCCTCGACGATGGCTTTGCCGGTTTCGACCTTGCACGACAGCCCCGTCGCGCGGCCTTGCGCCCGCAGGGTCACCAAGGCCGCCGCGGGCTCGGCGCGATATTTGTCCTTCAAAGGAGCCTGCGTTGATTTCAACTGGTTCGCGTCCATGTTGTCCTTTTTTTCTATGACTTGGCGGGTGGAGGGCTCAATGGATTTTGAAAAACAAAGGGAAAGCTAACGTCGACAGTGCCGCCGGTGGGCGGCGGAAACGTCCAGCCGGCAATCTGGGTCATCATGCACTGGCAAAGCGCGCTGTCTTTGGTGGTGTCAGATTCGATTGAAACTTCCGGCTCCGTGCTCCGTACGCCAAAGCTGCCTGTACCCCAGGGCAGCGAGAACCCGATCATAGAACCCGACCGCACGATCGAGATCAGAGACACCCAAGGATACGTGGTCGAGCATGGGTCCGGTCACAACCAGTTCTCCATGCAGCGCCGTATCTGACCCGGACACCGGTTCACTGTCCCGCGAGCGGGCCGGCGAAGGCCAGAATGAGCGAGATGCGCCCGGTGGCATCAATCTCACCCGCATCGAAGTTCTCCAGGATTGTGCCGTCGTGGCGTTCGACCACCGAGCGAAATCGGAACGTCGTGCCGCTGGCGTCGATCGCGCTGATCACCCGAATCTCCCGCACCTGCGGATCGGCGAGGAATTTGGTCATCAAATCGGCGAAGGCGCCGCGGCCCCGGATCTCGCGGCTGCGGGTGACCATCCGACCTTCGGCGGCAAAGCAGGCCTCTAGCATGGTGGCGCGGACGGCAGGATCGCGCTCGCTCCACATTCGGATGTACGTGTCGACGGCGATCTCGACGGCGTTCGGCATGCGACATGGTAGCGCGGCAGCTTCTTCAAGACGGCGTCCCATGCTCACTCGTTCTTCAACTTGATACCCGACGCTGCGATAGAACGCCACGACCTCCTGATTGGTCGACCGAACCTGCAGGTTCACTTTGGGACACCCGAGAGACAGCAGACCTTGTTCGGCGGACCTCACCAACCTGGTGGCGAAACCGCGGCGGCGATGCTCGGGCAAGATCGCCAAGTGGTAGATCCAACCGCGCACGCCGTCGAACCCGGCCATCACAGCGCCCACGATGGTCCCGGCAAGTTCGCCCACCAAGAGAAGTTCGGGCTGAACCTTGAGCTTGTTTTCGATCATGGCCGTGGGCGCGTTCCAGGGCGGATCGTCAGGGAACACGCGCCCCCAAAGCGCGCCGAGCGCTTCGCCGTCGCCGCGGCGAAATGATCGAACGGAGAACTCTGCCGGTGGCGTCGTCATTGGATTCCCGGGCATGATTGGGCTTTCGTTTTCTACTAAATGGTCGTGTGTCGGCAACGTTGTCACGACACTGTGATCCAGTAATAGCGCTTCAACGGTCGGTTCGTATCGAGGGCCTTCTTCTCTCGCAACAGGCCACCGTTCTTTTCGATCACCCGGATGGATGCCTTGTTCGTATCGTCACACGTCACCAGCACTTCCGTCATGCCCAGCGGGCGGGCCAATGGCAAAGCCTGGCGCAGCATCTCCGTGGCGACTCCGCGACGTCGGAAGGATGGGACGGTGTCGTAACCGATGTGCCCGCCTTCGATGCGAACGGCGTCGTTCAGTTCGTGGCGAATGGAGATGCGCCCCACGAACTGTTCGTCCGTCACCGCCCAGAGATGCGTCTCGGGGACCAGCGTTTCGGTTCTCCGATTTGCGTCGGCCAACTTCTTTGCCACGAAGGCAGCGAAATCTCGGCGGGCGGTTTCGAGGTCGCCGCCGACCCACCAGGGAAGGCCTTCCTGTTGGAATTCACGAAGCCCACGCAAGAAGCTCTCTCGATATTTCTCCGCAGGCGGAACCAGCTGGATCTTCATCTCGCGATTCGAATCAAAGCATGAAGTCTGACCCGATCAAGGGCGCGATCGTGAGGGCCAGCCCCCAGGTCTGCGCGTAGTTGGCAATGGTGTGGGGTCCGTCGCAGTCCTGGCAAACCTGGGACGAAGGTTCGCCCGCCCGCAACAGGATCCAGGGCGACAGCGCGACCGCCAGCCCCCAATGCTCGCGCGACAGGAACAAGCCCACCGACGTCTGCAGGCGGAGCTCAGGGCGCAAGATTCTCGCTATCGGGGGTCCGACAGGCGCATCGGAGCTGCTGGCGAAGCTCTGTGGGAGGAGCATTTCATGAACGAAGGTTCCCCCTGTTGCGCCGACTGACAGTAACAGTCGAAGCGATCTGTTTTTGGCCCCCGAAATGACCGGATAGGCCTCGAGTGACAGATGGCCCTCGTAGGTCCTGTCACCGAAGTACGAGACCACTCCACTTCGAACGCCCGCACTGATGATCGGAGGTTGAACATCCCCGACCGGCGGAATGGCCAGTCGTAACCCAACGCCAGAATCGACCCATCCAACATCAGCGCTGGCCTCCAGGCTGGAACCCAGGGCCTGACGAGCGCCGACGGCCAGCGGAATTGGGTTCGGAAGCGGATCGATGAAGCCGCGTCCAACATTGCGGCTCTGAACGGTCCCCGATACAGCAACGCCGTCCACGGTCATGCTCGCCGGCCCGTAGGCAAGCGCCCACGCGGGTTGAAGCTGTGTGAATGTGCCAGCGCGCAGCGGGCCTCCGGGTACCGCCGAGGTCAGCGCGCAGCCGCCCACGAAGACACCAAGCACAGCGACGGCCCATCTCATGAAGGGCCATCTCAGCAATGCGCGTGCCGCGGCTGGCGAAGCGAACGGACTGTGAAATCCCATCTCTGGCGTGGTCGGCAATGGTTGGCTTTCACCACTTTCAGCACTTCGCAGAAGAGCCGCCGGCGGCCCGATCGCTAGCGCTTCACATCAACGGAGATCAACATGTCGCGGTGGCACGTCTTCCTTTTTGGGCCGCCGCAGTCTCCGCACCACCAGCCAGACGATGGGGAACGCGACGATCCAAGTGAGCGCGGCGGAGGCGACCGAGACGATCGGCCGGAGCATGGCAAGCGGGCCGCCGGTGTTATTGACTGACATCTCATCGTACTTCGCCAGGCCGACAATGACAGCGGCGAGCGTAGCGACAACGAACGCCGCCAGGCCAGGTTTCGGCAGTTTGCTCTCCGGGCTGGCCGGCGGGCCCTGGTCTGGAGACGCACTCATCGTCGGAGATGTTACCCCAGCCGCTCCCGAACCGAACCTGCCAGCGGCGGCCCGATCGACAAGGGCGGGTGCGCATGCGATCGTCGCAAAGGTCGCCTCAATGAGGGTGGGCTTGGTATCGGTGTGCCTGTTCCTGTTCCTGTCCTTTTTCTTGGGTTCGGGATGCAGGCGCAGGGCTGCATCCAACCGGTTATCTGCCCTTGCATCGGATCTGGAGCTGGCACTTGCTTCGCGACAGATGCCGGATCCGACAGTGGCACCTGCGGCAACACAGGTCGCTAGAAAATCTCACTGCAGCGTTCCGAGCGCTACCTTATCGGCTGATATCGCATCGCCACCGCCCCCGAACCGAACTCCAGTCGGCTCACCAGCTTCAAGTCGATGCGCTTCGATAGTCCCGCGAACAACGTCGGCCCATGGCCCGCAATCCTCGGGTGCACCACGAGTTCGTACTCATCGATCAATCCCAGCTGCGCCAGCGCCAGCGGCAGCGTCACGCCTCCCACCAGCAGTCCGTTACCCGACTCTCGCTTGAGCTGCTGAACAGCCGTCCCCAAATCGCCGCGTACAAGCTCAGCGTTCCAATCGACCCGATCCAGAGTGCTGGATACGACGTACTTCTTTGCCGCGTCGATGGTCCGGGCGAAGGGTTCCATCCAATCAGGCAGCGCGCCTGTCCGCGGTGACCGCCACGCGGCCTCCATCATCTCGTAGGTCACCCGGCCAAACAGCAGGGCATCGGCCCGGGCCAGGTTCTCGGCCGCGTTACGATGCAAGTCTTCGTCGGCGATCCCCTCACGATGATCGCAGCATCCGTCCAATGTGACGTTGATGGAATAACGAAGGGGTCGCATGGCCCAAAATTACCGCTGATCGGGCTAGGCGAGCAACATTGGCCCGGGCATGGTTCGCACTGATCGTGATACCGCCGCCCCGGCGCGGCGGCCTGGTTTTATCAGCCTGGCCACGACGTCCCAATTTCACAACGAGCGGGAGGCAGACCGACATGTTCATCACCGTCATTCACCACATTCACGACCCGGCAGGTTTTCAGGCAGCCGAGGACAAGGCGATCGAACACGGCCTTCCCAAGCACGTGGCGCTGCCCATTCACGCGGCCACCGAGGATCACCGACTCGGCGTGTGCATCTGGGAAGGCCCATCCCTCGCCGCGGTTCGCGAGCTCGTCGAAGCCGTGGTCGGGCCCTACAGCAAGAACGAATACTTCGAGATGCACGTCGACGGCCTGAGCCCCCAACTCGGGAAGTAATTGTCGGGGGCGGCACCGGGCCGCCCAACGATCGTTATCGTGTTCAGCAGCGCCGCCTGCTGTCCACGGCCCGGTCGTCAATTCGTCTGGCGAGTCGCCGTGAACGCGAACAAATCGCCGCCTGGCATGGTCGCCTCGCAGGTCGACAGAGTCGCGCCGTTGAAGTGCAGGACCAATTTGATCGGCGTGGCTGCAGACGAGACCGGGACCGGGCCGGCGGTCAGCGTCTGCTGGGTCGCATCCCAGGTCATCTCCGTCGCCCAGAAAGAGCCCAGCGTGCCTGCCAGCTGCGGGCCACGATCTTCCGTAATCAGGCCCAGAAAATATTCTCCCCGCAGTAACTCGATCGCCGCGGGCGGGATGCCGACAGGCTGCAGGATAAAATGGCCGGCCTGCTGCGCGAGCGCTTGCATCAATGCCGTGGTCGTCGCCGGGGACAGCCAGCGATCGCTGGGGCCGATGCGCAGCCACGCAAAGGCGGCGCTCCAATCACCGGTGTCGTGAAATCGGCCGGCCATGCGCTGGCCATCCGCGGACGCATAAACGTCCGCTGCGTACGGGACGTCGCGACTGCCCAAAGCGAATTGAACGTGCCGGCCTTCGACACTGCCCTGCAGGGGCACGCAGAACTGCGCGGTCATCGAGTCAGGGGGATCGCTTGCAACTGGCAACCCGCCGTAACACCCGGTGCCGGTGAGGATGTTGCCGCTTTGAACAATTTCAACCGCCACCGGATCCTCGAAGGCGAACATTGCCCAACGGCCGGAAACTTCCGCCTGAGCGACCTCGACACCGCCATCGACCCCGGCATTCGCTGACGGTCCAGGACCATCTGCAGCCGCTTCCTTGGTCGCACCGCACCCCAGCGCACCAATCACCCCGACCCCAAGCATGACGATCAATGCGGTTTGTTTCATTCCCTCACCGTCGGTCGATCCAGAGCGCCCAAACTGACGCCGCGCAGGCCTCGGGGTTCGCGAAGATGTGGAATGAAGCCGCTCTGGGCCACCGCCTCCGACACGGGCGAAGCGCTGGGAACGCCGAACGCGAATATGAAAGAGCAGCTGGCAAAGGGCGGCCCGAAGCTGTTCACACCGTGGATGGCGTTGCGTGATCCTACCGTTCGCTGATCCGTAGACGGACGCCGCCGCGGGGGCGAAGGGTGACGCTGGGAAACAGGCGCATCTCTGTCTCGGGCGTCGGATCGAAGCGGAATCGTTGCAACGTGCGGGCGAGTACCAGCTTGGCCTCCATCATCGCGAACCGGTTGCCAATGCAGACGCGCGGGCCGCCGCCGAACGGAAAGTAGGCGAAGCGCGGCAGCCGCTTCTGCAGATCATCCTGCCAGCGCTCGGGCTTGAAGGTCGCGGGATCTTCGAAGATGCGCGGGTCGCGGTGCACCGCCCAGGTCGACATCACGAACGTCGCTCCCCGGGGGAACGCGTAGCCGGCGATCTCGACGGGCGTGAGCGATTCGCGGGCAATCCCCCACGCCGGCGGATAGAGCCGCATCGACTCGAGCACGACAGCCTCGGTGAACGCGAGCTTGTCCAGATCGCCCAGCCCGGGACTGCGCCCGCCCAGCACGCGGCGGACCTCGTCGGCGAGGCGCGCTTGCGAATCGGGGTGCGTCGCCAGCAGGTAAAGCGCGTAGGTCAGCGCCAGCGCGGTGGTCTCGTGACCGGCGAGGAACAGGATGATCGCCTCGTCGCGTACCTGCTCGTCCGTCATCTGCCCGCCACCCTCGTCGCGGGCGCGAATCAGCAGCGACAGCAGATCGTCGCGTGTCTCCTGGCTGTGCTTGCGCGTCTCGATAATGCCGAGCAGCAGCGCGTCCATGCGGCGCCTGGTCCGGCGCAGCCGGCGGCTTGTGGGCGTCGGCACCCAGGCGGGCGGCTGGAAGCGAGCCGCCAGGCCGAGCACCTTGCCGAACTCCTCCATCAGCTCGCCGATGATGAGGCCGATGTCGCCCGCGACCGCCGACACGTCGGCGCCGAACAGGGATTCGGCCACGATGTCCAATGTCACCCCCATCATGTCGGCGTGCACGTCGCGCACCTCGCCGTTGCGCCAGCCAGGCATCGCGCGCTCGATCGCGCCAACCATCAGCGCCGCGTACGACTGCAGCTGCTGGTGATGGAAGGCCGGCTGCACCAGCCGACGCTGGCGCCGCCATGATTCGCCCTCGCTGAGCAGCAGACCTTTGCCGACCACGCGCGACAGCAGACGGCTGGTGTAGTCCTTGCGGAAGGCGTCCGCCTTCTTGAGCAGGATCTCCTCGATCGCCCGCGGATCGTAGACGAAGTAGATATGGAGCGGCAGCCGCGTGCGGACGAAGTCTCCGTACTTGTCTCGAACCAGCGTCAGCGCGCCGAGGATGTCAGTGCTGAACGCGCGCATCAGCGGCATGAGGTCCCGCCAGGGCGGGCGGATCGGGCGCGGCCGCCCGCGCGATGTCTGCGGCGCGAGCTCCGCCGACGCCTGGTGATTCGACGGCGGGCGAGAGTTCGCGTCTGTCGTCTCGCTAGTGGTCATGGCCCGGTCAGTCTAGCGCTTCGATCGGCCGGGCGATCGATAGCCTTCGCCAAATAAACTGGCTTCCACGTATCGCCTCTATCGTCCGGCTGAGGTACCGACGTTAGGCGGCGCCGTCATTTTAAAACCAAGTCCAGCTTTTGACATGCCAGCCCTCGTGTTCTCCGAAGATTATCGACAGTGTCCTATTGCCGGCACCATCGTTCCAAACGAAATTCCAAACCAAGGCTTGCCAGGGTGTCGCCGTTGCTTCTGCCATTGCACGCAATTCTGTGTTTGTCGGCGTCCCCAAAATTTTGACAACGTCATCTTTTGTAAGACCTGGCTCCAGTTTGAGCGAGGCTGCTTGGGCTTCCTGAAAGGTCAGACTACTTGTGGTCGTCGCTGGGGGCGATTGATTGTCGAGCCGCTGGAGCGGTGTGTTACACGACACGTAGCCGCTCACTGAGTATTTTGTGACGTTAACACCCGGGTGCTCCTCGATCGTCGTCCTGGCTGAACTCCCAGAAATAGTTGTATCGGCCGTGTAGGTTGTCGATGACGCTTGGGTTGTTCGCGCCCTTGTTGACGCGTCAAACGTGTAGCTCGCATAGCCAATGCTTTTGCACAGGTCGCCCGCACGCCTGTGAAAATAGCCAATCAGAGTACTTTCATGAGTCAATCCGTTCCCGCGAACTGATACGAAGAACTGTGTGTCACCGATCCGTTGATCTTCATAGCCTCCCCGCAGACCGGAAGGTCGATACTGCGTTCGACATCCCGGCAGGAGGAGAATCGCAACGGCCAGGAAGGGTAGGCTCCGCCTATTCACGTCGATCACTCATGTTGAAAGCCGCCTAACGCGATGGCGTTCAGCGGCGGCTCGAAGCGCCGTCCGTTCTGCAACACATTGTTATCCGGCCTTTTGCGGTGGCAACCTTGAAATCAAGTAGCTCACGAATGCCGAACATGAAATGAGGAAGAATTTGGCGTCAGCTGCTGTCAGCGTCGGCTCTTCAAGCATCGCATGACGGATTCCCTGCGAGTCATTCGTGTACCCATAGAGAGCTGAAAAGCCCTTCTGGAGTGCTTTATGAATCTGACCTGACGATTCCAATAAATTCAACGCTTGACCGAGCGTAGCTTTTTCGTCGTCCGTCAATATGCGTGCAGCGCTCTCTACCGCACTAATCGATTCCTTAATCGAGTTTCTGTAGTCCGGCGCCGTTCGGTCGGAAAGCAAAATCAGTGCGGTGCGTAAGTGTTTCGTAGCTCCAGATGCCTTCGGTTCGGCCAGCGCCGTTTCGATCGCGGAGACTTCGACTTCTTGGGTAATGGCCACAAATTGTCTGCCCACAAGACGATATCCTGCCAGCTCACGCTCGAGCACTTCGTTCAAGGAGTCATCAAGATGCCGATCGGACAAGACGGTGACTATCGCCTCAAGGAGGTCATACACCTGAAGCCATGTGCCTTTGAGAATCGTGTCTTTCAGAACGCGACTTATCCCATCTGCAGATGGAATCTCATCGACGGGCAATTTTAAGTGATCGTGCCACAGGGTATACGCGAAAGCGCTGATCGCGGGGCTCATGCCCCATGGGCCTTCTGAAAAATATTGCCGCTCCCGCATGTAAGTAAGAACAACATTCCAGAGCGTGTTGCGGAGGTCCGGGGTAACCTCCGTCGTCTGCAATACGTCACGTACTGGCGTGTAGCCCATCCTCTGGCTGAATTTTTTCATAATCTCGTCCTGGTTGGATAACGTCGTGGCGTTCGGCGGCGTCACAGACGGCGCGCGCTTCATACCTTCTTCTTCTTTTGGTAGGCCGTCTTGCTGCTCAAGAGACCGGGGACGCGTTCGATCAGATTGCGCTCCATGAGCTTTTCAAAGATGCGTTTGACGCGATTCTCTGAGCCGATGTGGCAGAGATCGCGCGCAATCCTGTTCGTGATCTGTTCGTGATCCTTCAGGTACTCAACGATAACGACCTCGGGCGGCTCCACACGTTCGTGCCTGATATGAACCACGACGGAGTTTGGTCGTTCTTCGATCTGCGGCTCCTTGAGGTCGAGCTTTCGCATTGCCTCGAAAGCCGTGTTCAAACCCTCGCCGACGTCCTTATTTGGGGGATTTGGAAACTTGTTTATCAAACGCACCAGCTGGCCATTTCTCGAAAACCGCTCCTCGAGAATATTCTCTGTCGTTACATGACCGGGAAGGCGTCCAGGACTCTCGATCTCTATTCGGTTCTCGAAGATGCGAACGTGAATGTCATCAGCGATGCTGTAGTCCCGGTGAAGGACCGCGTTCGTGATGATTTCGTGCAGCGCCTCGTGCGGGTACGTGACTTTCTTGACTCCGTCCTCCGAGAGCACTGAAAGTTTCTCAATCATCTCGACGGTCTTTGCGACCGCTTTCTCTATCTGCCGATAGGTGCACCCCTCGACGGTGATGGGTTGCCCAGCAAGTGTCTCCCGCGTCCCAAGTTTCTCTTTCGTAGCGTAGCGATAGATCTTTACGCCACATCGTTTCGGAAGAAGGGCCTGCGGCTCATCCGCAAAAAGAAGAACCGCACCCACAGTCGGCTTCCCGTCCAAGAGAAGCTGCTGTTTCTGGAGCCACGTATCGGGCTCGGAGGTCGGTATGACCTCGATCATGAAACCGATGACGGCATTCGAGTTTGTCACGACCTGTGGGTCAGTTGCGATCGTGTCTGATTCGAAAGAAACAACGCCTTTATCGAGTTCGAGGCGGCGCACCTTCTCGGGCGTGTCGAGCGGAAGGCTCTGAGCACCGCGACGAAGATAGGGCAGGCCATCACTGGCGGTCTTAATATCTCGCGTCTTGAGCACCAAGACCTGGAGAACCAACCCCGGATCGGCGTCGCTCGACAAAAATGTATAGGAAAAGTCGCGACCAAGCGGGAACAACCCCTCCAGCGCCTGAATGTGTCCATTCGCTGCTTCAGGGTCCGCGAAACCGTTCCAGGTGAGGGTCCCCTTCGCCTTGTCCTCGGCCACCCCGATGTGCAGCTCTCCGCCATCCGCGTTCGCGAATGCAGAGACCGTCTTCGTAAGCTTAGCGGGCGCGATCTCACGCGCCTTTACGTCCGCAAAATGGCTCTCAGTCGTGGCCAGGATTCGGGCGCGCTGTGCCGGGGTGATCCCCTTCACCGAAATTGACACCGGAGCACGATACGAGTCCGCCGAATTCCACGCAACCTTCTACGCCTGTCAACAAAGCTGAGTGGGCAAGTCCGTCGAACGATCCAGCGTTCAGCGGCGACGCAAAGCACCGGTCGTTGCAACGCCATGTTGGACAGCTACTGGGTACAGGTGAATCATCAGCACAGTTCCTACGGTTTAGTCTTCTTGCTCTTGCGTCGCCCTTTCATAGTCACGGGCTTGATAGCGCTGGCTGAGTCATTAGATTCTGTAGTTGGCTTTTCTTTCGAGAGGAGACCTGCGGCATCGGGCTTGGCCTTCGAGGCCGCCATCTGCTTCTTGAGATAGAGGAGAAATTCGTTGCCTTTCTTTGTCGTGCGCATAGTTCTCCAGCCGACACCGGCCACTTTCTCGTCTTTCGTCAAATCGTGCAGGCTGAGATGTGGACTCACACGGAAAAAGAGAAAATTGTGATACGGAGTCATGCCGTAGCGATTTGAGATTCCCGTAATGAATGAATTTCTCGCAGCGAAGAACCACTCCACCGCTGACTTGGTGATTGGCTCTTTGTTTTCTTGACTAAATGTTACTTTTTCGTCGTTCAAGAGGCTCAAAACAGCATCGAAGTCGATATTGGCAGGCGCAATCGTGGTCTTTCCCGAACGAACAGACTGCAGCTCGGCGCGAAGTTCCCCGTTTTCCCGGACCAGTCTGGCTATCTCACGCGATGCTTCGTCTGAGTTTGCCAGATGTTTCCCGGATACCCATCCATCGAATGAATATTCACGAAGAAATTCAAGCAGCGTTTCATGAATCGCTAGCTTGATGTCTTTGTAATCATCGACCATGCGACAGATTTTTGAAGTAACGACACTTCGAAACGCTATCAATTCCTTTGGACAGCTGTCCTCGATAACTGAACGACCCGAGGCCTGAACTTTCTGATCGATCGCGGCGTCGCTGAGAACGACGGCAAACGACCGTTTTCCTGTTGCGAGTGCATATTCATATTCGAGCTGGGTATAGGATCTGCCAGACGCCGGATCTAGCGAACCATACCTGCTTCCCAAAATGAGCATATACACGTCTGATTCATCGATCCATCGACATATCGTTTCGAGTTGGCTCTTGTCACCCGCCGCAAAGAGCTCCATGCCAGCGGGAATATGCCCTGCTCTAAGAATCGCTTCGACGGCGGCCTGACGTTCAGCGAGCAAGTCGCGGTACGTGGATGAAACGAAGATTTGGAGCTTGCGCTTCATAGAGTTGCCAAAGTGTCACCTGCTTTCAGCTCCTCGACAAGTCCTTAATTGCGCCAGCCATTTGGAGGGTCCGCGCTTGTCTGTCCAACTACCATTCTACAGCGAGGCCTTGCAGGGATAATTTTATCCCTGCAGCGGGACCGAGTCCCATCGACACTCCGCATTTTCGTACAACGCCGACGTTCCCCATCTTTGGACGCCTCGTCGGCGTTCTCTTTTGCGGTCTTTCGTCTCCGAGCCTCTTTCCTCGCAGGGATACTTTTGTTATGCAGCAATGCAGTTCGTTTTCCCGGTCACGCTCACTCCCGGCCCGTCCGCCTCCTCCCCCTCAACCGCCGCCTCCCAATCATCACCGCCCGCCGCAAATAATCCCCCAGCGCCAGCATCCCCACCCCGAACGCGACCCACGCCGCCACCCACTGTCCCGGGGAATCCACCAACAACGCCGCCACCGCCATGAACTGCGCCACTGTCGCCGCCTTTCCCAATCCGCTGGCGTGAAAGTCGTAGTGCAACCACTGTCGCAACACGGGCACGAACCGGTAAATCAGAGACAGCGGCAATTGACACAACTCTCGCCCGACGATCAGCCCCAGCAGCAACAACGGCGGGTGACGGTAATATTCGATCGCGCCCAACACCGCGGCCACGAACAGCTTGTCGCAGATGGGATCCAGCCACGAGCCGACGCCGCTGGTGACGCCGCGGCGGCGGGCCAGCATTCCATCCAGCACGTCGGTCACGGCGGCGGCGGCCAGCACGGCGAACGGCCACCACAGGTGCGCGGGCTGGGCGTCGGTCACCAACCAGAACAGCGCGCCCAGCGGCAGACGACTGAGGCTGAGGATGTTCGGCGCGCCCAGCCACTCAAGGCGGGGCGGGGCGTTGGTGTCGCCGGGATATCGGTGAGCGGACTTCAGCGTGGGCGGAGGGTAACATTAACGTGATGACCAGCAGTGAAGGGATCAAGGCCGCGCCCGGCGATCAGATCGCTCGCGCGGTGTGGGACGGCGGGACGGCGCGCGTGATCGCGGCCATCACCACGGCCACGGCGCGCGAGGCGGTGCGCCGCCACGGGGCCAGCGGTCAGGCGGCCCTGGCGCTGGCGCGCGGGACGACGGCGGGGTTGCTGCTGGCCACGCTGACCAAGGATGACGAACGGGTGACGTTGCAGGTGATCGGCGACGGGCCGCTGCGCGGGGTGACGGTCGACGCACGTTCGTCGGGTGGCGTGCGGGCGTACGTCAAGCGCCTGGACGGCGGCTTGCTGGCGGCCAGCGCGGGACAGCGGGCGTCGCTGGCGGCGGCGCTGGGGCGCGGCGGGGTGGTCAGTGTCATCCGCGATGTCGGCCTGAAAGAAAACTTCAGCGGGCAAACTCCCCTGGTCACGGGCGAGCTGGACACCGACGTCGAGCACTACCTGAACACCAGCGAACAGATCGACAGCGCGCTGGCCTGCGATGCGCTGTTCGGGGCCGGCTCGCCCGAGATCGTCATCTCAGGCGGCATCCTGGTGCAGGCGTTGCCGGGCAGCGCCGGCAGCGCGGTGATCGAACGAGCGCGCGCGGTGCTGCGCGCGGGGGCGCTGCCGCGGGCGCTGGCGGCCACGCCGTCGCCGTCGGCGGAAGAGCTGGCGCGCGCGGTGATGGCGGAACTGGACCAATCGCCGCTGACGCTGCAGACGTTGCCAACGTTGCAACTGCTGGACGTCCGCCCGGTGCGGTTCGAGTGCCCGTGCTCGCGCGAGCGGGCGCAAAGCTCGCTGGCCCTGCTGGGCAACGCCGAGCTGGCATCGATGATCGTCGAGGACGGCAAGGCCGAGGTGGTGTGCGAATTCTGCCGCGAGCGCTACGAATTCAGTGAAGGCGAGCTTGAAGTGATTCGCCGCGAGACCGCGCCGCGCGCCGGCTTGCCCAGCTGACCGCGGCCGTCTATCGCGCCGGCACGCGGGGCGTGACGGTGAACGAATCGAAGGTGTCGCCTTCGCGACAGTCGATGTCGGTCTGGCCCGGCGAGTTCGGGCCGCAGATGGCGACGCCTTCAATGGAATGCTCACCAAAGCGCAGGCGCACCACGCCGTGATGGATCGCCCGCCGCGACGACCAGGCCGGCTTGGCGCTGCACTCGTCCCACAGGCAGGGCGTCGCCGCGTGCTCCAGCGCGCCGCCGCCGATGCCGGCGGTGATGTGCACGACGCCGTCCTGGGGCGACGTGCGTTCATAGTTATGACTGTGGCCGTTCAGATTCAGCACGTATTTCAGGTGCCGGCGCGCCAGTCGAGCCATCGCCAGTTGCAGCACCTTCACGCCGGCGTGGTGGCCGGACGAATACGCCGGGTGGTGGCCGAAGGTGACGATGAAGGTGATGGCGGGATCGCGCTCGGCGGCGGTGAAGATCGGTTCGGCGGCGGCCAGCCAGTCGGCCCAGGTGCTGTGCGCGTACGGTTCGGGATAGGCGACAAAACGCGTGTGGCCGTAATCGAACCAGTACCAGTCTTCGCCGCAACAACCGAGCTTGGGCGCCGTGCGCGCGGTCTCGGCGTGCGGGAAGGCGAAGCGGCCTTTGTAATTCCGCAGATCGTCGTGGGTGGGATTTTCCCATTCGTGGTTGCCCCAGATGGGCATGTACGCCGCGTCCTGTGACCACACCATCACGTCGTCAAAGTGCTGGTCGACGGCGTTCGCTTTCAGATCGCCGTAGGCCAGATCGCCCAGCACCAGGACCAGATCGGGTTTGGCGGCGGCCACCATCTGCTGGATGCGGGCCACGTTCGGCCAGATGTTACTGGCGCCGATGTCGCCTTGCGCGACGACGGTGAACCCGCTGGTGCCGCGCAGGGGCGGCGGCGCGAAACGATGCCAGGCTGTCTCTGTCCCGGCGCCCACGGCGTATTCGTATTTCAGGCCCGGCGACAAATTTGAAACGGTCGCTTCCCAGAAAGGTCCGGGTGACGACGTCGGCATCGGTTTCGGCGGGTGACCGGCGACGGTGGCTTCGGCGCCGCCGCCGGCCGGGCGCCAGCGCAATGACTGCGCGACGCCGCGCCAGTCGAAGGTCACCGCCGTCGGGCTGGTCAGCGTCCAATGAATTTCGTCGGCGGTCACAGTGGGCGTCACGTGCACCGTTGTGCCGTCAGAGGCGCTGGTGGTGACCACCGCGGCAAACGCCAGCGAGACGCCACCCACGACGACCATCGCCGCCGCCGCACCCCACATCCGGGCGGCGTTCACGGCTGCTCGTCGTTGATGGGGCCGCATTGACCGCGCTGTCGCAAGGCATGATCGGCCAGCACCAGCGCCACCATCGCTTCGACGATGGGCACCGCGCGCGGCAACACGCACGGATCGTGGCGGCCGCGCGCCTTGATGGTGGTGTCGTTGCCGTTGACGTCGACGGTCTCTTGCTCGCGCAGGATGGTGGCGGTCGGCTTGAAAGCCACCCGCAGCAGAATGTCCTCGCCGTTCGAGATGCCGCCCTGCACGCCGCCCGAGCGGTTGCTGCGCGTGCGGACGTGGACGCTGCCGGTGCCGGCACCCGCGTTGTAAAACGGATCGTTGTGCTGGCTGCCGGTCAGAAGTGTTCCGGCAAAGCCGCTGCCGATCTCGAAGCCTTTCGCCGCTGGCAGCGACAACATTGCTTTGGCCAGATCGGCGTCCAGCTTGTCGAACACCGGCTCGCCCAGGCCGACGGGCAGGCCGCGGGCGACCACTTCGACCACGCCGCCCAGCGAATCGCCGGCTTTGCGTGCCTCATCGATCAACGTGATCATCTGGGCGGCGACGGCGGCGTCGGGGCAGCGCACGATGTTGGCGTCGACGGCGGCGGCGGTGACGGTGCTCGGGTCGACGGCGGCCTCCAGGTTCTGCACGCGTTTGACGTAGGCGACGATCTCGATCGCCGCGCCGGTGGCCGCGGTCAGCGCCTTGCGCGCCACCACGCCGGCGGCGACGCGGCCGATGGTCTCTCGCGCGCTGGCTCGCCCGCCGCCCTGCCAGGCGCGGATGCCGTACTTCGCCTGATAGGTGAAGTCGGCGTGCGAGGGGCGGAACTTGTCGCGCATCTCTTCATAGTCGCCGCCGCGGTTGTCGTGGTTGCGCACCATCATGGCGATGGGCGTTCCTTGCGTCAGGCCCTCGTGCAGGCCCGAGAGGATCTCCACCTCGTCTTTTTCGCGGCGCTGGGTGGTGATGGCGCTTTGCCCGGGGCGGCGGCGATCCAGCTCGCGCTGAATTTCCTCGACGGTCAGCGGCAGCCGCGGCGGGCAGCCGTCGATCACCACGCCCACCGCCGGGCCGTGCGATTCGCCCCAGGTGGTGACGCGAAAAAGCGAACCGAAGATGCTTCCGCCCATTATTTGCCGGGCAGGATGTCGATCATCCCCTTGTGCACCGATTCGCCCACCAGCGCGCGCGTGCGGCCGCCGTCTTCTTCGATCTGTAGATACCGATCGCCCGCCGCTCGATAGCGCCACAGCTGGTGCGATCCCGGTGAATGCCCGGGCATGCTGCCGGCGATCTGCACCTGGCCCAGGCCGGCCAGGCGTTGAACGTAAGTCAGGTTTTGATAGCTGATGGTCTGCGGCGGCGGCGCCGACATGGCCAGGTCGCGCACTTCGCGCATCACCAGCAGGCGATCGTCGCCGTCGTCGTGCACAGGTTCGATCCACAACACCGCGTCGCCGTCGACGGCGCGGGCCAGCTGATAACTGTGGCCGTTGATGGCCCACGTCGCGACGCCTTCCACCACGTAATCCTGGCCGAGATAGCTGACAACGTCGTGGACCTGAATCTTCATATAGCAAGCTCCCTGTATCGACTGGTAGCCTTGACCGGCGATGAATGACCGATTATACGGGTCGCGGCTTGCCTGGCCAGCACAGGATGGCGGCAGGAGGAAACGGTGAAGCTGGAAGTCATCAGGGTGATGGACGACGACGGTCGCGTCATCCACCCCGAACGCGAACCCAAGATCTCGGGCGATGATCTGCGCGTCCTGTTTCGCACCGTCTTGCTGGTGCGCCTGCTGGACGAACGCATGCTGCGCTTGCAGCGGCAGGGGCGGCTGGGCTTTTACCTGGCGTCGACCGGCGAGGAGGCCACCCACATCGGCGCGGCGTTCGCGCTGCGGCCGACCGATTGGTTTTACCCGGCCTACCGCGAGGTGGGCGCGGCGCTGTACCGCGGGTACGACCTGCGCACGTTCATGTGCCAGCTGTTCGGCAACGCCGAGGATCCGGTGCGCGGCCGCCAGATGCCGGTGCACCATTCGATCCGCAAGCTGAACTTCGTATCGATCAGCTCGCCGGTGGCCACGCAGATCCCGCACGCGGTGGGCACGGCCTGGGCGGCCAAGCTGCAAAAGAAGGACGACGTGGCGGTGGCCTTCTTCGGCGAGGGCGGCACGTCGACGCCGATCTTCCACACCGCGCTGAATTTTGCCGGCGTGTTCAAGACACCGGCGATCCTGGTGTGCCGCAACAACGGCTGGGCGATCTCGGTGCCGCGATCGGTGCAGACAGTGACGCCGACCTTTGCCCAGAAGGCGATCGCTTACGGCATCCCCGGTGTGCTGGTCGACGGCAACGACATCCTGGCCATGATTCACGTCATCAGCGAAGCGGCGGCGCGCGGCCGGCGCGGCGAGGGCGCCACGCTGGTCGAGGCGCGGACCTACCGGCGCGGGGCCCACAGCTCGTCCGATGATCCGTCGGTGTACCGCGATCCGGCCGAACCGAAAGAATGGGAGCAGCGCGATCCCTTCGATCGCCTGCGCAAGTACATGACCGCCCGCCAGGAGATCGACGCCGCGACGGAAGCGAAGATGCGCGCCGAGATCACCGACCAGATCTCCGACGCCCTGGCCTACGCCGAAAGCCGCGCGCCCAAGCCGCCTTTGCACAGCATGTTTGAAGATGTCTACAGCGACATCCCCTGGCATCTGCGTGAACAAGCCGCCGAGCTGGAAGCCGAGGTCAGTCGACACGACCGGACCGAGTAGGGTGCGCGCCGTCGCGCCCGGCGTCGGTGTCGCCGTGGCGTTGGTCGTCGTCGTCGTCGCAGGCGTTGCGATCCCGGCGGAGGCGCAAACCGTGCGCGTCGACAGCGCGCCGGCCCACGCCACCAACAGCATCCGCCCGTCGTTGGCGCTGGGGGCCGGCATCGACCGCATGTCCAGCGTGGCGGTGGACGCCGACTACGCGCCGGCGTCGTTGCAACAGGCGCTGGCCGCCGGCTGGGGCACGGTCAGCTATCGCCTGAACACGGAGCTGCACGTTGAGGACTGGCACTGGAACCCGCAAGGCACCTGGAGCGATCCCGCCGGCCGCGGGTACTTCACCGGCGACGCCAAGCCGGGCCCGACGCCGATCCGTCATTCGTGGGGCTACGCGCTGCCTCACCGCGGGTACACGCACAACGAAGGCACGGACAACGTCGGCTTCAGCGTGCTGGACGACGGCGATCGCCGCACGTACTGGAAGAGCAACCCTTACCTGACCAAGCCGTTCACCGGCGAGGACGACGCCCAGTTTCCGCAGTGGATCCTGATCGATCTCGGCAGCGCCCAGCCGGTGGACGCCATCCGCATCGCCTGGGCGGCGCCGTTCGCACGGCGTTTCGTGGTGCAGTACTGGCTCGGCGAAGACGCCATCAAGCAGGCCGGCAAAGGCCGCTGGCAAACCTTCCCGTCGGGGGCGGTCAAGAACAGCAAGGGCGGCGATCCGCTGCTGACGCTGGCGCCAGCGCCGATCAGCGCCCGCTTCGTGCGCGTGACCATGACCGATTCCTCCGGCACCTGCGACGATCACGGCGCCGCCGATCGCCGCAATTGCCTGGGCTACGCCATCAGCGAGGTTTATCTGGGCCAGCGCCAGGCGGAAGGGCAATTGAAAGATCTCGTCGTGCACGCGGCCACCCAGTCGCAAACCGCGACCGATTGCTCATCGGTGGATCCCTGGCACCAGCCAAGCGATCTGACAAAGGACGAAGAGCAGTCGGGATTGGATCTCTTTTATCAAAGCGGCGTGACGCGCGGCCTGCCGGCGATGATTCCGGTGTCGGTGGTCTACGGCATCCCCGAAGACTCCGCGGCGGAGATCGCCTATCTGAAAGCGCGCGGCTATCCGATCTCGTACGTCGAGATGGGCGAGGAGTCCGACGGGCAATACATGACGCCCGAACACTACGCCGCGCTTTACCTGCAGTGGGCGAAGGCGATCCACGCCGTGGATCCGGCGCTGAAGCTGGGCGGCCCGGCGTTCAGCGGTGTCAACGAAGACATCCCGGCCTGGCCCGACGCGCGCGGCGACATTTCGTGGTTCGGACGCTTCTTGAAATACCTCCGCGCCCACGGCCGCCTCGCCGATCTGGCCTTCATGTCTTTCGAACATTACCCGTACGATCCCTGCAAGGCCGCGTGGCGCGATCTGTACGACGAGCCGAAACTGATCACGCACATCATCGACGTCTGGCGCAAAGACGGCCTGCCCGCCAGCGTGCCGCTGCTGGTGACCGAGGTGAACCTGGCCTGGCAGTCCGGTCAGCGTTACGTCGACATCTTCGGCGCCTTGTGGCTGGCCGATTATGTCGGCGCCTTTTTAACCGCGGGCGGGACCGCGAGTTATTTCTTTCACTATTTGCCGCTTCCGCTGGGTCATGCCTGCGACGGCACCTTCGGCACGTTCGGCCTGCACACCACCGACGCCGCCTATCACATCAAACAACCGGTAGCGCAGTTCTTCGCCAGCCAGTTGGTCGCGCGCGAGTGGATGGCGCCCGGCGACGGCGTGCACCGAATTTTTCCAGCCCGCAGCGACGTGGTCGACGCCGCCGGCGACGTGCTGGTCACCGCGTACGCGGCGCTGCGCCCCGACGGGCAATGGTCGCTGCTGCTGATCAACAAAGACGCTGCCGTCGCGCACGACGTTCAGATCGTTTTCCGAGACCTGCAAACCGCGGCTGAATCTTCGCGTCACTTTACCGGCCCGGTCGACACCGTCACCTTCGGGGCCGCCGAGTATCAGTGGCATGCGAACGCCAAGGACGGCCACGCTGATCCCGATGGCCCGGCGAGCGCCGGCAAACTGACCGCTGATCCGCAGACCCGTTACCACCTGCCGCCGGCGTCGATCACCGTGCTGCGTGGCAACGTCGGCAGCCGCTGACCTGACAAACCTGACCAAGCCGCCGGCGATCTATTGACCGATCGGCGACTCTTTCGCCGGCGGCCCGGGCCGGTCCGCGTCGGATCCACCGCTGCACAGGTGCTTCGCGCCCGCGTCGCAAGCGCGCGCGCGGGCCGCCGGCGCCTCTGGATCGCCGGTCTTGGTCAGCAGCTTGGCCAGCATGGCCAGCAGTTCGCGTCGCCGCGCCCACTCCGGATCGACGCTGGCGTCCAGCGCACGCAGCTCGCTGATCGCTTGCTTGGTCAGGCCGGCCTTCTCGCTGACCTCCGCGTGTTCCAGACGAAAGAGAGAATTGCCGGGGCTTAGCTGGACCACTTTGTCGAAGTCCCACAGCGCTTCGGTCGGTTTCTTCAAAAGCAACTGCGACAGCCCACGCAACCGCCAGAAGCGATCCACGTTCGGCTCGCGCTTGAGCACGCCGTCCATCAGCTTCAGCGCCTGGCCGGGATCCTTTTCCAGGACTGCCTGGGCCTGCTGAAAATCGGCCAGCCCCTCGCTCTTCATCAAGTGCAGCCCGTCGGGAATCATCGGCGGCCCATCGGGCGGAACGACCACGTCAAGGCGTTGCTCGCCACAACGAAGATGAAACGTGTCTTCCAGGCAACCATCCGCCCGAAAGCGGCTGCTGACCGATTGTCGTTGCGGTCGACTACCGTCCGCACAGAGCAACTTGGCGAGCAGGGCATGTCCGCGCACCGCTTGTTTGACGTTGTTCTTGCAACGCCCGGCGGGTTCGACAGTGGGCGGCGCCACGCCATCCCGCGCGCGCGCCGACGACGCGCACGCCACGCCCGCCGCCATCACGACGGCGGCCAACAACTTCGCTTTCATGGCCGGCAAAGTAGACAACAGACGGGCTTTTGCCCGCAAGCCGCCGCGCGTCTGTTCGATCGTCTGTTGCCCGTTGCACAACATTTGTTGCCCACCAAGCGACAGACGGCCGCGCGAGGCCATTTCGCCGGTCGTTTAAGCAACTGAAATTATAAGGGAAAAAATAATAGTCTTAAATAAAACAGTAGGCATAGTTACTGCTTTTAGAAGCAGCAAGCATGTCTACACGCGCGACGATTGGATGGCTTGGGACGACGCTGGCGCTGGGCGCCGCCTTGGGATGTACGTCGAATGAAGTCGCCGCCAATGGGACAGAGGCGACCAATGAAGCGTTGAGTACGTCCAACGGATTGCCGGACATCAACGGACTGTCGTCATACAACGGCCTCAACTCGTACAACGGCCTCAATTCGTACAACGGCCTCAACTCATATAACGGACTGTCGTCATACAACGGCTTCATGACCACGGCCGACGGTCGCACGACGGTGAGCTATCTCGTGCGTTGCGCGCTGGCCGCGGGCGACACACTGGTCAAGCAAGATCAATTCAACAACAGCTACACCTTCGCGGGCGCCATCGGTCTGGCGCCGCAGTACAAGAACGGCGCCTGCGACACCGACTGCCAGGAAGCGATCTCGTCCTGCATGCTGGCGCACATCAACACGTCGGGCACGCACATTCCGCTGTGGCTGGTGGGTCCAGACAGCGCCATCGGCTGGGGACAATCGCCCTGGTATCCGACGCGCGAGGGGACGTTCTTCGGCAACATCTTCAGCCCCGACGCCAAGGGCGTCGTTCGCGCGCACTATTGCGACGCGCCGACCACGGACCAAAACACGGTCCCTGGCCGCGTCGGCGCCTTTCAGGTTGGCGCGCCGTATACGGATCCGTTCTCGTCTGGCCACTGCGACGAATCCTGTTACATGAACGGCGGCGACGGTGCGTGGTCGTGCTCGGCTGACAGCCGCCCCTGGAACCATCCCATCACTGTTTGGCGCGGCCAGACTTTCCAGGCCGAGGACGGCACCTTGACGGGCGCGGCGGCGGTCGTCGGTTGTCAGAACAACGCTTGCTCGAACGGATCGCGCGTCGGTTACATCAACGCCGTCTCCGGCGTCACGTTCAACTATGTCCACTCGGCGGCGGGCGGCACCCAGAGCGTCGTCGTCTACTACGCCAACGGCGACACCTACCCGGGCAGCTACCGCACCTTCAACATCTCGGTCAACGGTGGCAGGGCGCAGAACTTTGTCTTCCCGGTCATCGCGCTCGGTAACTGGGAAAAGGTCGCCGGCATGACTGTACCCTTGACCGGGTTCCTGCAGGGCGGTGACAACACCGTCAAGTTCCTGGCCGACGGCGTTCACCCGGCGCCCGACCTGGACTGGATCGAGATCATGCCGGGCTCGGGGTGGACCGCCGAGGCAGAGAGCGGGACGCTCGGCGGCCAGGCGCAGCTGTACTCCGGCTGCGACGCCTGCTCGGCCGGGACGCGCGTCGGCAACTTCGGCCCGAATTCCAGCCTGACAGTGAACAATATCTACGCCAGCACGACCGGCGTTCACACCGTCCTCATCTATTACAGCAATGGCGATTCCACGCCGCGGCAGCTGTACGTCAAGGTCAACAAGAATCAGGCTGTCCTGTTCTCGAGCGCATTCGCGCCGACCGGCAGCTGGGAAACGATCGGATCGAAGACCCTGACGCTGGCCGGATTCGCCGCCGGCTCTGCCAACGTTGTCAACTTCACGACTGACTCGACCTTTGCGGCGCCCGACCTCGACTTCATCGAAGTGAACTAGACGCCCGCCGGCGTGATCGCGACCGATCGGCGAACAGCCTTTCGAACCGCACTGACCTGGCGCGCGGGGCCGCTCGTTTGCGCCGGACTACGGCGCGCAGCCGGCTTGAAAGTGGAAGTTGTCGTAGCGGACGGAGAACGCACGTCGCTTAGTCAATATTGCACTTTTACTCTGCACTGTTGATTGCTCCACTGTCCTCGGTAAATACGGGTTTTTAACCTCGATTTTTGCACGAATGGGTTTCTCCCGGATGTACGGTGGTTTCTACGCCGGGCGTTCGATGCTGCTCGTACGGCGAACCCAAGGAGCGTTCCGTGCAGAAAAAGGGCGACCGCTATCTCGAGGTGGATCCGTGGCGAATCGTGGAGAAGGGCTTTCACCCGGATCGCGGCCGGGTCAGCGAATCGCTCTTTTGCCTGAGCAACGAGAACATCGGCTTTCGCGGCGGGTTTGAAGAGACGTACAGCGGCGATCGCCTGGAAGGCGCGTACTTCAACGGCCTGTACGAAGAGCGCGTGCAAGAGATGTCCGGCTATCGCGGCATCTCGAATCGCTTGTGCTTCATGGTGAACAGCCCGCACGCGCTGAAGCTGCGCATCACCATCGGCGACGAAGAGCTGGACCTGGCCAAGGTGGCGTTTTCCGAATTCCAGCGCGAGCTGGATTTTCGCGGCGGCCTTCTGACCCGCACGTTCGTGTGGAAGCTGGGCGACGGCCGGGCGACGCGCCTGACCTTCCGGCGGGCGGTGGACACGGCGTCGCGCGAGCGCGTGCACCAACAGGTGCAGCTTGTGCCGCTGAATTGGAGCGGATCGGCGCTGGTGCAATTTCAGGTCGCCGACCAGCCGGTTCACGTCAGCCAGAAGCGCACGTACTGGAAGACCGTGGCCAGCGGCGGCGAGGGAAACGCCCGCTGGCTGTGCAGCCGCACCGTGCAGACCAACATGCCGCTCTTCACCGGGCACGCCGTCTTCGCCGAGGACGCCACTGTCGCCGACCGCGCCGAGGGAGAGGCGACCGCGCAGCCGTGGGATCTCTCCTACTCCGTGCGCGTCGAAGAGGGCAAGACCGCCTCGTTTCACCGGGTCTGGATCGGCTCGTCGAATCGCGCGCCCGGCGACACCGACGCCGCCGTTCAAGCGCACGGACTCAAGCTGCTGGGCGCGGTCGAGGGTGGCTTCGCTGGCGCTGCCCGCCGCACGGCCGACTACTGGGCCGACGTCTGGAAAAGCGTGGACATCGCCATCGAGGGCGATCCCGTCAACCAGCAGGGGATCCGCTTCAGCATGTTTCAGCTATTGCAGACCTACAGCGGGGCGGTGCCCGGCACCAACATCGGCGCCAAGGGCCTGACCGGCGAGGCGTACAACGGCAACGCGTTCTGGGACACCGAGACCTACTGCCTGCCGTTCTACCTTTTCACCAACCCGCAGGCGGCGCGCGGCCTGATCGAATATCGATACGCGACGATGGCCCCGGCGCTGGAGCGGGCCAAGGCGTTGGACTGCGCCGGCGCCTGTTTTCCCATCGCCACCATCGACGGCACCGAAAGCTGCACCCTGTGGCAGCACGCCAGCTTGCAGTTTCAGCCGACCAGCGCCGTGGTCTTCGCCATCCAACATTACACGCGGGTCACGGGTGATCGCACGTTGCTGGAGGAAAAGGGGCTGGAGCTGTTGATCCAGGCGGCGCGCTTTCTCGCCTCGCGGGTGCAGTACTCGGAGCGCCTGCAGGCTTATGGCTATTACGGCGTGATGGGCCCGGACGAATTCCAGATGATGGTGAACCACAACGCGTACACCAATTACATGGGCAAGCGTTCGCTGGAGTACACGCTCGAGGAATTGGCGGCGCTGCGCCGGTCCCAGCCGGCGGCGACCAAGGCGCTGGAAGAACGGCTGCGGTTGCTGCCCGCCGAGCTCGAGCGCTGGGAAGACGTGGCCGCGCGGATGTTCATCCCCTACGACGAAGAGACAAAGCTGTTCGAGCAGCACGTCGGTTACTTCGACCTGCCCCACGTCGACATCGACGCCATCCCAGAGACGGACTTTCCGCTTTACCACTCTTGGTCGTACGACCGAATCTATCGCAACGACATGATCAAGCAGCCGGACGTGCTGATGGCCATGTTCCTGCACAACCAGTCGTTCACGCCCGAGCAAAAGGCGGCGAACTACGCGTTCTATGAACCGCGCACGATCCATGAATCGTCGCTGTCGCCGTCGGTGCACTCGATCCTGGCCATTGAGCTAGGCCGTTACGACGAGGCGTACAATTTCTTCCGCTTCGCCACCCGCATCGATCTGGACAACTACAACCGCAACAGCAATGAAGGGCTGCACACCACCGCGCTGGCCGCCGCCTGGATGAACATCGTCTATGGCTACGGCGGTCTGCGTTCGGACGGCGACCAGCTGATCTTGAATCCGGTGCTGCCGCGAGAGTGGAAGTCGCTGGCGTTCGGCCTGCGCGTGCGCGACTCCGTGGTGCGCGTTCGGCTGACGGCGGAGAGCACCAGCCTGCACCTTGTATCGGGGCCGCCGGTCAAGCTGACCGTGTGGGGCGAGGGTCAGGAGATCGGCGAGGACGGCGTCGAGCTGTCCACCAAGATCGCGGCCTAGGCACCCGGCAATGGCCATGGCAATGACCCGCAACCCGCAGTGGTCCGTCTGGGACAATCAGAAGCCAACGCGCGAGCTGGGCGATCACCTGGGGAACAAGTTTCTGCTGGGCAACGGCTTTGTCGGCGTGCGCGGCACGCTGGACGAGTATGGCAAGGCCGAGAAGGTCGCCTGCATCCCGACCGGCATCTACGATCAATACCCGGGCAAGTGGCGGGAGCCGATCAATTTGCCGAACCCGCTGTTCCTGCAGGTCGCGGTGGCGGGAAAACCGCTGCACGCCCTGGACGCCCGAACAGTGGAAAGTCACGCCCAGGGCTTGGACTTTCAGCGCGGCGTGGGCCAGCGGCAGACGGTCTTCCTGGCCGGCGCGCCTGATGCCGGCGCGTGCGTCACCGTCACCAGCGAACGATTCGCCTCGATGGCGAACGCCCATCTTCTGTGCAGCAAGGTCACGCTTGGCGCGACGAAGGACGTCGAGGTCACCGTCGTGGCCGGCGTCGACGGCGACGTCTGGGACATCAACGGACCGCACCTGGGGCCGTATCGTGGGGAAGGCGCGGGCGACGCTGCGGCGCTGTTCGCCACCACCCTGGAAAAGAAGATCCCGGTGGTGACCGCGACGCTGATCAAGGCGGGCGGCGTTTGGACCGAGCGCGCCGGCGAAAAGCAGGCCTTCAAGCAGACCACGGTCACGCTGAAGGCGGGCCAACCGGAGATCATTTTTCTGTTCGGCTATGTCGGCTACGGCGACGACCAGCCGTCCACTCTCGCCGCCGCGCGCGCCCAGCTGACCGCGCTGGCCGCCCCCGGCTACGACGCCCTGCTGGCCGATCACGCCCGGCTCTGGCGCGATCTGTGGCAGCAGAGCGACGTCCAGATCGACGGCGACGACGAAGCCCAGCACGCCCTTCGGTACAGCCTGTATCACCTGCTGGTGATCGCGCCCTATCACAGCAAGGCGACGTCGATCCCGGCGCGCGGCCTGTCGGGGCAGGTCTACAAGGGCGCGATCTTCTGGGACACGGAGATGTTCATGTTCCCGTTCTTCGTGCACACCAACCCGGCGGTGGCGCGCACGTTGCTGGACTACCGCGTGGCTGGCCTGCCGGGCGCGCGCGACAAAGCGCGCCAGTACGGATACGACGGCGCGTTCTATGCCTGGGAAAGTCAGGAGAACGGCTTCGACGCCTGCACGGAGTTCAACGTCAGCAGCGTCTTCACCGGACGGCCGACGCGGACGTTTTTCCGCGACAAGCAGATCCACATCAGCAGCGACATCCCGCT
>DASXQB010000006.1:0-1968 GCA_036493295.1 Polyangia bacterium | reverse complement strand
GCTGGGTGGCGTCGATCTCCACCTGAGTGACGCCGGTGCGCGCCAGGTAGATCTCGAAGACACCGTCGCCCAGACCCAGCACGCTGGACACCGCCGCCACCGTGGCCCGCACCGGATCTTCCGAACGCGCGCCCAGGCGATCGGCCTTGGTGACGCCCCAGTCTTCGACGCTGGCCCCGTAAAGGCGCGGCACCACTTCGGCCATCGCGGCCAGCAGCGCCGTCGCCGGGTGATGCTCGTCGGGGTGGCGGATGATGGAGTCGAAATCGACGCTGCTGATCGGGTTGCGCAGGTCGGGCGACCAGCGCAGGCGCGCCTCGCGCACGGCCCGGGCCTCGCCGGGATCCACCGCCGCCAGCGCCACCAGCACGCCCAGCGCGCGGTCGGCGCGATCGCGCTCGCCGGTGCGCTCGAACAGCCGCCGCAAAGCGCGGATCGACGTCAGGCGCAGCGGATCGATGCGCAACAAAGCCAGGTGTTCGGACACCGCCTCGGCGGGGCGGAACGCCTCTTCCAGCACGCGTGCCAGCTCAGCGCGCGCCGCGACGTCGTCGGGGGCGCTGCGCAGAACCACTCGCAGTTCGTCGACGGCCCGGTGGGGCGACACCAGCGGGCCGCTCCACAGACCGGCCAGTTGCACCCGGCGGGCGGCCGACGCGGGATCGATCTCCAGATACCGCGTCAGCGCGTCGGCCAACCGCGACGGCTCGTCGAGGTGGGTGAGAATTCCGTCCAGCCGATCAAGCGCGGCGTCGTTCACCGGATCCAGGGCCAGCGCTTCTTCCAGCGCCTCGGCCGCCGCTTCGGGATCTTCCGCGGGACCGGCCAAGAGATCGCCCAGCGCCACCCAGTGCGCCACCGCGGAGCCGCGATCTGGATCGACGGTGGCCAGGTGGCGCCAAACCTGCGCCGCCTCGGTGTGCTCGTGCTGGCCGACCAGGGCGCGCACCAGACCGCCCAGCGCCTTGACGTCGTCGGGCGCCGACAGCAGCGCGCTTTGATAGGCGGCGGTGGCCGATTTCTGATCGCCGAGCTCCGCCGAGGCGATCTCACCGACGCGAATCCACGCCGCGCTGACCGTGTCCGGATCGGCCGACGCGGCGATGGCCCGCCGGAAATTTTCCACCGCCTCGGCCGGCCGCCCGCGCTCGACCAGCAACTCGGCCAGACGCAACAGCGCCACCACCGACGTCGGATCCGTCTCCACCGCGTCGCCCAGAGCAACGGTGGCGTCGCCGACGGCGCCCAGATCGTGCAGCAACCCGGCCAGGTGCAGCAGGCGATCGCGCCGCCTTTCGCCGGTGCCGGCAGCGGCGCGCCGGCGCAGGACGTCCACCAGGCGCGCCTCTTCGTGGCGGTTGCGGAGGATGACTTCCAGAACTTGAAAGTCGACCTCGGCGTCGGGATCCAGGGCCAGCAGATCTTCCAGGCACGACGCCGCCGACTGATCGTCGCGAACCGCGTTGGCGTAGAGACGCGCCGCCTGGCGAAAACAATCAGCGGCCCGCTCCGGGCTTTTGGTGGCGCGCGCTTCCAGTCGGTACAGCTCGGCGGCCGCGCGCGCGTCGCCGAGGCGTTCCCGCAAACGCGCCAGCGCGCCCAGCGCGGGCAAGAACGTCTGGTCGGCCGCCAGCGCCGCTTCCAGATCGGCGCCCGCCGCCGCCAGATCGCCAGTCTCGGCGCGAGCCAGTCCCAGCTCCCACAGCAACGCCGCGCGCACCTGCGGGGCGCTGGCTCGTTCGGCCAGTGTGCGCCGCGCCAGCACCACGCGCGTCCAGTCACCTCGCCGCGCCGCCAGTCGTTCGAACAAGGCCAGGGCATCCGCGGCCGGATCGCCCTCGACGATCCGTTCGTACAAGGGCAGCGCTTCGATGGCAGCGCCGCCGGTGCGTTCGCGCGCGGCGATGGCCGCCCGCCACAGCGCCAGGCGCGCCTCTGGCTCGCGCGTCACCTCGGCCAGACGTTCCA
>DASXQB010000005.1:0-23875 GCA_036493295.1 Polyangia bacterium | reverse complement strand
CCGGCCCCGATCTCAACGGGATCATCAACTATTCGAAGAAGGTCGTCGACAAGCTGAAGGCGATCCCCGGCGCGGTCGACGTCGACACCACCCTCGTGACCGGCAACCCGGAGCTGGTGGCCAGCATCAATCGGCGCAAGGCGGCCGACCTGGGGGTCAACGTGGCCGACGTGGCGACCGCCTCACAGCTCTTGATCGGCGGGGTGAAGGTGTCGCGCTACGAAGAGGCCGGGCGCGAATACGACATCCTGATCCGCGCCGACGAGGCGTTCCGCAACAGCCCGGATGCGCTGGCGCAGCTCACGGTGCCGTCGGCGCGGCTCGGCGCCGTGCCGCTGCTCTCCGTGGTCGAGCTGAAGCACGCCGAGGGTCCCTCCAAGATCGATCGCTATGCGCGCCAGGTGCAGGTGACCTTCCTGGCCAACACCGCGCCGGGCGTGGGCTCGGGCGAAGTCGGCGCCGCGCTCGAGCGGGCGGTCAAGCAGATGAACCTGCCGCCGCAGTTCCGGTTCGTTCCGTTCGGTCAGTCGAAGGAGATCGCCCGCACGGGCAAGGCCTTCATCCTCGCCTTCGGGATGTCGTTCATCTTCATGTACCTCATTCTCGCCGCGCAGTTCGAGTCGTGGCTGCACCCCATCACCATCCTCCTGGCCTTGCCGCTGACGGTCCCCTTCGCGCTCATCTCGCTGGTGTTGCTGCGCCAGTCGCTCGACATCTTCACCATGCTGGGGGTGCTGGTGCTCTTCGGCGTCGTGAAGAAGAACTCGATCCTCCAGATCGACCACATCAACCAGCTGCGCGCCGAGGGGCATTCGCGCCTCGACGCCATCCTGCACGGCAACCGCGACCGTCTGCGCCCCATCCTGATGACCACCATGGCCTTCGTGGCCGGGATGCTGCCGCTGCTCACCGCCAAGGGGATCGGCGCCGAGTTCAACCGCGCCACCGCCGGCCCGGTGGTAGGTGGTCAGATCTTGTCGCTTCTGCTGACGTTGCTGGCGACCCCGATTGTGTATTCGTTGTTCGACGATCTGTCGGTTTGGACGCGCCGGATCCTCCGCATCAAGACCCGCCCGGCAGCCGAGACCGGTGCCGACGAGATCGATGGCATCCCCGAGGTCGCCGCCGGACCGGTGGCGCAAGCCGTGGCTCAGGAGAGTGGACCGACGCTGACGTTGGAGCAGGCGCTGCAGATGGGGCGCAAACGCAACCGCAGCGTGATCGCTGAACGGGCCAAGCTGCTGCAAGCGCAGACGTCGGTCGAGCAGGGCTGGGCGGCGTTGTTCCCGACGGTGGCGGCGCAGGGGAAGTACACGCACAACAATGCCAAGGCCGAATTCGCGTTCCCGGGGACGACCACCAGCTTTTTGATCCAGCCTGTCGATCAACTCGACGGCAGCATCAACGTCGCCGCACCGCTGATCGTTCCGGCGGCGTATCCGGCGCTGGAAGCGGTCAAGGCGACCGCCCGTGCCGCCGATGCGAGCTATCAGGTCAGCGAGGCGCAGGTCTTGCTCAGCGTCGCGCAGACGTACTGTGCGGCGGCGGTCTCCGACGAGGTGTTGCTGGCGCGCCGTTCGAACGTTCTCGTCAATCAGGCGACGTTGAAGAACGCGCAGGTGCGTTTTTCGGCCGGATCGGTGACGAAGGTCGACGTCGATCGCGCCGAGCTGGCCCTGGTGCAAGCCCAGCAGGCCGAGCGCTCTGCCGTGTTCGGGCAGCAGAAGACCTATCGGGCGCTGGGCACGCTGATCCAGCAGCCGCTGCCGTTCCAGGTGGTGACGCCGAACCTGCCGCCCGAGGCGCACGACGAGCGCGATCTGGATCGGGCGCTGCAACTGCGGCCGGAGTTTCGAGCTCTGCAAGAGAGCCTGCAATCGCAGATTAAGACCGCGGACGCCAATGGCTGGCGCTGGTCGCCCAGCCTCTCGGGCTTCGGGTTGGCGCGCAAGTTCAACTACGACAGCTTTACCGGAAAGAGATACGCCTGGGCGCTGGGCCTGCAACTGGACTGGGTTCTCTTCGACGGAGGCAATCGCGATGCCGCTCGCCACCTGGCCGCCGCCCAGGCCGAAGAGAGCGCGGCGCGCGCGGACGTCTTGCGCGACAGCATTCGCGACGACCTGGCCGATGGTCGTAGCGATCTGGAAACCAAGCAGCAAGGTCTATCGGTCGCTGAACGCTCGGTCGAGCTGGCGAAGGAGACGTTGGGTCTGGTGCGCGTGCAATACGAGGCGGGCACCGTCACGCAGGTGGATCTGCTGCAGGCGCAAGACGCCCTGGTGAACTCACAGCAAGCGCTGGCGCAGGCGCACTATGATGTGGCGGCGGCGGATCTGGCTTTGCGCCACGCTGCCGGTACGTTTCCGGGCCCGTAACCGATCTGCGATACTCTCGCGCGCGATGGGCAAAGACGAACGGCCACGATCGGACGCGCTGGTGTTCTTCGGGGCCACCGGCGATCTGGCGTACAAGAAAATTTTCCCCGCGCTGCACAGCATGGCGCGGCGGCGGAAGGGGCTGGGCTTTCCGGTGGTCGGCGTGGCCAAGTCGGGCTGGACGCGCGACCAGCTGATCGAACGCGCGCGGGCCAGCGTCACCGAACACGGCGGCGGCGTCGACCAGACCGCCTTCGCCGCGCTGGCCGAGAGTCTGTTCTATGTCGACGGCGACTATAACGATCCAGCGACGTTCAAGGATCTGCGCGGCCAGCTGAAAGGCGCGCAGCGGCCGGCGCACTATCTGGCCATCCCGCCCAGCATGTTTCCGACGGTGGTCAAGCAGCTGGAAGACGCTGGTCTGGCCAAGAACGCCCGGGTGATCGTGGAAAAACCGTTCGGGCGCGACCTGGAATCGGCGCGCGGCTTGAACCTGGTCTTGCATGCCGCCTTCGCCGAGGAGTGCATCTTTCGCATCGACCACTACCTGGGCAAGGAAGCGGTGCAGAACATCCTTTATTTTCGTTTCGCCAACGCTTTTCTTGAACCGATCTGGAACCGCCGCTACGTCGAGAACGTACAGATCACCATGGCGGAGAGTTTCGGAGTCAAAGGCCGTGGCAAGTTCTACGAAGAGACCGGCGTCATTCGCGACGTCATCCAGAACCACCTTTTGCAGATCGTCAGCTATCTGGCGATGGAAGCGCCGTCCAGCGCTTATGGCGAAGGCATCCGCGATGAACAGGCCAAGGTGCTGCGCACGGTGCGGCCGCTGGCCACGGGCGACATGACCCGGGGACAATTTCGCGGTTATTGCGACGAGCCGGGGGTCGACAAGGACTCGTACATGGCGACGTACGCGGCGCTGCGGCTGCACGTCGATTCGTGGCGCTGGGAGGGCGTGCCGTTCTTTGTGCGCGCCGGAAAATCCCTGGCCAAGACGGTCACCGAGGTGACGGTGGAGTTCAAGAACCCGCCCCAGGTGGTGTTCAAGGAGCCGGCGCCGTCGATGGGAAACTGCGTGCGCTTGCGTCTGTCGCCACAGGTGGTGATCGCCCTTGGCGCGCGCGCCAAGCGCCCGGGCGAGGCGATGGTGGGCGAGTCGGTCGAGCTGCGCCTGACCGAGCAGCCGGGACAAGGCTCAGAAGGACAGATGGACGCCTACGAACGGTTGCTGGGCGATGCCATGGCCGGCGACGCCACGTTGTTCGCGCGCCAGGACGTCGTCGAGGCGGCGTGGGCCATCGTCGATCCGGTCATTCACGGGCCAAGCCCGTTGCACCAATACGAGCCCGGAAGTTGGGGACCGCAAGAGGCGGACGCGCTGGTGGCCGACGTCGGCGGATGGAACACGCCGCAATGAAAGCCACCCGGCTGTTCCTGGTTCGTCACGGCGCCACCCAGCTGACCGCCGAGGATCGCTTCTCGGGCGCGGTCGGCGTCGATCTGTCCGAGGAGGGCCGCCAGCAGGTGCGTTTGCTGGCGCGCCGGCTGGCCAACGAATCGCTGTCCGCGGTTTACTGCAGCCCGCTGGGCCGCACCGTCGAGACGGCGTCGATCCTGGCCGAGCCCCACCGCCTGAAGTTGATCCATCGCGACGGGCTGCGCGAGATCAGCCACGGCCGCTGGGAAGGGCTTACCCGGCAGGAAGTGGAGACGCGCTTTCACGACGAATATCAGGCCTGGGACTCTGACCCGTTCACCTTCGCCCCGGAGGACGGCGAATCGGGCGTTGCGGTGCTGGCGCGCGCGCTGCCGGTCATTCGCGAGGTCGTGGTCGCCCACGCCGGACAAAACGTGCTGGTGGTGTCGCACAAGGCGACGCTGCGTTTGCTGCTGTCCAGTCTGCTGGGGTTCGATGCGCGCGGCTACCGCGACCGCCTGGATCAGTCGCCCGCTTGCCTGAACGTGGTCGACTTCAAGGACCCGGTCCGCGCGCGGCTGATGCTGTTCAACGATGTGTCGCACTATTCGGATCAGCCGCGCCGCTCGCAGGCGAACCTGTCAAAGTGGTGGGACGCGCCGAAAGAGCCACCGGCGTGACGCGCGCCTAGTTCGCGTGCGTGACGGCGTAGGTGATGGTGAAGGGCGGGGCGGCGTTGGCGTCGGGGGTGATGGTCAACGGATAGGCGTCGGTGCCGGGGAACGGGCACCAGTACTTCGCCCGGTTTTCGCCGCTGGTCAGGGCGTACGCGCCGCTGGCGGACATCACTTTCACCGTCCAGACGCCGCTGCTGGCGGTGGTGATGGTGAAGGTGTCCGTTCCTTTGATGGCGTATTGATTGCCGGTGAGATCGACGAACGGTTCGACGATGTGCAGGTTGCGCGCGGCCGAGATGGTGGCCGTCTTTGAATACGAATCCTTGCCGAAGGCGTACGCCCAGGTGAAGGTCGTTCCCGACGCGCCGCCGTTCACGTCGCGCAACGCCCCGGTGGCGATGGCGGTGCCGCCGTCGGCGGTGGTCTTCACCGTCAGCGTCGCCTTGTCGTCGTAAAGGTTCGTGGCGTAGGTGCCGCTGGTGGTTTCGATCCGCGCGGTCAGCGGCAGCAGGTCGCCTTCGATCGGCATGTGCAGCACCTCGACGCGGTCGTAAACCGTCTGCGACGAGACTTGAAAGAATCCGTGCGGGCCGTATCCGTCCCACCACAGCGCGCTGTCGCTGCCGCCGCGGGTGACGGTGGCGCGCGGGTAGGTGCCGATGGCGCCGTAGACGCTGATGGTGGCCATCAGTTGCTCGCTGCGGATCAGACCGGTCGAGACGGTCGGGAAATACTTGGTCCAGTTTTTCTGGTCGGCAGGAATGGCGCCCACGTCGGCGGGGATGGTCGCCGGCCCAATGTCGATGGCCATGGCGATGCTCTGGGCGCGGGCGAAGGTCGAATAGTTGTCGGGAGGCGTGCTGGTGGTGTGCTTGCTGGCCGACGGTCCGTAGACGATCCAGCCGTCGGCGTCCAGGCTCAGCGTGCGCAGGAAATTCAAAGCCAGCTGCCCGGCGCGGCGAATCACCGGGTTTTTGTCGGCCAGAAGTCCCAGGCCCAGGAACACGCCGGGCGCGGTCTTGGTGCCGCTCTCGAACATCCATTTGTACGTGCGCGTGCCCCACGAATTGTCCATGGCGCCGTTCGGGTACATGAAGTTCAAGTGCGCCAGCATCAGGCTAGTGGCCTGGTCGACGTGCATGGCCGACGGCAGCAAGCGCCCGTACGCGGCGATAAAGCCGATCGACTGCGCGATGTTGTAA
Organism: Polyangia bacterium; assembly: GCA_036493295.1. Classification (GTDB taxonomy): domain Bacteria; phylum Myxococcota_A; class Polyangia; order Fen-1088; family Fen-1088; genus DATKEU01. The sequence goes on along the minus strand of DASXQB010000005.1, from coordinate 18,195 downwards.
CCGAGATCGACGCCGCTGCCCTCTCCGTCAAGCAGCGTGTCGGCGTTGATCGCCTGCAGTGTAGTGGCCATCAAGCTGGCCGCCTTCGTGGTCCAGATCGCTTTGGGCGCCGCCACCGCGCGAGACGCCAGCAGCAGCGCCACCGCGCCGGTGGGCGTGTAGTTGATGTTGTTGCCGCGCGGGAAGTTCGCGGCCACCCAGTCGGCGGCCTTGCTGATGCTGCTGTCCCATTTCGTGCTGTCGCCGGCGGTCATGCGCGGCTTCAAGATCACGTAGGCGCCGGCCAGCGAGATCAATTGATCGGCGGTGGTGCCGTCCCAGCCCGTCGTCGCCGGCCACTCTTCAATCCACGAGCCATTGGCCAGTTGAATGCCGGTCAGCCAGGTGCCCAGGATGATCGCGGCGTCGGCGTATTTGGCGACTTGCTTGTATTTGAAAGCGATGGCCAGCGGGTACACCGCCTCGGCGGCGCGCGAGTGAACGGCGTGGTCGTCGGGGTTGGTGCTGGGGCTGATGAGCGCGCCATAGTTCGCCGCGCCGGCCTGGGTGATCTGCGTGGTCAGCAACAGATCGTCGAATTTCAGCAGGGTGGTCAGCAGCTCGTCGCGGGTGGCCAAGGGAAGCGCGTCGCTGCCCGGCGCGTCGACGCTGGCGCCGCCGGCCGCGTCCGCACCGTTGTTGGCGCCGCCGGCGCCGCCGCTGCCAGTGTTCGCCGCCCCGCCGGTCGCCGCGTCGCCGGGCGCGGCGCCACCGGTCCCTTCACCGCCGGCGCCGCCCGAGGCCGCCGCCCCGCCGCCCGCGCCGCCGCCACCACCGTTTGTTCCGCCTGACGCCGCCTGGCCACCGCCGCCCGAGGAGCTGCAGCCCAGCGCACCCAGCAGCGCGACGCCCGCGAGCCAAATTGAAACTGTGCCCGTTCGTTTCATCGCAGGCCCCTCAAACCAGCGCTGCCATCTCTAACAGGCGGCGGCGGCGAAACGGGAAAGGCGCCCTAACGAAAGTCGCGCAGGTGGCGGCGCGTCTGCGGGCCTTTGGGGCCGTCCTCGCCGCTTTGACAGTCGACGCACAGCTCGACGTAAGGCATCAGCTCCAGGCGGCGCGGCGAGATGGGCTCCTCGCACTCGGCGCACAGCCCGAACATCTCGGGGGCGGCGTCCAGGCGTTTTAACGCCGCCATCACCTTGGCCAGCGCCTCGGCGCGCGATCGGTTGCGTTTCGAGGCGATGACCTGGGCCATCTCCGTCAGCGGCGCCTCGTCGTCGTCGGTGCCGACCTTGGTCGGATCCTTGCGGCCGGGCTCGATCTCGAAGTCGCCGCCCTCCAGGATTTCCGACTTCAGCGCCAGCAAGCGCCGCCGGTGACCGTCCTGTGCCGAAGCCTTGGCCATCGCCGCCCAGCCTACCGCCCGGCGCCGCCGTGGCCAAACTGTTGGACGCGGCGCGCGGCGTTTCTTTCGCCGGACTTTGTGCTGGCGCCTTCCTCGTTGTAGACATCGCGTCCCTTGTCGACGACGACGTTTGCCTCCTTACCGCTGCACTCTGCTTTGGCGCGCGCGCTGGCCGCGCGCGGGTACGAAACCGCCATGCCCGTCCAGTCGGCCGTTCTTGAGCCGCGCTATGTCGGGCGCGACCTGATCATTTCGTCGCAGACCGGGTCGGGCAAGACCATCGCCTTCGGGACGTTGCTGGCGCAGACACTGCTTGTCGAGGGCACCCCGTTCGTCCGCGGCCCGCGCCCGGTGGCGCTGGTCATCGTTCCCACGCGCGAGCTGGCGGCGCAGGTCCGCGAGGAGCTGGGGTGGCTGCTGCGCCAGACCGGGCTGCGGCTGGCGTCGTTCACCGGCGGCACCAGCGTCGGCGGCGATCTGCGCGCGCTGGCCCACGGCGTGGATCTGGTGATCGGTACGCCCGGCCGCCTGGTCGATCTGTCGCGGCGCGAGCGCCTGGATCTGAGCGTCGTCACCACCGTCGTTCTCGACGAAGCCGACGAGATGCTGGATCTCGGCTTTCGGGAAGATCTGGAGACGCTGCTGCAAGCGGCGCCCGCCGAGCGGCGCACGATCTTGCTGTCGGCCACGCTGCCGTCTGAGATCCGCGCCCTGGCCCGGAAATTTCAGCGCGATGCTCTGCCCGTGGATCCGCGCGCCACCGAGGGTGGGGCAGCGGCGTCGGCCAACAGCGCCGCGCACGCCGACATCGCGTACGTCGCGCACGTGGTGGCGGGCCACGAACGGCTGGCGGCGGTGGTCAACGTGCTGCGCGCCTTCGATCTGCAGGCGGCCGACGAGGCCCGGGCGATCGTCTTTGGCACCACCCGTGACGGCGTGGCCCAGCTGCATGCGGCGCTGGTGGCGCGCGGGTTCGCCGCCACGGTGATCTCGGGCGATCGCGCGCAGGCCGAGCGCGATCGCGCCCTCGAGCAGATGCGCCAGGGGCAAACCCGCGTGCTGGTGGCCACCAACGTCGCCGCGCGCGGGCTGCACTTGCCCGACGTCGATCTGATCGTGCACGCCGATCTGCCGCTGAACGCCGAATCGCTGGCCCATCGCAGCGGGCGCACCGGCCGCGCGGGCCGCAAGGGAACGGCGGTGTTGATCGTCGGCGCCCACGAACGGCGCAAGGCCGAGCGCCTGCTGGCCGCCATCAACGCCCGCACCACCTGGTCAGCCGCGCCGTCGGCAGAGTTCATCGCCGCGGCGGCGCGCAGCCGCATGATCGAAGCCCTGCTGAAGGACGAAGAGCCGGCGGACGAGACCGTGCCGTCTGCCGCTGTCGAGGCGGTGATTCAAAAACTGGAAGCGCAGCGCCCGGCGCGCCAGGTGTTGGCTCGCCTGCTGGCGCGCGAGCTTGGCCGGTTGCCCGCCGGCGAGCCGCTGACCGTCGTCGCCGCGTCCTCGGGCGGCGCGCGCGATGCCCGGCCCGGCCCGCGCCACAGCCGCTCGGATTTTTCCAGCAAGGGTGTCGTCTTTCGCATCAATCTGGGCGCCAAGGACAAGGCTGATCCGCGCTGGATGCTGCCGCTCATCTGCCGCCGCGGCGGCGTCACCCACCGCGAGGTGGGCGCCATTCGCATCGGCCCGCGCGACACCATGTTCGAGATCGCTGGCGAAGCGGCCCACGACTTCTCCGTCGCGTCGGCGCAAATGGATCCGCGCGCGCCGCACGTCCGCATCGATCGCGCCGACGGGCCCGCCGCGACGTTCGCGCCCGCCGACGGTCCGCGGCCGTCGCCGGCGCCCGCGCGGCCTGCCGCCCGTTCATTCAAGCCAGCGCCCCACAAGGCGGCCGGCCACCACAAGCCGGCGCCGCACCACAAACCGGCGCCGCACAAGCCGGCGCCGCACCACAAACCGGCGCCGCACCACAAGCCGGCGCCGCACCACAAGCCCAAGCCGAAACAAAAATAGCGGGGCGTCCGCGTTGCGCGAGTCGCGCCTACGACGCGCTGGCGTCTTCGATGCCGTGGTGCATGGCGATCATGAGCAGCTCGCGCTCGTGACCGGCGCTGTATTCGTGCGCCGACTGATTCTCGTAACAGAAGACATCGCCGGGGCGGTACACGCGATCACCGTCATGCAGCGTGCCTTCCAGGACCATGTTCCACTCGAACCCCAGGTGTCGGTGGCGCGGGAACACCGTCCCCGGCGTCATCCGCACCAGGCCCGCGTCGATCGCCGCCGCCAGCCGTGGTCCCGGCTGGAAATGGATCAATTGAATGCCGCGGCGGGGACCGGCTTCCCATTCGTTCGGGCGATCGATGCGGCCGCACAACGCCCGGATGGCATCGACGGTCATGTCCAGCGCCTGGGCCATGACCTCGAAGAAGGTCGCAAAACGATCGACGCCGCCCACGCTGCGCAGAAGGCGCGTGCGCACGTCCCGCGACGGCACCACCGGCGCCAGCGCTGCGGCGTTGGCCACCAGGCCTTCGCTGATCGCGTCGACCGCCGCCTGCAGAACAGGTGATTCGTTGATCGCGCGCGCCACCCGGGCCATCTCGTCGTCGGCCAGCGTGCCCAGGGCGAACTCGGGCAGGAGATCCAGAACGTTCGGATTCATGACAGCTCTCCGTTCGTTGGCACCGCGGGGGCGATGCGATCTTTCAGCCAGGCCACGGCGCGGGCGGTGCGCGATTTCACGGTGCCGATGGGAACTTGCAGCCGCGCGGCGATCTCGGCGCTGGTCAGTCCTTCGAAGTAGGCCAGGCCGATGACGGTGTTCAATTCTTCGGGCAACGCGCCCACCAGCCGCCGCACGCGCTCGTGGTCGGTGCCGGCGGTTTCAGGCGCGACGGTGGGTGCGGGCCCTTGGTCGGCGGCGGTCTTCAAGATGCGGGCGCCACGCGTGCCGGCGTTGCGGCGATCCAGCGCGCGCGAACGCATGCGCGTGACCAGCCAGGCGCGCACGGTGCCGCGCGCGGGATCGAACGACGCGGCCTGGTGCCACGCCTCCAGGAACACGTCGTGTAAGAGATCCTCGGCCTGGGCGCGATCGCTGACGATGCGCAGGCCCACGGCCAGCAACACTGGCGAGTGCCGGTCATAGAGATCGGCCAGCGCGTTCCGATCGCCCCGCACCACCGCCGCCACCAGAACCGCGTCGTCAACCGCACCCAGCGCCGGAATCGCGGTTGGGGTCAGGCCGTCCTCCTGCATCGGATTACCGTACCAGCGCGCTTGGGATGATGCCAAGAGGACGGTGGCGAGGTCGACACATCGTGGCGACCAACCGCCTGGCCGCGATCAGAAGTGGCCGGCCGGGCAGGGCGGATTGGCGGTGCCGGGCGTTCCATAGTTGCCGCCCGGCCCGTAGGCGATGTTCGAGCTGCAATAGTTTCCGACCACGTTGCTCTCGCCCGGTTTGAGGTGCAACGGATCGACGCTGAAGGCGTGGCCAGAGACGCCGGTTGCCGGCGCGTAGTTGAACGCATCGATCATCACCGTGTTGCACGAGATGGCCACGCGATCAGGCAGATCGTTGTCGAACCGCACCACCGGGTAAATGAAATCGGGCGTGAACTCCATCGATGAACGGGCAAACGTGTGATAGCTGCCGGGCAAAAGGACCACCGGCGCCGTGATCGGCGCGGCGTTCTTCGAGTCCTGAATCATGCAGTTCAAGAGGTCGTAGGTGACGGTGGTGCTGGGGTTGTAGACCTCGAACCACTCCGCCAGGGCGTCGGAGATGCCGGCCGAGTCGTACAGGATTTCCGAGATCAAAACCTCGCCCGCTTGGGTCGGCATGGTGCCCGTGGGCCCGTCGGTGCCGGCTTCGCCGCCAGCGCCATTACTGTCGGCGCCGTCGCTGGCGTCGCCGTCCATCGCAACGTCGTTCACGCCGTCGCTGGCCTCGTCCGGGCCCGTATCGCCAAGTCCGTCGTCGTTGATCGGCGCGTCTATCTCTTCGCCGCCGGTCCCGCCATCTGTTGCGACGCTGCCGCCGGTGCCGCTGCCGTCGCTGCCCATCCCATCACCGCCCGTGCCGACGCTGCCACCGGTCCCGGCGTCGACTGCGAACTGCGCCTTCGCGCAACCGGCCAGCAGCGCCAAGGGAATCAGCGCGACCAGCCGCCAATCCGCGATACGCGACTGCATTTTATTCAAGGAGGGAGCCTCCGTCCTGAAGGCGGTGATAGCACGGGAAAAATACGATTCTAAAAGAGTAATCGGCAGGAGACGAAGTTTATTGAAGGGACGCAGGAGGCAGTGGCTGGTGGGGCGTCTGCCTTGTCGGTCCGGGTCCACAGCACCGCGCCGACGATTCCCAGGCCCACCGCCCCGGCGGCCAGGCCGATGGTGGCGCCCAGTGCCCAGTTGCGATCGCTTTCCAGGGTGCTGTAGTTCACGCAGGTTGTCCCCCCGTTCTTGCACTTTTCCAGCTCGCCCTCCTGCGAATGCCAGACCACGCCAGCGATCACCGCGCCCACGGCCAGCGCGCCTCCGCTGGCGAACCACCAGGCCGGGTGGCTGACGTGCGGTCCGTTGTCGGCGGGCGGAGCCGGCAGCGTGTTGTGGGCCTCGGGTGGCGTGGCGGGCAGCGGTTCTTCGACCAGGCGCAGGCGAAACTCTAGATCGCGGTTCTCACCGCCGAAGACGTGGACATCGCGCACCTCGGGGATGCGGCCGGCGGCGTCGACGCTGATGGCGTGCCGGCCCAGGCCCAGGGTGACGCGTCCGTCTGGTTCGACGAACGGAACGTCGCCGTCGATGCGCACCGTCGAATCAAGCGGCAGGGTCCGGATCCCGAAGTGCGCCGTGAACGCCTTGGTCTTATCCAGCAGCGACTCGACCTGGCGGCGCTGGTCCGGCGTCAGGGCCTTGTGCTTCTCTGCCAGGGCACCTTGCAAGGCGCGGTAGGCTTCGACGTAGTCGCGCAGCTCGAACGACGCCATGCCGATGCCGCGCAAGGTGCGCGCGCTGGGCGCGAGATCGTTGGCGCGGCGAAACAGGGCGCGCGCCTCGTCGAAGCGGCGGGCGTCGTACTCCGTGACGGCGTCGGCAAGAAGATTGCGGTACTGCGCTGACTCGGGTTGATCGGCGGCACGCGCCGGGACAGAAGCGATCAGAATTGCAGGAGCGATGAAAAGAGCAATTCGAACGTTTTTAGAAATCATCGATGGTGATGCGCCCGGCGCGCGAAGGTGGAGACGACGGCGACTGCAGCGGTGGAGGCGGCTTCGAGGGAGAGGCGCTGACCGGCGCGGGCGCAGATTCTACCGTCTTCGGCGGACGAGTGGATCGGATTGAGGCACGTTCGCGCGTTTTGTTACCAAGATGGTTGGCCGCAGGCCCGTCAAGGGCCGTGTGCCCGCTGACGTTGTTCGCCGGCACCGACGGTGCGGAAGGCAGGACGGGCACCTCGGCGGGATTGATGGCGGTGGTATTCGTCGTCGTCGGGGCCGGCGTGGCGGCAGGCGCGCTGGACGCGGGGGGCGCCGTCGTGCTGGCCGTGGTCGGCGGCTTGTTCGGGTCGCGCCGCGGGTAGCGAGAGTCGATGATCATCTTGGTGGCCAGCACCACGACCACCGCGGCCACGGCGATGAGGAGCCGCCGGTTCCAGTTCGGCCGCGGCGGGATCAGCTTGATCGTGCGATCGGTGGTGGGCTGCGCGGCGATCGGAACCGGACCGCTGGACGGATGCTCGGCGCGCAGGAACGCCTCCAGCGCGACGATGAAACTGGAAACGTCCTGAAAGCGGACATCGACGTCGCGGGCCATTGCCTTGTGAACGATCTTCTCCAGCTCGACCGGGACGTCCGGCCGCAACGAGCGCAGGCGCGGCGGATCCTGGGTGGCGATGTTGACCATCAGCGCCGAATAGATCTCGCCTTGATAAGGCGGTCGGCCGCTGAGCATCTGGTACAGCACGCAGCCCAGCGTATAGACGTCGGTGCGCTGGTCGATCTGGCGGCCGCCGCGCACCTGTTCGGGCGCCATGTAGATGGGCGTGCCCACCAAGCCGCCGGTGGCGGTGATGTTCACGTCGTCAATGCCGTCGGCGGCCAGCTTCGAGACGCCAAAATCCAGGACCTTGGCTTCGCCGCGCTGGTTGTCGTTGACCTTGCACAGGAAGATATTGTCCGGCTTGAGATCGCGGTGGATCACGCCGTGCGCGTGCGCCGCTGCCACCCCCCGCAGCGCCGGGATCAGCACCGCGATCGCCACCTCCGCCGTCAGCACCTTGGTGCGCAGCAAAAGCTGCGACAATGTTTCACCTTCCAGCAGCTCCATCACCAGGCAGGTGGCGCCCTGGTGCTCGACCACGTCGAACACCGTGACCACGTTGGGATGGTTGATGCGTCCAGCAGCCAGGGCTTCGCGCCGGAAGCGCGCCCGGGCTTCGTCGGTAGCGGCCAGCGCCGGGTTGATGCGCTTGAGCGCGACCCGTTTGCCGGTGCGGACGTTAACCGCCGCAAACACCTCGGCCATACCGCCTTTGCCGATCAGTCTTTCGATCTGATACTTGCCGGCGATGAGTCCAGGTTGGCCGGGGCCGATCACGACCATCGTCCCGCTGCCCCGTGACCTGGAGGATTCCACGCGTGGTTATTGAAGCGCACCTGTCTGTCAGCTGCAAGGCTAGGCGACATTTTCAACCGGGCAGCCAAGTGTTGCAGATTACTGGCAATCAGATCCACCACTGCTTCGCGGGGGCGGCGACAAATCATTTCTGTAACCGGCTTGTCACAAATGGTGCGCCGCGTGTGGGTTTTCGTGTGCAAAAGGGCCCAACCACCAATGATTGCGAGGCTCCCTTTTGTTGCCCGCCGTGCGCGATGGCGATCAGCCCAAAGATCCCTGTCCATGTTACGATGCCGGCGCTTAAGCCTATGACCTTTCCCCCAAGGAAGGACACTTGATGCGCGCGCGCTTTCCGACTTGCTTCGGTCTTTGTGTGTTGGCGGTGATCGGCTGTGGAGGCGGATCATCAAGCCCGGACGCGCCCAAAGACAGCGGGAATGATGGACCGATCGACAGCGCGAGCGATCAAAGCGGAAGCGACGTCGCCGCGCCCGACGACAGCGCGAGCACCGACGCGGGTAACAGCGACGATGGCGGCTCGGACGATGGTGGCCCGCTGGCGCCGTGCACCGACGTCATCGAATGTCCGGGGCAGGATTCGGAGTGCGCCCAACGCACGTGCATCGACGGCGTCTGCGGCATGGGCAATCAGGTCGCCGGCAAAGTGCTGGCCACGCAAACTTTGGGCGACTGTCTGGTGCGCAAGTGCGACGGCAACGGCCTGGCCGTGGTGTCCGCCGACGACAGCGACGTCCCCGATGATCAAAATCCATGCACCGTCGACGCTTGCTTGAACGGCGTGGCCTCGCATTCGCCCCAGCCGGCGAACACCGCGTGCGGCGGCGCCAAGATGTGCAACGCCAGTGGCCAGTGCGTGGGCTGCGCGACCGCCGACGACTGTCCTGGCACCGACGGCGACTGCCGCACGCGCACCTGCACGCAAGGCACCTGCGGTTTCAATTACAAAGCCGCCGGCACGGCGGTCGCTGATCCGACCACCGGCGATTGCAAGGGGTCGCAGTGCGACGGCCTGGGCGTCGCGCAGATCGTCGATCTGCCCAGCGACCTGCCTTCCGACACCAACCCGTGCACGCTGGATCAGTGCAACGGCGGCACGCCCACCTTCGGCCCCGCGGCGCGCGGCACGGCCTGCGGCGACAGCCAGGTCTGCGACGGGCAATCGCACTGCGCGGCCTGCTTGACCGCCGCGACTTGCCCGGGCGTCGACGACGACTGCAAGGCGCGCACGTGCATTGGCGGCGCCTGCGGGATCGCTTTTTCACAGTCGGGCAAAACAGTCACCGCGCAGACTGCCGGCGATTGCCAGAAGATCGTGTGCGACGGGCAGGGCATGACGACGTCGGTCGCGGACGACACCGACGTGGCCGGCGACAACAACATGTGCGTCAGCCATGCCTGCTCGGGCGGCACGGCATCGACGACGCCCAAGCCGGCGGACACCGGTTGTGGCGGCAGCCTGAAGTGCGACGGCGCCGGCAATTGCGTTGGCTGCACCACCGGCGCTGACTGCGGAACCAACACCGCCTGCGTCAGCTTTGGCTGCACCGATGGTCGTTGCGTGCCGTCGTATGGCGCGTCGGGGACCGTTGTCACCGACCCGACGCCGAAGGATTGCAAGAAAGCGGTTTGCGATGGCCTCGGCGCCGTCCTGGCCCAGCCCGACAACAGTGATCTGCCGGTCGACGGACTTGGCTGCACCGCCGACGTCTGTACCAATGGGTCAGCGTCCAATCCGCCGCTGGCCACCACCGCCACCTGCAACGAAAATGGCGGAGCACACTGTAACGGCGCCGGACTGTGTGTGGCGTGCAACGCGGCCGCCGACTGTGGCGCGGACAGCGAATGCAAGAAATTCACCTGCAGCGCGCAAGGCGTCTGCAGCCGCAACGATCCGGCGGCCGGAACGGCGCTGGCCACCCAAACCCCCGGCGACTGTCAGACCGCCACCTGCGACGGCAACGGCGGCGTCACGTCGCAGGCCAACGACAACGATCACCCGAACGACAGCAACGATTGCACCGGCGACGTTTGCACCAACGGCACGCCGTCGAACCCGGCGCTGGCTCAGGGAACGACTTGCGCTGGCGGGCAATGCGACGGCAGCGGGCACTGCATGGGTTGCACCCTGGCCTCCGACTGCGGAGCCAACACCGAGTGCAAGATCTGGACATGCGTGAGCCACGTCTGCGGGCGTAACGATCCCGTCGACGGCACGGCCGTGGCGTCGCAGACTCCGGATGATTGCAAGAAGGTGGTGTGCAACGGTTCGGGCGACACCCGCGTGGCCAACGACGACACCGACAACGACGACGGCAACGCTTGCACCGACGATGCTTGCAGCAGCGGGACGGTCTCGCACGTGAACACCGCAGCGGGCAAGGTCTGCAGTCAGAACAGCGGCGTGATGTGCAACGGCGTGGGAGCCTGCGGGCCTTCGTTGATCGTGATCAATGAAGTGCAGCCGAACGGCTCTGCCACCGTGCCGGACTGGGTGGAGGTCTACAACTTGTCGGCGACCCAGCCCGTCAGCATGGATGGATGGATCTTCAAGGATTCGACCACGACGCACTCCTATGCCCTGCCGTCCGGAACCACTGTCGGGGCGCACAGCTATTTTGCGTTTGATGGTTTCGGAACCGCCACCGGACATTTCGGGCTCAACAAGACCAGCGACTCGGCTCGTCTCTTCGATCCGTCCGGCAACGTCCTGTTCGATTCTGCGTCGTGGACAACGCAAACGACCTCGCACGGGCGTTGTCCTGACGTTACCGGCACATTCCAGGATTTCACCTCCCCCGACACCAAAGGCGCGGCCAATATCCCGTGCCCGTAGCTGAAATTAAATGAATTCGCTCCGTCTCTAACAGTGAGAGGATAAAAAGATGCGCTCACGTCAACTAACCTTCGTCGTCATCGGCTTGCTGTCTATCTATGGCTGCGGAGGCACGTCGCCCAGTCCCGACGCCTCTGACCTGCCGAAGGACACGCCGACCGACAAGGGCGGCAGCGGTGGCAGCGACGCCAGCGTCGACAAGCCCGACACCGCCGCCGACGCCAAAGATGCCCCCGACGCAACCGACGTGGCCAGTGACACGACGACCGACGCCACCGACGGTGGCGGCGACGCTGACGTGGGTGGCCCGCCCCCCTGCACCGTGGCCACCGAGTGCCCCGGCCAGGACTCTGAATGCCAGCACCGCACCTGCACCGCCGGCGTCTGCGGCACCGCCAACGAGGTCACCGGCAAGGTGCTGGCGACGCAAGTGATCGGCGACTGTCACGTACGCCAGTGCGGCGCTAATGGCGTCGTGGCCATCGTCGTCGACGACAAAGACATTCCCGACGACATCAACCCGTGTACCACCGATGCCTGCGCCACTGGCGTGCCTTCGCACACCGCGGTGGCCAAAGACACCACCTGCGGCGGCGGCAAGCTGTGCAACGCCACCGGTCAGTGCGTGGGCTGCAACGTCGCCTCCGACTGTCCGGGCACCGATAATTTCTGCCGCACACGCACCTGTACCCAGAACGTCTGCGGCGTCACGAACAAAGCCGCCGGCACCAAGCTGGTCGACAGCCAATCAGGCGACTGCAAGATCCAGCAGTGCGACGGCCAGGGCGTCATCCAGACCGTCGCCGACGGCACCGACCTGCCGGTCGACAACAACCCGTGCACCCAAGACCAGTGCAACGGCGAGACACCGACCCACCAGCCCGTCGCCCGCAACACAAGCTGCGGCGGCGCCCAGGTTTGCGACGGCGCCTCCAAATGCGTGACCTGTTTGATCGCCACCACCTGCCCCGGCACAGACACCGAATGCCAGAGCCGCACGTGTACCAGCGGCTCCTGCGGCACCAGCTTCGCCGCCGCCGGCAAAGCCGTCGCCGCCCAGACCGCCGGCGATTGCAGCAAGAAACAATGCGACGGCCACGGCGTCGTGGTCGGCGTCTCCGATACCACCGATCCATTCGTGGACAACAACCCGTGCACCAGCGACCTGTGTGTCAACGGCTCGCCCTCGAACCCCAACCTGCCCGCCCACACCAATTGCGGACCCAACTTGCAATGCGACGGCAACGGCCTGTGCGTGACCTGCCTGACCGTCGCTGACTGTCCCGGAACCGACACCGAGTGCAAGGCCCGGACCTGCGTCGCGGGCCGCTGCGGCACCAGCTTCACCGCCGCCGGCACGCCGCTCTCGGCCCCGAACCAGACCGTCGGCGATTGCAAGCAGAACCAGTGCGACGGTCAGGGAGCGATCACCGCGGCCATCGACAACACCGACACCCAGAACGACAACAACGCCTGCACCAACGACATCTGCACCGCCGGTGTCTCCTCGCACCCGAACACCGCCGCCACGACCGCATGCGGAACAACCCAGGGCGGAGCCACCCTGGAATGTGACGGCTCGGGTCACTGCGTGGGCTGCTTGCAGGCCTCCGACTGCGGCGCCAACACCGAGTGTGTAACCCACACCTGCACAAACAACATGTGCGGCACCACCAACACCGCCGCCGGCACCGCCGTGTCGATCCAGATGGCCAAGGACTGCAAGAAGAACCAGTGCGACGGCAGCGGTCTCGCCGTCAGCGTCCCCGACAACACCGACCTGCCAGTGGACGGCCTCGACTGCACGATGGACCTTTGCACGAACGGGGTACCCAGCAATCCACCGATCGCGTCGGGATTGTGTTCACAAGGCGGGGGAATGAAGTGCAACAGCAGCAACATCTGCGTTCAGTGCCTCACCAAGGTTGACTGTGGTACGGACGACGAATGCAAGAAATTCACGTGCTCGGTACAAGGCGCTTGCAGCGTGGCGAATACACCGGCCAATACGGCGATTAGCGCGCAGACTGCGCATGATTGCCAGATGGTGGTCTGCAACGGCAGCGGCACGACGACGTCAATTGCCGATGACACTGATAAGCCGATGGATGGTAACGCTTGCACCGACGACGTCTGCACCGCCGGGGTACCGTCGAATCCGGTGGTCATCGATCGTTCCTGCAATGTCAATCAGTTCTGCAAGAGCGACGGCTCCTGCGTCCAATGCAACACCGACGTGGAGTGCGGGAACGCGATGGATACGTTCTGCCTGAAGCACACCTGCGTGAACAACGTCTGCACAATCGCCAGTAGCACGGCGGCAGGCACGTTGTTGCCTATGGCCGATCAGACAGTCGGTGATTGCAAAGACGCCATCTGTGACGGTAGTGGCGGTGTCATCAGCCAGGCGAATACCGGAGACAAACACGACGATGGCAATGCCTGCACTGTGGATAAGTGCAATGGCAGCACGCCTGACAATTCGCAGGCGGTCACCGTCGGAACGCCATGTGGTATGAACAACAGCGGCATGTGCAACGGTACGGCCTGTGTTGGTTGCCTGATGAATTCCGATTGCGGAACTGATACAGAGTGTCAGCATTATGTTTGCAACAGCGCCAACAACGGCGGCACATGTGAAACCCATCCCGTCGCAGACGGAACCGTTTTGGTCAGCGGTCAAATGGCGGGCGATTGCAAGCAGGTCGTTTGTGATGGAAACGGCTTGACGCGCTCGAGCATCGACATCACCGATATCCCAACTGACAGCAACGACTGCACAGTCGGGGCCTGCGCCGCTGACGGCACACCTTCAAATCCAATCGTGGTCGACCACGCGTGCGGAACCAATGGCTTCTGTAAGGGCGACGGTACCTGTGTCGGCTGCAATACGGACGCGGAATGTGTGACTGTCAGCCAACCAAACACGGAGTGCCGCATCAATACGTGCAACAACAATGCTTGCAGCATTGCGAATACATCAGCAGGAACGGCCTGCAACGAAAGTGGAGGTCGCCGCTGTGATGGCAGCGGGCTCTGTGTGCCGGCAGTCGCAGTACTGAGATTGGGCGACGGGACGGCCACGCTCGCCAGCAGCGGAACTCCTGCGTTTGTGGAGATTAGATCGGAGACAACTTCAGTGATTTATCAGACCATCACGTTACCAACCGCAACCGCAGGCAACGTGAATGCGTTTGCGCTGTCTGGAACCGCGACTTCAGAGGGAGCCTTAAGCCTTTCTGGTGACGGACATTCTGTGACTGTAGCGGGCTATCTGATCCCCACTCCAGTCGCAATGGGCGCTCTCAGTGCATCCAGCACGGCATCGCAAAGGCTCGCCGCGAAGATTGATTCATCGGGAAATGTTGATACGTCTGCCGCTCTTCCAAACGGTGCGTCGTCATTCTTTGTTGCCAACAACGTTCGTACTGTGGTGACGGGAACGGGTACCGACTATTGGTTTGGCGGCCCTGGCAATTCGGGTGGCGTCGTCTATTTCGTTCCACCGGCCAGCAGCATGAATCCAGCGCAAATTCTGCCAAGTCCGAGCGGGATTCGTGTTTGCCAGATCGTCTCGGGCCAGCTCTACTGTACTTCCTCGACGAGCGCCTTCTCGAACGTCTTCACGGTCGGAACCGGGCTTCCGACGTCCGGGACGCAAACTGCAACTGTTTTGACCGGATTGCCTGCGACAGGTAGTACGCCCCAGCCGTACAGCTTCGTGTTGATGGATCTCGATCCGAATGACGGGGTAACGCCCGATACGCTGTACCTGACGGATGACAGGACTCCCGCCGGCACCACTGCCGCTGCCGCGGCCTGTGCGGGTGGCGGTATTCAGAAATGGACTCGTGCGAGCTCTAGTTCAAGTTGGTCTTGTATCGGCACGATACAGACGGGAGTGCCGGGAGCATCCTTTGCCTTTAGCGGAACACGAGGCATTGCTGCCGAAGGTACGGCCAATTCTCTGACTATCGTCGCTACGACTGCCAGCGCGCCTAACGCCATCATTAGCTGCACAGATCAGAGGGCGACTGTGCCAGGCGCTACTGGAAGCTGCACACTGATTTCAGCGTCTGGGAATGCAATATATCGCGGTGTGGCTTTGGCGCCCTTGCCTTAGCCTTAAGCGTCGTCCCCCTACCGCGTGTTTCGCTGCCGCAACCGCGACACCATGGCCAGGGCCTGGTAGTCGCGGTCGCGGTGCAAGACCTCCAGGTCGTGGCGCAGGGCGCAGGCGGCGATTAGGCAGTCCACCGACGAGCGGACGGTCAGGCCCCGCTTGCGGGCGGCGCGGTACAGGTCGACTGCATCGTCGATGACGGAGGCTGACAGCGGCGATTCGATGTGCGGCAGGGCCTGCATCGCGGTGCGGGCGATGCCGAAGGCTCGATCGTCATCAAATCCCTGCAGCACCTCCTGTACCACCGGCAGGCAGGTGACGACGTCGTCCAGCGAGACCAGCGCGTCGATGCGGCGCCCGCCGCGCCGGAAGGATTCGATCCAGACGGACGAGTCGACCAGGATCATCGCGTCCGCGCGGCCAGCGAACGGAGATTCATCGGCGCCGGGCCCGCCGCGCGGGCGCGTCTTGACGCATCTCCGCCAACTCGCCCTGCCACAAGCCGCTGCCCTGCAGGCTCAGAATCTGCTGGGCCTTGCGGCGGGCGATGAACTCTTCCAGCGAACGTTCGACGACGCGCGAGTAGGTCTTCTCGCCGCTGAGGCGGGTGGCCTCTTCCAGCAGATCATCACGAAGCACAAGATTCGCGCGTTTCATACACATACTGTGGATCGGGGCGCCGCCGGGCACAAGGCCACCGGCCGGAGCCGACATCGCGCGCTGGCAGAACCAGCGCCATCGGTCGTTCGAGCCGCTAAGAATTGAATCGTGGCACAGTGGTTGCGTCATCTCGCAGAACCATGCGCGAATTCCTCAGCCTCCGTGTCGCGATCGCGATCGCCGTGTCAGGGTGCTCGACCACAGAGGTCGTCGGGCGCCCGCCGTCGGCGGCCGACATTGCCCTCATCAACGGCGCCGCGCAGGAGGGCCGCTCGATCGCCATCCGGTACGCCTTCCGGCCGATCGCGGCGCCAGGGATGCCCCCACCCATCGAACCGCTTCGTGGTCGAAATGCTCCCCTCAGGATCAACGCCGTCGACACACGCGGGCTGACGCTTGACCTCAAGAGCGGTCAGCAGGTGACGCTTCCTCTTTACGCGGTCGCCGGCCTCACCGTGAGGGGGGCCGGCCGTGGCCGCGGCGCCGCGATCGGCGCGACCATTGGCGGCGGAGCGATGCTTGGGCTGGTGGGGATCGCGTGGGTGATCAGCAACGCCTATGAGGCGCCGCCGCGGCCGGCGAGCGACAATGCCCAAGGATCGCAGTCGGCGGGCTGCGACGCGGAATGCAAGGGCGAACTCGCGCTGGCGACGCTGGGAGGCGCCCTCGTCGGCGCGGCCATTGGCTTTCTTATCGGCACGTCTCGCCGCTTCGTGTTTGTCGACGCCCCGCCATAGCGCGACGCCGGCGTCGCTTCTTGGTCATCCTGAAACAAATCGCGCGCATTCCTTCCCAGCGCCCGTTCGGGTCGCCACCGCTAATTTCCGGCAACCGCGCGGCCCTGCTTGTGCGATTCTCCGACGCTGATGAAACGCCCGACAGCGAAAGGCGAGGACGTCGCCCTGCACGAAGACATCCGCTTTCTTGGGCGGCTGCTCGGCGACACCATTCGTGAGCAAGCGGGCGAGCGCATTTTCACGCTGGTCGAGAACATCCGCCGCACGGCCATTCAGTACCGCCGCGATCACGACCTTGGCAGCTTGCGTACGCTGGAGAAGACCATCGGCGCGCTGGATCAGGAGCAGGCGACGCACGTGGTGCGGGCGTTCAGCTATTTCCACCACCTGGCCAATGTCGCCGAAGACGTCCACCAGAATCGCCGCCGCCGCGCCCGCCAATTGACGGCGCAGCCGCCCAAGCCAGGGACCATCGCCTTCGCCCTGCAGCGGCTGCGGGCGGCGCAGGTGTCGACGCGCAAGATGGTCTCGTTCTTTGAACGGGCGCGGGTCGAGCCGGTGCTGACGGCGCACCCGACTGAGGTGCAGCGCAAGAGCATCCTCGACCGACACCGGGCCATCGGGACGTTTCTAGCGGCGCGCGATCGGGGTGCAGCGGGGCCGGCGGTGCTGGACGAGATTGAACGCGATCTGCGGCGCGAGATCCTGATCTTGTGGAAGACCAGCGAGGTGCGGGCGGTCAAACCAACCGTCGCCGACGAGATCGAAAACGGCCTGGCCTACTTTCGCAGCACGTTCCTCAAGGTCATTCCCAAGCTTTATTCCGAGCTGGAAACGGCCCTCGGCCGCAGCGTGCGTGTCGGGGCGTTCCTGCGCGTGGCCAGCTGGATCGGCGGCGACCGCGACGGCAACCCGCACGTCACGCACGAGGTGACGGGGCACGCGCTGCAAAGACAAGCAGCGCTGATCCTGGAACACTATCTTGCCGAGGTGCACTTGCTCGGCAGCGAGCTGTCGCTGTCCTCTCGCTATGTCGACGTCCCGCCCGAACTGGTCAAGCTGGCGGCGCTGTCGCCCGACCGCGCGCTGACGCGCGAGCAAGAGCCGTTTCGCCGCGCGCTGACCGGGATCTACGCGCGGCTGGCGGCGACGGCGCGGGCGCTGTCGGGCGAGACGCCGGCCCCTCATGCGGCGCTGGGCCCGGCCGAAGCGTACGCCACGCCCGCTGACCTGCTCACCGACCTGGACGTCATCGGCCTGGCTTTGTCCAACGACGGCGCCGAGCTGGTGGTGGAGGGCCGCCTGCGCCGGCTGCGGCGCGCGGTCGAGGTGTTTGGGTTTCACCTGTCGTCGCTGGACCTGCGCCAGCACAGCGCGGTCCACGCCCGGGTGGTGCGCGAGATTCTGGCCCGCGCCACCGGCCGCGACACCTACGAATCGTTGCCCGAGGCAGAACGGCAGCAACTGCTGCTGCGCGAGCTGGCCACGTCGCGCCCGCTGGTGTCGCCGCACCTGGCCTACAGCGACGAGACCACCGAAGCGCTGCGCACGCTGGACGTCGCCGCCAATCTGCACCAGCGCTTTGGCGCGCGCGCCGTCCCCAACTACGTCATCTCGATGACGGCCGGGCCCAGCGACATCTTTGAAGTAGCGCTGCTCTTGAAAGAAGCCGGCCTCCTGGTGCCGGGGCAAGAGCCGCGCCTGGCGGTCAACATCATCCCGCTGTTCGAGACCATCGAAGATCTGCGCGCCTGCGGCGGGATCATGGATCAGCTTTTCTCGTCGCCGGCGTACCGACAAT
>DASXQB010000004.1:0-3339 GCA_036493295.1 Polyangia bacterium | reverse complement strand
TCATCAGCGGCGCGGACAGCGAGACCGTGCAGCGATACGGAATGTGATCGGCGACCAGGCCTTCGAACATCTGCAACAGCGGTAAGTACGTGCCGGTGATGGCCTCGTACAGCCACTGCTCCTCCATCACCGTCGGATCCTCCGGGTGGCGGACAAAGGGCAGGTGGGCGTGCAACACCAACGAGAAATAACCGGTTGGCATGACGGCTAGCCTTGTTCCCCGTCGGTGCCGCTCGCCTGCGCCGCGGCGGCCGGATAGCCCAGGTGCTGCTCGCTGGCGCCGATGACCCGTTCGCTGGCGCCGCCCAGCGCGCGTTCGCTGGCGCCCCGAAATAAAGATTCGCTGGCGCCTGCCCCCAGGCGTTCGCTGGCGCCGCCGTAGCGATACTCGCTGGCGCCACCCAGCAGGCGCTCGCTGGCGCCGCGGAATCGGTATTCGCTCGCGCCGCTGAACATGCGTTCGCTGGCCCCGAAAAGCCGCAGCTCGCTGGCGCCCAGCATGAACATCTCCGAACCGCCGCCCAATCGCAGCTCGCTGCCGCTCATCCACAGCCGTTCACTGCCGCCCTCGACCATCCACTCCGATGCGCCGGGCGCCACCGGCCGCCAGGTCACGGGCGTGCTATCGCGCGCCGCCACCGTCGACCAGCTGTGCGTCACCTGCCAGGTCGCCAGCACCCGCCGCTCGGCGCGCGCGCCCAGGCCGCGGATGACCACTTGCCACGGGCCGTACGTGATGTGCACGCGGCCGTTCTCGGTGCGGTAGTGCAAGTGTCCCTGGGCGCCGTGATGTTCTTCGGTCAGCACCGGCGACTGCACCGGATAGCTGAATGGGCCCGCCTCCCACGTCGATCGAATCACCGGCTCGGTCCAGGAGATCGACGCCAGCTCGGTCTGCCAGGACGACTGCTCGCCCTCGCGCCATTCCCAGTGACGTTCGGTCTGGTGCTCGGTAAAGCCGACGGCGATCGATTCCATTCCGTCGTGGCCGCCGCCTGCGCCACCTGGCGCCGCTGCCGCGTGTGCCACTTCAGAGCCAACTGGCCCGTGACCCGGCGCCGCGGCGGATCCTGTCGCCGATGTTCCTGGCGTCGCCGCGCCCGGCTCTCCCGAGGCGTTGGTGACGGTCATCCATTCGACGTGGCCGCCACCCACCGGCTGGCTACGCGGAAACTCGACCCGGCCGGAACGCGACACCTTGACGAAGAATCCTTCCGTCGATTTCAGGCCGATGTCGACGCACGCCGCGGACGTCGGCTTGTTGATGTCGAAGAACCACTGCCGATCGCCACGGCCGATGTTGTGGTCAAAATAACTATGCGCGTTCGTGCCGTCGAACAGCCGCCCGGTGATGTCGTACACGCGCAGGCACAGCCAGGCGCCCGCACCGCCTTTGCCCAGCGCGCGCCGCGCGTTGTCCATCGCGGCGTCAGTGACTTCCCAGTAGACGAACAGGCGATCCGGATCGACGACCATCGCGGTGACGCGATCCTGACCATAGCCCCACGGAATGTGGCGAGGCATCTGTAGCTCTTCGGCGTCGGGCCCGAGATCGTACTTCGGCGGAAACCCAACGCCGTCGCTGGCTGCTGCGCCGGTCGATTCGCCGGCGGTGACCGTTGCTTTGACGATCTCGCCGCTGGCGGCGGCGGGCAGCTCGGCCAGCACGCCGTGCAGGCGCTCGGCCAGCTCGGCCTTCGACAGTTTGCTGATCCC
Source organism: Polyangia bacterium (assembly GCA_036493295.1). Classification (GTDB taxonomy): domain Bacteria; phylum Myxococcota_A; class Polyangia; order Fen-1088; family Fen-1088; genus DATKEU01. Next base: position 1,623 of record DASXQB010000004.1, on the reverse strand, counting down.
GCCCACGCCCAAGCGTTTGGCGAAGCCCAACAATTGATCACGCGTGCAGCGGAGAAAATTTTCCACCAACGGCGCCGGTGATAACGATGCGCCGTTCTGGTGGCCGATGGCGCTGAGGATCTGCGCTGCGACGGCCGCCAGACCGGCGCGTTCAGGGGACGGGGCGTGTGTGTTCTCTTCGCTCATTCGCCAACTCGGAGGCAGAGCTTACTCACGGATTGGAAGCGCAGCGGAAAATAATTCGGAGAGGAAACCAAGAAAATCCGGGACGCTGCCGATTTGTTTCCAGGGCGCATCGGCACCGTTTCTTTTCAAGCAGCGCGACGTTGCGTCCGGATGCCTCTGGTAATGTGGAAGACATGGGCGTCGTTGATAGTTGGGGACAGGAGAAGGAATCAGCCTTCCTGTACCGGGTGCTGGCCGAAGCGGAGGCGTCGCCCGAACGCCGGCAGTTGTTCGCTCGCCTGGCCGCCGAAGCAGAGGCGCAGGCCTTGATCTGGGAGGACAAGGTGCGTGGCAGCGGCACGGCGGCGCCGGCTTTGTTTCAACCCACTCGTCGCGCCCGGATAGTGGCGGCCTTGGTACGAAAGTTTGGCCCGCAGCACATGCGCGGCGTGCTGGCGGCGATGAAGGTGCGCGGCCTGTCTATCTATGATGGCCGGCGCCCCGGCCACGCCATGCCGACCACCGTCGAGGAAGTTGGCCGTCGCCACCAAGGAAAGGGTCACGGCAGCTTACGCGCGGCGATCTTCGGCGTGAACGACGGCCTGGTGTCGAACGCCAGCTTGATCCTGGGCGTGGCCGGCGCGGCCAGCGTGGCTGGCGGCGAACGGATGATCGTCGTGTCGGGCGTGGCCGGCCTTTTGGCGGGCGCGTTCTCGATGGCGTCGGGCGAGTACGTTTCGGTGCGTTCGCAGCGCGAAATGTTCGAACGCCAGATCAGCGCCGAACGCGACGAGCTGTCCGAATACCCGCGCGAGGAAGCCGCCGAGCTGGCGCTGATCTACGAAGCGCGCGGCCTGGACAAAGAAGACGCCCAACGCGTGTCGACGCGTTTAATCGAAAACCCGCAGCACGCCCTGGACACGCTGGCGCGTGAAGAGCTGGGCTTGGATCCGGCGGAGCTCGGCTCGCCGTGGAAAGCCGCTGGTTCGTCGGCGGTGTCGTTCGCCACCGGCGCGTTTTTGCCGCTGCTACCGTTTCTATTGACCGGCGGACGCGCGGCGCTGATCGGCGCGCTGGTCGTCACCGGCGCCACGCTGTTCGTTGTCGGTGCGGCGACCAGCTTGTTCACGGGCAAGGGCGCGCTGAAGGGCGGACTGCGCATGCTGTTCATCGGCGCGGGAGCGGCTGCGGTGACGTTCGTGATCGGGCGGGCGTTGGGCGTGGCGGCGAATTAGAATCTCATCGCAGGGATTGTGAAGGATTGGTTTCCCTTGCGCTCTGTTAGCTCCGGAACCAGAGCGGACCGCAGGGTGATGCCGGGCTGGACGGCATTCCCTCTCAAGGCCAGCGCTTACGCGGCATCACTTGAGGACCGCAGGGCGCGGCGGATGAGTTCGATCATCACGGACCGCCGACTCGCGCTCCGCACCGTCGGCCTCGCGCTCCGGAGCTTCTCGC
>DASXQB010000003.1:0-4559 GCA_036493295.1 Polyangia bacterium | reverse complement strand
TGCATCTGATCCAGGCGGCGGATCTGTTTTTCCGCCTCGGTCTTCGCCTCTTCGGACAGGCCGGCGCGCGACACCTTGGCCCGCAGCTCGTCCATCTCTTCGCCGTGCACGTCGCCGTCGCCCAGCTCGTTGCGGATCTGGCGCAGCTGCTCGCGCAGGTAATAGTCGCGCTGGGTCTTGGACATCTCTTCTTTGGCGCGCGTCTGGATCTGCGACTGCACTTCCAGAATGCCGATCTCTTTTTCCAGCGAATGGTTGACCCGGGTCAGCCGATCGGCCGGCGAATCCAGCTCTAAAAGCTCCTGCGCCTCGGCCACCTTCAGCGTCAGGTTCGACGCCACCAGGTCGGCCATGCGGCCGGGATCGTCGACGCTCTGAACGACCATCGACAGCTCGGGCTGCACCGACTTGCCCAGGTTGGTCAGCTTGTCGATGTTCTGCCGCACCGATCGCAGCAGCCCTTCGTGCCCCACCGAGCGCGCGGACGGCGGATCTTCCTGGCGATCGATGCGCACCCGATAGCACGGGCTTTCCGAGATGAAGCGCGAGATGCGCGCGCGGCACAGGCCCTGAACCAAGATCTTCAAGCCGCCCTCGGACAGCTTGCGCATGCGCATGATCATGCCGATGGTGCCGGTGCGGTAGAACGACGACGACGAAGGGTCGTCTTCGGACGAATCGCGCTGGGCCACCAGGAAACACAGGCGCTCCTCCGCTTCCAGTGCCTTGGCCACGGCTTCCATCGACACCGGGCGGGTGACCCGCAGCGGGACGATCATGTACGGGAAAACCACCAGGTCCCGGATCGGCAGCAACGGGAGGACGTCGGGAATCTCCGGGTCCGATGGAGGCTTCATTTCAGTATTGGCGCTCACAGAAACACAGTATCAGAATTTGGCAAGCCGCGCGTCAACACCGTCGCTGTGGTGGCCATCGACAACCTCGCTAATTAGGCTGACTCTTCAACGCGGTACGGGATGGATCAACAAACGTGATCGCGTTCCCGCCCAACCCCCAGACCCTGCCGTACCGGTCGATTGTGACGTCACGCATGGCGTCTGTCACGATCATCGTTCCTGATTCGCCACGCCCGACCTCCGCGCTGTCGATCACCCGCAGGCCCTTCGCGGTCGCCATCCACAAACGCAGCTGACCATCGCGGGTCAGGCCAAAAACCGAAACTTTCGCTTCGCTGCCGACGCTACGCCAGCGGCGGCCGTCGAAACGAACCACGCCGGCCGAGGTGCCGGCCCAGACCTGACCGTCCGGACCCAGCGCCACGACGTGAGCGGCTTCGCTTTCAAGGCCGGTGTCCTCGCCCCACTTCTGCGGCCGCGGCTGGCCCACTTGCCAGCGCCCGAGGCCGCTGCCCGATGACCACCAGATCGACGAACCGTCGACCAGCAGGCCATTGACGTCGTTTGGCAAGACCCTCTGTTCGAGGGCGGGGATGCGGCCGCTCTTCCCGAAGGTCGGCTGATTTTGTTCCAGCGAAGGCAATGCCAGACAGATCACCCGGAATCCGACGGCGGCGCCGGCGGCGTCCCGCACCCGCACGCCCAGCCACCAGACGTCGTCGGGCGACAGCGAGGCGACCGCCACTTCGGGCACGCCGTCAGCCAGATCCAGCGACAGGCGTTTGGCCGGCCGCCACGGATCGGCGCCTGTCGCGGTCGTTGCACCGCTGCCGACCGGTCGGGTGAGGATCAACCCGCCGAAGCCTGGTTCGGCGACCACGCCGGTCAGCGTGCCGGTGCGATCGACAGCGACGCCCAGGACGCGGCCCGCGTCGGTCTCGCCCAGACGGGTTTCGCGAAACGCGCGACCGTCGGTGATCCAGGCGTGGTCGCCGCCGGCCAGGACGTAGCAGCGCTCGGGCGCGGCGCAGGCCACCCGGATTCGCTCGGCGTCGCCCACGAGCTCGCCCGATCCCAAAAACTGTGGCCCGTCGGCCGCGGCGCGGGCCACGCCGCGGGCCTGCGTTCCGAGCCAGAGGCTGTCGCCGCCAGCCAGCGCCACCGAGACATCGGGCGGCAGCCGCAACGGCATCGGATCGGCGCTGTAGCGTCGTCCGCCCATGGCGGTGGAGATCAGTCTGAAGCCACCCTTGGGCGGCGATTCGGCGGGCGCTAGCTCCCGCAATGCGTACACCCGCTCGGCGCCCGGCAGACCGGCAATCACCGTCGGTCCACGCTGGCCGCCGCCGACGATCACGGCGGCGATCGGCACCTCGGGGTGCGGGCGAAAGACTTCCGCGTCGCCGGTGTCCGTCGGGACGAAGACCACCCGAGCGCCAGCCGTACTGCGCACCGCCAGCAGCAATGGGCCCTGCGGAATGCGAGCCGCGCTGACGATCTCGTCGCTGGCGCCGTCACCTTCGCCGCCCGACCAGCGCACCGGCGTTGCTTGCTGACCAGCGACGCGGAAAAGACCGGCGTGGCGCGTGCCGACCCAGACCGCGCGCCCGTCGGGGTCCAGGTCCAACGTGCTGACCGGAACCTCGCGCAGCGACGCCACCGGGCGCCAGCTGCGCCCGTCCAGCCGAAAAAGGCCGTGCGCGCCGCCCGCCCAAGCCCCGCCGGCGCTACCCGGCAGCGGGACCAGCGCTGCCACGCCGGCCACCGGCGCCAGCGGCTCGTAGTGAAAATCGTCCTCACCGGTGACAGTGATCCGACCGACGCCCGCTTCGGTCGCTACCCAGGCCGCGCCGGTTTGATCAACGGCCAGCGCCGAGACCCGACGCCCGAGGAGGCCACTGTCTTCGTCGACCCAATCGTACGTCCCTTTGTCGACGTGCAGCCGTCGCAGGCCGCGCGCGGTTCCCACCCACAGGTGCGGCGCGTGAAAGGCCAGCGCCAAAATGGGACCGGACTCGGCGCGCTGAAGCACGGCAAACTGGCTGGCGGCGCTGGAAGGCGTCTGCGGCGAGCCGCCGCCCGCGCCGTGGCTGCCGCCCGCGCTGCAACCGGCGAGCGCCATGACGGTGACGGCGAGGGCGAGCAGCGTCGACGAGAAAATACCCCTTGCCGCCACAAGCGGCCACCGCCCGCCGACCGTAAGCACCACTATCACCGTAACACGAGCGTGCCGCGCGATCGCATTCGCCAGCCTCGGCGCGGATGCTAGGCTGCCGTCGTGAACGTGGGGCCAATGGCGGTGTCGCTGGCGCTGGCGCTGGCGTTGCTGAGCGATGCGGGCGCGGACGGTCCGATCAGCGCGAGCGCCACCATAACGGCGGGCCGTACCGCCGCGCTGACCGCCACCGTCTCCGTCGGCCGCCCGATCGAGCGCGCCGTCGCTGGCCGAACCTTTTCAATGGGCGTTGGTCAGGATCGCCAGCAGCACTGGACCGAGGCCGCGTCGTTTTATCAGCAGGCGGTCCTCGAGTGGTCGACTGAACTGCGGGTCCATCCCGGCGTGGCGCTGGAGCGCGCGGTTCAGAAAGCCGAACGCGAGCGACAGCGGTCGGTGATGCTGGCCAATCTGGATCTGCCGCGCCCAGGCCAACCCGAATCCGTCGTTCGCGCCATGACCCTCGAGCGAGCGCGTCTGCTGCGCACGAAGATGATGGTGGTGCGGGCCAACAGTGGGGCCGTGCCCGACGAGCTGTACGCGCGCACCCGCCAGTCGTTCGACGACGCCTTGCGCGCCGGCGAGGTTTTGCCGATCGCCGTGCAATCGGAGATTCACCTCTTGCTTTGCGCCGCCCATGCCGCCGCCGGCGCGCGCGCAGCCGCCCGGCTGGCCTTGAGTCAGGTTTCGACCGACCAACAGCAAGAGCCGGTGAACGCCCTGGCGATGGCCACCTGCACCGCCGCGCTGGGCGACGACAATCAAGCGCTGAATTTTCTCGAGGCCCATCTGCTCCAGCGCCTGGACCCGTTCACCCAGCGCGAACTTTTTCTGGCCAACGACTGGGACCGGCTGCGCGGCCAGCCCCGCTTCGAGAATCTCTTCGCCAGTCTTGCTCGCTATTGACCCGATATTGACGTTCCTCCGGCGGACTGCTAGTTACTCGCCTGCCGGCGCAAGCCGGTGGAGGGGCTGTAGCTCAGCTGGGAGAGCGCCTCAATGGCATTGAGGAGGCCGACGGTTCGATCCCGTTCAGCTCCACTAGTTCTAAACAAGCGTCGATATTCTGCTTTGTCGGCATGGACAGGGACAGCGGACAACACCGCAACCTAAGCGAGTGGTCCCCAAGTGGTCCTCTTCAGGAGGAAACCAACCCGTGACGGACCTGGAGAGCCGACTCAAAACGATTCGGGTGTGCACGGACACTTCGGTCGAAACGGTGATCACGTACTGGCTAATCAGGCGCGTGGCCGGCCAGCTATTCGCGGCGGCGCCCGGATTGTTCTGGCGTCCTCACTACAACACGCCTCTTTCTCCGATGCTCGGAGCCCACGCTGACGCACAGGTCATTAGAATCCATGCGGTGCTCTGTGGCTCGGCGGTATGCAACGACTGCCGAGCAGCTGGCCAAAAGAAAAAACAGCCCACCTGTTCAAAGGATCTTTGCGGAAAGCCCCTCGCGGACGGCATTTCCCTTCGTGGGTTGG
>DASXQB010000002.1:0-7274 GCA_036493295.1 Polyangia bacterium | reverse complement strand
CGCAACCGCCTGAACGACGGCAAGCCCGATCCCTGGGGACACTTCTGGGTGGGATCGATGCAGGTCGACGAGGCCGCACCCAGCGGGCGATTGTGGAGAGTCAACGCCGACGGCGAGGCGCGCTGCGTGCGCGACGGCATCACCATCAGCAACGGCCTCGCGTTCGATCGGCAGCGCGGGCGCATCTACTTCGCCGATTCGAAGACCGGCGTCATCGAATGCGCCGATCTGGACCAGCACCACCTGCCCAAGAACTGGCGGCCGTTTGCGACAGTCAAGGCCGGTGTTCCCGACGGAAGCGCCGTCGATGCGGCCGGCTACTTGTGGAACGCCGAGTGGGACGGCCGGCGGCTGACCCGTTACACCCCCGACGGCCAGATCGATCGCGTGGTCGAGATGCCGACCCGCCGCCCGACGTGTCCCGCGTTCGGCGGTGCGGATCTGTGTTCGCTGTTCGTCACCAGCGCCAACTACAACCTGACTGCCGCCGAGCGGCTCGCCGATCCGCAGGCCGGCGCCGCTTTTCTCCTCCAGCTTGACGATGTGCAAGGCCTACCTCCGAACCTGTTCGCTCTTTGAAAGGACACTCCCATGCGCAAGAGAACCTGGTCCGCCGTCGCCTTCGCGTTGTTGGTCAGCAGTGCCCTTGGATGCAACAAGCAGAGCGAAGCGCCGGCTCCCGCGCCCGCGCCTGCCAAGACCGAAGAGGCTCCCAAGCCCGCCCCCGCGACCGACGACAGCGGCGCCGGCCCGAAAGTGGTTTCCGGCCCCGGTTACCTGCCAGAGTGCTTCGCGCCCTGGAGCAAGGACACCAAGTATTTGCAGTGGCCGGCGAAGAAGCCGCCATTTCGCATCGCGCTGGTCAACGGGTACGTGGGCAACGCCTGGCGCATCCAGATGGTGAAGACGGCCAAGGCGTACGCCAAAGATCCGGCGGTGGCGCCGCTGATCAAAGAGTTCAAGGTCGTCTCGACGGGCACGGACATCGCCGCGCAGCTAGGGGCCATCGAGGACTTCATCAATCAAGGCTACGACGGCATCGTCACGCTGGCGGTCAGCCCCGAGGGCTTTGACCGGGTCATTCGCCTGGCCGACAAGAAGGGCGTCATCATCGTCCCGTTCGACAACGTCCTCGACACTGACAAAGTCATGGAGGTCAACGAAGACCAGCTGTCGATGGGCAAGCAGTGGGGCGTGTTCCTGGACAAGCTCCTCAAAGGCAAGGGCAAGGTGCTGGAGGTGCGCGGCCTGCAGGGGAACTCGACCGAGCGTGACCGCCACGCCGGGTTCCATCAGATCATGGACGGCAAGAAATACGAAATCACCGAGGTGGTGGGAAGCTGGGACGACGGTAAGGCGCAAAAGGCGGTGGCCGACGCGCTGGCTGTTCACCACAAGTTCGACGCCATGATGGTGCAGGGCGGCTCGACGGGCGCCATTCGCGCGCTGCTGGACGCCGGCCATAAACCGATCCCGGTGGCGACAGAAGCCGAGAACGGCGCGCGCAAGCTGATCGCCAAGTACCACGCCAAAGGAATGAAGGGCCTGTCGCTGGGACAGTCGCCCGGGCTGGCGGCCATCGCCACCAAGGCGGTCATCGAGGGGCTGCAGGGCAAGGTGCTGCCGCAGAAGATCTCGGTGCCGATCCCGGCCGCCGACGACACCACGCTGAAAGACGGCGACAATTATTATTCGAAGCTGTCAGACAATTTCTTCACGCCGAACGAGTTCCCCCCCTGCGGCGTGAACATCTCCGGCGTGAAGATCATGAACGAATCGGAGGCCGACGTGAAATAGCGGCGACAACGGGCGTTCAGCTGAGGCCGGTCAGAACGCCCGTGTACCGCGGATCGCCGAACGAGGTGGCGGTGATCCCGAACATGTTGAGGAACGCCGCCAGCAATTGATTGTGCGGCTGCCCATTATAAGTCACGAAACGCCCGGGGCGGATATTGCCGCCGCCCTTGCCGGCGAGAACAACGGGCAGGTTGTGTCGATCGTGGGTCAAGCCATCCTGCTGCTCGTTCATCCAGGCCACCACTGAAGTGTCCAGCACGGAGGTTCCACTGTCATCGGTGGTGGCGCTCAATTTGTCCAACAGATAGCTGAGCTGCTGCGCGAACCAGTTGTTGACCCGGGTGAGGTCCGCCGACTTGGTCGAATCGTGCGACATCAGGTGATGCTCGCCGCTGGCCATCACCTGGGTGTGAACGACCGGGCTCTCGGCGATCGACCATTGCAAGGTCGCCACGCGGGTGAGATCGCACGCCATCGCCAACGCCAGAAGATCCATCTGGGCCTTTCCGATCGCCGGGAAATCCCCCACGCACGTCGCCGGCCGCCCGTCCTGCAGACAAGCCCGCGGTGTCAAGCTGACGGTTGGCGCAATCGGCACGGCGCCGTGACAGCTCTGGCCGGTGTTCATGCTGCTGATCTCCTTTTCCAGCTCGCGGATCGACGTGACGTGATGGTCCAGCTTGCTGCGGTCATCGGCGCCGACCTTGGTCATCAGCGACGTGTAGCTGGAAAGCACAGAGTCCAGCACGGTGCCGCGCCGTTTTTGCAGCGCCAGCATGTCGGCCTGGCTGGCGGTGGTGTCGCCAAACAGAGTCGTGAAGACCTTGCCCGGGTCGTCCATGGGCGTGATCGGATCGTAGGAATCCCGATACGTCAGTCGCGTCACCATCGGTTCGAGGATGGTGCTGGTCGAATCAACCCCCAGCGCCAGCGACGACAGCTTGGTGCTGCCGCCGATGGCCTTGGCGATGACCTGATCAACCGACGGGCCGCCGGACGATCCGTCGACGATGTGCCCGGCGCGACCAAGACCGCTGGGTCCGATCTTCATTCCGACCCCGGTCATCAGAGTGCCCATTCCCTGATCGTGCGGGTTGCCGCCCGGCGAGGTGTAAGACATCTCATTGTTCAGTCCCGGCATGATCAAGATATCGGGAATGTGACTCTGCAACGGGCTCAAGATGTTGGACAGGGTGAACGTGGTCTCATTGCCAGTGGGCTTCCACGCATTCATGATCGTGCCGTTGGCGCTGAAGAAGACGATGAACCGCTTGGCCACCGCGCCCGCCGCGCGCGCGCGCCGCGGGCCGATCATGGCGCTGAGAAAAGGAAGGCCGATGGCGACGCCACCGGCGCCGCGAAGCAAGGTACGACGGCTGAGTTTTTTCATGGGCGCACCACCTGCAGCTGCAGGAACGCAGGCGTTTGAGTCATCGCAACGGCGAGATTCAAAATCTGGCGTTTGTCCGTTTGAAACTGTGAAGCCAGTTTCTGAATGGTCGGATCGTCGTCGGCGGTTTCGAAGCGCCCGAAGCCGAAGCGGAAGAATTGTTTGACCATGCAAGCGCTGACCTGGTCGCTGGCGGACAATTTCTTCGCCAGGGCCACCGCGCCCACGAACGGACCGTCGACGTCGGTGCCGGTCAACATGCCCGAGGCGTCGATCGGCTGGCCACCCTCCTGATCACGCCACTTGCCCAGGCCGTCGTAGTTCTCCATCGTCAACCCGATCGGGTCCATCAGGGCGTGGCAGGTGGCGCAGACCGGGTCGGCCCGGTGCTGCGTGAAGCGCTGGCGGGCGGTGCTTCCCGGCGTGACCACCGGTGGAGTGATGTTCGCGTTCGGCGGGGGCGCGGGGACCACGCCGCACAGGACGCTTTCGCGAACGAACTTCCCTCGCTGCACGGGCTCGGTGGTATCAGCCTTGGCGAACGTCGACAGGAAGGCGGGCTGGGTGAGAAGCCCCGCGCGCTGGGTCGGATCAAGATCGAACCGACTGTCGCCGCCGCCGGTCGGGGGCGGCAAACCGTACAGACTGGCGACCGCCGCCGGGCCATAGGAATAAGGCGCCGTCAACAAGGTCCCCAGATCGCCCGGGCCACCAAACAGCGTGTGCTTGACGAAGCTCTGGGTCTCTTCCTTGAACGCCGCCCCCAGATCCATTGTGAACTCCGGAAAGACGGTCACGTCTTTTTGCATGCGATCGACAGTGGAGACCTGCATCCATTCGACAAAGAACTGCGCCATTCGATCTTGCGCCATGGTGTTACCGGCAGCGAGCAGGCGCTGCGCCTGCGTCGCCACTTGGGCCGGCGTGCGCAGAGCGTCCTGCTGCGCCGCCGTGAAGAGATCCGCGTCGGGCATGGACCCGATGAGGAAATAGGACAGGCGGGAAGCCATCTCCCACGAAGTCAGCGGAACGATCGCCGCCGTGGTGGGCGCCGCCGGATCGCCGAACTCAGGCCGATAAAGAAAGCCCGGGGAAAGCAGGATGGTTTGCAAGACCGTCTGCACGCTGGTCGGGACGTCGAAATCGGCGCGCCCCTTGGTGTAGACCGCCGCCAGGCTGTCAATTTCGGGCGCGGCCAGCGGCCGGCGCCAGGCCCGCTGGCCGAACTGGGTGACGAAGCTGCGGACACAGACAGCCTCGTTCCCCGTCGGGTCACAGCCGAGAAGAGCGTTCAGATTCTTGGTCGCGGTTACGGACAAAGCCTCGGCGGCGCCCAGATACTCTTGCGCCAACGTCGTATCGACGTTCTGCGTGTCGGCGTTGTTGGTGAATCCATCCGCGAGGGTGTCCGGCTCGAATTGCAACGCGGGTTGGCTGGTGTCGCCGAGCAGCGCGAGCACAGTGTTGTTGTACTCGGTGCGCGTGAGCCGCCGCAGGGGCGATCGTCCTGGCACAAGCGCCAGGCTGGTCGCTCCCCCCGCGCCGTTGTTGCCACCCCCGCCGTTGTTGCCGGTGCCGTTGCTGCCTCCGGTTGGAACCACCGAGGATTGCCCCGGCCGCGGGCCGATGGCTCCGGTGCACGCGGTGCCGCCGGAGCCGGCCAGAGCAGTCACGGTCAAGGCCACCAGATTTCGAAAAGAACGCGTATTTTTCATGCGTTGCTGTCCAAAGGTTGTGCAACGGGGGAAAAGTGGCGCGCTTTTTCTTGGAAGGGGACGGCGGCGGTCGATCGGAGGGACGCCGTGCATCAGGCAGGCCGTCGGATCCAGGGGCATTGACTGGATGATTACCTGTGCGACGGGTTGCGATATCTGAACGGCAAAGTTTTTTGGAAAAACTGCCTGTTAGGTCTTACCGCCGGCGTCCTGTTTCCTGTACGCGCGTGTCGGTCCGAGTTAACACGATGCACAGCAGCGACGGAGGTCAGGGCGGGGGCAAATCCACGCGCATGGTTTGTCTGGCAGCGGTTGTCGGATTGATCCTGGGCTGCGGTGCCGAACAGTTCAAAGGTGCCGGCCCTCGCGATAATCCGGGATCGCCCGGATCCGGCGGCGCTGGGCCGGATATTGACGGTGGTGCTGTCACCACGGGAACGGGTGGCTCGGGCAGCGGTGGCGACGACGGTACGGGTGGCGACAACACCGGGACGGGCGGGCTGGGGACCGAGGGTGACGGCGGCTCGAGGCTGGACAGTGCCCTCGACTTGCCTCCCTTGGCCGACTCCGGTGGCGACGACGCGGCGACGGACAGCGCGGCCGACTTGCCTCGCCCGGTCGACACCCATGAGGCCGGTCGGGCGTCCCCCGATGCCGGCGCTTGCCTGGGAGGAGCGGCCCGAGACCTCTCGAACGTCGGCACCGGCGACTTCAGGATCTCGTTTCACGTCGTGACGACGCAGATGGGTTGGGCAGCGCTCTTGAACCAACGAAGCACCTGTTTCCTGGGCCTCTTCTGGGACATTCGCCAGACCGCCACCGGTACGATTCTGGTCGAGACCGATGCCAACACCAATCCCTCCTATCAGACGGTAGAGTCCACGATCAAAATCAACGACGGCCAGCCACACGATGTCGCCGTGGCCCGCGTGGGAGGCTTGCTGACCATTCGCATCGACGGCGCGGCCGCAGGTCAGGGCCCTTCTTCAGGAGCGCTGGGCACGTTGCCGGCTGTGAAGGTGGGCGACGACGCTTGCGGGGCCACCAGCAACCCGGCCACGGCGAAGTTCGCTGGAATGACGCTGTCCGAAGTCTGCATCACCCGCGGGTAGCCGTGGCGGTCTGGCAAGGGCCACGCTTCATGGACCCGCCGGACCACAATCGCATCTAATTGCATCTGCAACGTAACCGGGCGCTTGCCACCGGCGTAGCAGCGAAGGGAAGAGACGCTGCCATGATCGTGACCATCTTTCGAAGCCGGGTGCGCGCGGACGTGGAGTCGGCCGCTCTGGAGATGCTGGGTGCGCGGATGCATGAGTTGGCCATCCAGATGCCGGGGTTCATCTCATACAAAGACTTCGCCGCCGCGGATGGCGAGACCGTCACCATAGTGGAGTTCGAGTCGGAGGAGGCCCAGCGCGCCTGGCGCGAGCACCCCGAACACCGCGAGGCGCAGCGACTGGCCCGCGAACGATTCCTCTCCTCGTACCAAATCCAGATCGGTACCCCATCCCGCACACTCCGTTTCCCCTGAGTGGCGGGCCAATCAATCGGAGGGAGGACTATCCGTCGATGTCGAGGCCAAGCAGCAAGCGGCCAGTGATGCGGGTCTGCGTCTTCTCGGGCGCGGGGTGGTACCGCGAGGCCTGGACGTCGCGGAACAGGCGCTCGAGGCCGGTCTCACGGAAGAAGCCCACGCCGCCCGCGGTTTCCATCGCCTTGTCGACCGTCTTGAGGATCGCCTGCCCTATCACGGTCCGGCGCGCCAGCATCGCGGACGTCGTCTCCTTGCCTGGCTTCTCCTTGGCGGCCATCTCGACCATGCTCGCGTGGACGATCTGCGCCGTCACGAGCTGGTTCTCCATCTCGCCGACGAGATACGCGATCGCCTCGTCGTTCTTCTTGCGCGCAATCGAGAGGGCAATGTCGCGGGCGGCCTCGGCCGCACCGAGGTATGCGCCATAGACGATCGGCAGCGCAATCATCGCTACCGTGTGCATCATCGGGTGCCACTTGCCGACCGGGCGCCTCAACCCGGTGGCCGCGTCGGGGATGAACACGTTTTCGAGGATGATGTCGTTCGAAGCGGTGCCCCGCATGCCGAGCACCTTCCACGTCTCGAGGATCTTCACGCCTTCCGCCTTCATGGGCACGGGCACGTGGATGATCGTGGGGCCGTCCTTCGGATCGTCGTAGATCCCCATCGTGAGGAACAGATCGGCGCCCATGCCGCCGCTGCCGAAGATCTTGCGGCCCGTGATGCGGAAGCCGCCCTCCACCTTCTCGAGCTTGCCGGAGCCGGCGAGCCAGTCCGAGCCGCCCGTCGAAACCAGCACGAGCTTTTCCGCCGCGACTCGTTTGAGCATCCCTTC
>DASXQB010000001.1:0-1504 GCA_036493295.1 Polyangia bacterium | reverse complement strand
CGAATTGTTCAGTTCGTTGTGCACTTCAACTGGTATGTAGAATCCGGAGATGCCTTCGCTGCAGGATGATCCGCTGCGTGACGCCGCGCGAATCTTCAACTACGTGGAGACAGCGCTTTGGCCAGCGATGGGGATCGTCTTCCTCATCATCGCGGCCCGGCGGCAGGCAGCGACACGGCGGGACTGCCTGATCGCCGGAGCGACGCTCCTGGTCTTCGGCGTCTCCGATTACTTCGAGGCCGAAAACGGCAACGAGTGGTGGCGGCCATGGGGGCTGTTTCTCTGGAAAACCGGCTGTGTTTTGATTCTCGTCCTGCTGCTGATCAACGCCTTTCATCGCCAGCGGCAGGCAGCGACGCGGCGCCCGTAGCATGGGCGTCTCGCCCATGCCCGGTTGATTCTTCAGTGCCTGGACAGCGCTCCAGCTCTACAGATGCATGGGCGGGACGCCAGAACTGTCCGGCATTCACACCCGTGACAATAGCAACTATTTGATCTTGCGCTGACGCATGCTCCTTGGCATAGTCATGGCGGGTGACGACCGCTCCGCCAACTTCCTGTCTGCCGACCACACGCGACCAGCGGCTGGCCTTAGCTCACGCCCGCACAACCTTTGGCCAACACCTTCATCAACTGCGTGATCCGCACGCTCACGGCAACACCAGGCTCCACGCCGACCAGTTGATCCTCGGCCTCTTGCTCGCGTTCTTCGAACCGATGGCCCGCTCGCTCCGCCAGATCGAAGGCTGTGGCGACTTCCGCGGACACTTGGACCTGCAACGACTGGCCCGCTCGACCACCGCCGACGCGCTGGCCGCATTCGATCCGCACCGCCTGCGGCCGCTGATCAAGGAGCTGCTGGCCCGCTGCCCGAGCCTGGGTCGCGGCGATGCAGACCTAGAGGCGATCGCCAGCCGGATCATCGCCGCTGACGGCACGTACCTGAACATCGCCGCCGACGTCGCCTGGGCGCTTCATCACACAAAGAGCAACGGCCGCAAGCAGGGGCAGGTCCGCGTCAACGTGCAGATGGACGTCGACAGTTGGACGCCGCAAGTCGTCAGCGTCAGCGGCGACGACGGCGAATCCGAGCCGGCGGCGGTCGCCCGGGACCTTCTCTCCAGCGTACTCTATGTCGTCGATCGCAACTTCCTGGACTTCACGGCGTTCATCAAGCCGGTGCTGGCCGTCGGCAGCGATCTGGTGCTGCGGGTCCGGGCCAATGCCCCGGCAACGCGCGTCCTGCGCACGCTGCCGCTGTCGGCTAAAGATGTCGAGGCCGGCGTGGTCGCCGATGAGCTGGTCGAACTGACCGGCCGCGATGCCCCAACAGAAACCTTCCGATTGGTGACGATCGTCACCACCAGCCGCCAGGGCAAGCCCGAGACGATCAAGTTGCTGACCACGCTGATCGACGCCGATGCCGTTGCAGCCCACGCGATCGGCGGCGTCTACCGCCTGCGTTGGCAGATCGAGCTGTTTTTCAAATGGTTCAAGTGCTTCG